>JAUVWV010000006.1 GCA_030603925.1 Thauera sp. | reverse complement strand
GCGTCTGCATCCAGGCCGCGCAGCGCTGCCAGCAGTTGCGCATAACGCGCCAGATTGGCCGGTTCATTGCGCCGCCCCTGCCCCCAGGCCGGCGCCATGTCCGGCGCGTCGGTCTCCAGCACGATGGCCTCCAGCGGCAGCGTGGCGGCCAGTTCGCGGATGCGGCGCGAACCCTCGAAGCTCATCGCACCGCCGAAACCGAGCTTGAATCCCAACGCGATGAAGGCGTCCGCTTGCTGGCGGCTGCCATTGAAGGCGTGGGCGATGCCGCCCGGCACGGGAATGCGGCGCAACTGCTTGAGCACCGCATCCTGCGCGCGGCGGATGTGCAGGATCACCGGCAGATCGAAAGCGCGCGCAAGCCTGAGCTGTTCGATGAAGAAGTGCTCCTGACGCTGCGGATCGGCATCCTGCACGTAGTTGTCCAGACCGATCTCGCCGACCGCCACCGCATCGTCGTGCGTGGCGAGGCAGTCCGCCAGACGCGCCAGGTCGGCCTCGGCGGCGCGGTCCACATACAGCGGATGGATGCCGTAGGCGGGGCGAATCTCCGCATGGGCCGCAGCCAGCGCCGCCACGCGCGCGAAACTCGCCACATCGACTGCCGGCAGCACGATGCCACGCACGCCGGCCGACCGTGCCGCGGCCAGCACCGCGGCGCGGTCGGCGTCGAACTCGGCGGCGTCCAGATGACAGTGGGTGTCGATCAGCACGCCGCCGTCGGGCGGCTCACTTGCCGCGCCACGCCGGCTTGCGCTTGGCGATGAAGGCATCGATGCCCTCCGCGGCGTCTTCGCTCATCATGTTGCAGGCCATGGTCTCGGCCGCCATCTGGTAGGCGGCGTCCAGTCCCATCTCGAGCTGCTTGTAGAACATCTGCTTGCCCATCTGGATGGCCAGCGGCGACTTGGCGACCACCGCGGTGGCCAGCCGCCCGACTTCCTCGTCGAGTTGCTCGAGCGGCACCACGCGGTTGATCAGGCCACGCCGTTGCGCCTCGGCCGCGTCGATGAAGTCGCCCGTCACCAGCATCTCGAAGGCCTGCTTGCGCCCCATGTTGCGCGACAGCCCCACGCTCGGCGTGGCGCAGAACAGGCCGACATTGATGCCCGACACGGCGAAGCGGGCCACATCCGCGGCCACCGCGAGGTCGCACATCGACACAAGTTGGCAGCCCGCCGCGGTGGCGATGCCATGCACCCGGGCGATCACCGGTTGCGGCAGTTCGGTGAGCTTCATCATGAACTTGCCGCACAGGCGGAAGAGTTCCTGCTGAAAGGCCAGGTTGTGGTTGCCGCGCATCTCCTTCAGGTCGTGCCCGGCGCAGAAGGCCTTGCCTTCCCCGGACAACACCACCACGCGCACGCTGCGGTCGGCGGCGATCTCGTCGATCGCGGCGATGAGGTTCTCCAGCATCGCCTTCGACAGCGCGTTGAACTGACCCGGGCGGTTCAGCGTCAGCCAGGCCACGCCGCCTTCGTCACGGCGCAGCAGCATGGGTTGGTCGGCAGCATCGGGTACGGCGCTCATCGGTCTCCTCCTGTTTTGTTTACGTGCACGTCAACCTGACGAACATGGTAGCGCGCCCGGTAGCCGTGGTCACCTCCGCAGCCCGTTTCCGAGCGCGGATCACTCGATTGCGGCGGTCGAGCGCGCCCGCTCGCGCAGCACGAACTTCTGGATCTTGCCAGTGGAGGTCTTCGGCAGTTCGGCGAAGACGATCTTCTTCGGCACCTTGAAGCCGGCCAGGTGCTGCCTGCAGTGCGCCGCGATCTCCTCGGCGCTGGCGCTGGCGCCCTCCTTGAGCTCGACAAAGGCGCACGGCACCTCGCCCCACTTCTCGTCGGGTGCGGCCACCACCGCCGCGGCCATCACCGCGGGATGCTTGTAGAGCGCATCCTCGACCTCGATGGACGAGATGTTTTCCCCGCCGGAAATGATGATGTCCTTGGAGCGGTCCTTGATCTTCACATAGCCGTCCGGCTGCATCACCGCCAGATCGCCGGTGTGGTACCAGCCGTCGGCAAAGGCCTCTGCGGTGGCCTTCTCGTTCTTCAGGTAACCCTTCATCACCAGGTTGCCGCGGAACATGATCTCACCCATGGTCTCGCCGTCCCACGGCACCGGCTGCATGGTCTGCGGGTCGATCACCGTGATCGCCTCCTGGGCGTGATAGCGCACCCCCTGGCGGCCGTTCTTCGCCACCTGCTCGGCCAGCGGCAGCGCGTTCCATTCATCGTGCTTGGCACATACCGAGGCGGGACCGTAGGTTTCGGTGAGGCCATACACGTGGGTGATGTCGAAGCCGATCTTTGCCATGCCCTCGATCACCGCCGCCGGGGGCGGGGCCGCGGCCACCAGGCCGTACACCTTGTGGTCGATGCCTTTGCGCCATTCGGCCGGCGCATTGGCCAGCATCGAATGCACGATGGGCGCGCCGCAATAGTGCGTGACACCGTGCGCGCGGATCGCCTCGAAGATCAGGCGCGGATCGACCCGGCGCAGGCAGACGTTCACGCCGGCATTGGCCGCCATGGTCCATGCGAAGCACCAGCCGTTGCAGTGGAACATCGGCAGGGTCCACAGATAGACCGCATGCGGCGGCATGCCCCAGGACACGATGTTGCTCAGCGCGTTGAGGTAGGCGCCGCGGTGGTGATACACCACGCCCTTGGGGTTGCCGGTGGTGCCCGAGGTGTAGTTGAGCGAGATGGCGTCCCACTCGTCGACCGGCGTCTCGAAGGCGAAGTCCCGACTGCCGAGTTGCAGCAGGGCTTCGTAGTCCATGCGCCCGACGCGCTCGCCCGGGCCGCTGTACTCCGGGTCGTCGACGTCGATCACGATCATGTCCTGCCGGCCGGCCAGTTCGATGGCCTTCGCGACCGTGCGCGAGTACTCGCGGTCGGTGATCAGCACCCTGGCTTCACCGTGGTTCAGGATGAAGGCGATGGTTTCCGCGTCGAGCCGGGTATTGATGGTGTTGGCCACCGCGCCGCAGGCGGGAATGCCGAAATGGCATTCGTACATCTCCGGCGTGTTGTTGAGCACCACCGCCACCGTGTCCTTGCGCTGCACGCCCAGCTGGCGCAGGGCCGAGGCCAGGCGGCGGCTGCGCTCCAGCACCTCGCGCCAGGTGTAGCGCCGCGCGCCGTGGAGCACGGCACTACGCTCGGGATAAACGTAGGCGCTGCGCTCGAGAAAGCTCAGCGGCGTGAGCGGTACGTAATTGGCGGCGTTGCGTTGCAGGCCATGCTCGTAAGGCGACGATTGCGGTGCGCTCATGATGTCTCCACGTTGTCCTTGTGCGGTGCCGTGGCCGCCGTCCCCAGGGCCGTGCCTCAGGGCCGGCAAGCGGCCCTGCCATTCAATCCCGCCGTGCCACCAGGGTCAAGGCTTTCGAACCAGGTGCCAAGCTCTGCGGCAAGTGCGCGTGTCGCCGCCCGTGCGGCCAGCACGCCGCCCTGCGCATCGGCCGGTTCGGCGGGTACGCGCAGGTTCAGGTCGCGCCCGGCCACCGGGCTCTCGCCGCGCTGCGGCAGCAGCGTCGCGCGCGCCGCGATCAGCACATGGCTGCGCTCGGCGCTGTCAAAGACCTGTGCGAACTCGTCGAGCTCGACGCGCAGCCGGCAGCCGCTGTGTTCCGCACCGGGCACCAGCAGTGCGCGATCGAGCGCGCGCGTGAGCATCTCCGCAGGCGTGGCGGCCCAGCGGCTCTGCGCGTAGGTCTGCCGGCGCAGCGGTTCGGCATAGGCCAGGCGATACTGCATCGCACTGGTGGTGAGCCAGGAAGGCGCGCGCACCTCCACCGATGAGGGGCGCGCCACGCCATTGACCGGCACCGGGTCGGCCAGGCCGAGATCGAACAGCGCCAGATCGTTGGGCGGCGTACCCAGTCCGGCACAACCACCCAGCGCGGCGGCCAGCGTGCAACGGGCGAACAATGGGGTCAGGCGTTTCAGCATGCGCATCCTCATCAGCGTGCGGCCGCATCGCGCGGCGCTTCGAAACCTTCCTCGCCCGGTCCGGGCTGGCGCTTGCCGCGTCCGGTGAGCAGGATCTGCGGCGCGCTGTCGACGTCCTCGATCAGGCGACCGAGACGGCGCGAGGTGGTGACCAGTTCGGTGAGCAGTTCGTTGAGCTGCGGCAGGGTGTCGTCGAGCACGCCATCGCTGGCCGCCGCGGCGGCCCGGTCGAGCCGTTCTGCCATGCCCGAGACGCGCGCCATCAGCTCGCGCATCTCCACCACTGCCGGTTCGGCCTGCGCGCTGGCGCGCTCCAGGCTCTCCAGGGTGGCCGAGAAGCGCCGCATGTTCTCCGGATTGAGCGTGTCGCGCACCGCGGCGAAGGCCTCCGGGGCCACGCGGAAGGTGCGGTCTACGCCGACCGCGGCGGACTCAAGGCGTGCCAGCGTGCTGGTGAAGCGCTCAATGTTGTCTTCGTCGAAGAAGGCCGCAGTGCGGTCGGCGACCTCGCGGAAGCGCTGCATGGCATGCAGCGCCGCATCGGTGACCTGGTCCATCAGGCCCGGCTCCAGCGCAATGCGCGGGATGCCGCCATCGGGTGCCTGTAACGGCGTGGGATCTTCGCCGCTGTCGTCGAGCTGGACGAAGGCCAGCCCGGTCACCCCCTGGTAGCCCAGGCTGGCGCGGGTGCCGCGGGTCACCGGCAATTCCTCGCGGATGCGGATGCTCACCAGGATGTAGCGCGGGTCGGCCGGATCCACCCGGATGCCGGTCACCTTGCCCGCCGAGATGCCGCGGTAGCGCACCTGGGCCTGCACGTTGAGACCGGTCACCTTGCCGTTGGACACCAACATGTAGTCGCGCATCGGTTCGCGCCCGTCGGAGAACCACCACAGTGCGGCGACCAGGGCGGTGCCCAGCAGCACTGCGAAGACGCCCGCCGCCAGCGCGTGCGCACGGTTTTCCATATCAATCTCCTCCCTGGGCGCGCGCCAGTGCGCGCCTGCCGTGTTCGCCGTGAAAGAAGCGGCGGATGAAGGGGTGGTCCACCTTGAGGGTGTCGTCCAGCGTAGCGTAGCTGAGGATGCGCCGCTCCCCGAGCACCGCGACGCGCGTCGCCAGCGCCGCCAGGGTATCCACGTCGTGGGTCACCAGCACCACGGTGAGGCCGAGACGCCGCTGCAGGCTGCGAATGAGCGCCACGAAGGCGGCACTGCGGTCCGGATCCAGCCCGGCGGTGGGCTCGTCCAACAACAGCAGTTCGGGCTCCAGGGCAAGCGCGCGCGCCAGCGCCACCCGCTTGACCATGCCGCCGGAAAGCTCCGCAGGCTTGAGCAGGGCATGCGCCGGCTCGAGTTCCACCATGGCCAGCTTGAGGGCGACCAGGTCGCGGATCTCGGCCTCGTTCGCCACCCTGCTCTCGCGCAGCGGAAAGGCGATGTTCTCGGCCACGCTGAAGGCGGAGAACAGCGCCCCCTGCTGGAACAGCACGCCGAAGCGGCGCTGCAGGGCGCGCACGCGCTCGGCCGGACCGTCCAGCAGCGGTTCGCCGAACAGGCGTACCGTGCCCGCGGACGGCCGGGTAAGGCCGATGATGTGGCGCAGCAAGGTGGTCTTGCCGCTGCCCGACCCCCCCACCAGGGCGACCACCTCGCCGGCTGCTACGGCGAGGTCCACGCCGTCGTGCACCAGGTTGCGTCCGAAGCGGGTCACCACGTCGCGCAGTTCGATGACCGGCGCCGCGCTCACCCCGGCACCCCGATGGAACGCGTGGCGATGGCGAACACCGCGTCGACCAGGATCACCAGGGTGATCGCGCTGACCACCGAGGCCGTGGTATTGGACGACAGGCTCTCGGTGTTGGGCGCCACGCGCAGGCCGAAGTGGCAGGCCACCAGGGCGATCAGCAGGCCGAACACCGCCCCCTTGGCGAGCCCGATGTAGAGGTTGGCGATCGGCACCACGCGCGGCAGCGTGTCGATAAAGAATCCGAAGGACAGGTCGAGCTGCACCCAGGCCGAGACCATGCCACCGAACAGCGCCACGCCGGAGGTCCACAACACGAGCAGCGGCATCGCCAGGGTCAGCGCGATCACCTTCGGCAGCACCAGGCGGATGGTGCGCGAGATGCCCATCGCCGACAGCGCATCCACCTCCTCGGTGACCCGCATCACCCCCAGTTGCGCGGTCATCGCCGAACCGGAACGCCCCGCCACCAGCACCGACACGAGTACCGGGCCGAGTTCACGGATGATGCCCAGGCCAAGGATGTTCACGATGAAGATGTCCGCGCCGAAGGCGCGCAGCTGCAAGGCGGACAGGTAGGACAGCACCACGCCGATGAGAAAGCCCACCAGCGCGGTCACCGGCATCGCCTTTACGCCGACCTTGTGCAGGTTGGCGCTGATCTCCAGCAGCGGCCATTCGCGCGGCTGGCGCAGCAGCCTGAGCAGATCGAGCAGCAACTGGCCGAGCAGGCGGATGAAGTCCGCCAGGTGCGCGCGGAAGGCCAGCACCGCGGTGCCGAGCAGCACCAGCGCGTCGACTGCGGTGAAACGCGGCGGAACGGGCACCGGCTGGGCGCTCGCCGCGGCAATGTCCTCCAGCAAGCGGCGCTGTTCGTCGCCAAGCTGCAGGCGGGCCGGCCAGCGCCGCCCCCAGGCCCGCCACAGCAAGGTGGCGCCGAAGCTGTCGAGGCGCTCGAGTTCGTCCAGCCGCCAGTCCGCATCCTGCGGCACACCGGCGAGCTGCCGGCGCAGTGTGCCTACCGTTGGCGCAAGCGCGCGCAGGGTCCAGTCCCCCCGCACGCGTGCCACGCCGGTTTCGCTCCGATAGCCGAAGTCGGGCTGTGCCATGTCAGGCGGCGACGGATCCCGGCGCACTGCGCACCGCCAGCCCGCGTCCGACCGACAGCCACTGGCGCTGTTCTTCTTCGAGCGCCGCGGCGGTGAGCGGCAACTGCTTCAGCCAGCCCGGCGCCGCCACCACGGCGAAGCTGCGCCCTTCGCGGCTGACGGTGAGCGGCGGGATGCCGCGTCCGTCGCGCGCACGGTGCACCACCACCGCCAGGCGCAGGCAGGCGATCAGCAGCCAGTCCGGGCTGGCCGGATCGAGCGCGGCGACCCGCTCCAGCTTGCCGCGATGGGCCAGCACGATGCGCGCCAGGCGCCCCTGCTCCATGCGCGAATAGCCCGGCATGTCGGCATTGGCCAGGATGTAGGCGCTGTGCTTGTGATAACTCGAATGCGCCACCGAAATACCGATCTCGTGCAGCATCGCCGCCCAGCGCAGGAAGCGGTGGTCCGGATGGTCAGGGCTGGCCGCTTCCGGCGAGAGTTGCGCCAGCAGATGGCAGGCGGTGTCGGCCACCTCGCCGGCATGGCGCCGATCGACGCCATAGCGCGCCATGAAGGCATCCACTGTGGCGTCGCGCAGGTCGTGATGGTGGTAACGGCCCAGCAGGTCGTACAGCACGCCCAGGCGCAGTGCGCCCTCGGAGAACACCATGCGCTCCAGGCCGAACTCCTTGAACACCGCGCTCATGATGGAAAAGCCGCCGAGCAGTACCGGCAGGCGGTCGGCGCGCAGGCCCGCCAGCTCCAGGCGGTCAAGGCTGCCGGCGCGCAGCAGCGCGCTGCGCAGGCGCTCCAGCCCCTCGCGCGTAATGCCGCTCTCCGCAAAGCCGTTCTGCACCAGGATCTCGACCAGCGCCTTGGCCGAACCGCTGGAGCCCACCGCTTCTTCCCAGCCCGCCTCGCGATACGGGTGGGCGATGGCCTGCAGCTCGCGCCGCGCGGCCATCTCGGCCTCCTTCAGGCTGCGCTTGTCGATCCGTCCATCGGGAAAGAAATTCAGGCTGTAGCTTACGCAACCCATGTAGAGCGATTCGAGCAGGATGGGCTCGAAGCTCTTGCCGATGATGAACTCAGTGGAGCCGCCGCCGATGTCGACCACCAGCTGCTGGCGGTGCGGGTTCGGCAGGGTGTGCGCCACGCCGACGTAGATCAGGCGCGCCTCTTCCCGTCCGGCGATGACCTCGATGGGGAAACCGAGCGCCTCTTCGGCATGCAGCAGGAAGCCCGGCGAATTCTTCGCCACCCGCAGGGTGTTGGTCGCCACCGCCCGCACCGAATCGCCGGAAAAACCGCTCAGGCGCTCGTTGAAGCGGCGCAGCGCGTTGATGCCGCGCAGCTGCGCGGCATCGTCGAGCAGCTTGTCGCGCCCCAGTCCAGCGGCAAGACGCACGGACTCCTTCAGACCGTCAAGCGGATAGATCTGGTCATTGACGATGCGCCCGACCTGCAGGCGGAAGCTGTTGGAGCCGAGGTCGATCGCTGCGATCAGTTCTTGCATCATGTGAAGGTGTCGGTGTTGGCCGCGGCCGTCCAGTTCCGGCGCATTCTACCCTACCGCACCGGCCCGCCGTTCGCGCATTCGCGGCTTCCCGCCGTCATCCATTCGCAACGTCTTTGTCACATAATGGGGCCTCCATCGCCAAGCATGGACGAGACATGCACACCCCGACGAACAAGAAAAGCTATCCGACCGACCACTTCTTCAATCGCGAACTGTCGCTGCTGCAGTTCCAGCGCCGCGTCCTGGCCCAGGCGGCCGACCGCGACGTGCCGTTGCTCGAACGCCTGCGCTTTTTGTGCATCGTGTCGAGCAACCTGGACGAATTCTTCGAGATCCGCGTCTCCGGCATCAAGGAACAGATCCGCCTGGGCAGCCGCGCATCGGGCAACGACGGACTGGCGCCGACCGAACTGCTCGAGCGGGTCAGCAAGGAAGTCCACGAGATCATTTCCGAGCAGTACGAGCTGCTCAACGACGACATCCTGCCCGCCCTCGAGGCCGAAGGCGTGATTTTCCTGCGCCGCAGTCTGTGGAGCGATGCGCAGCGCGACTGGATCCGCGACTACTTCCAGCGCGAAGTGATGCCGGTGCTCACCCCGATCGGACTCGATCCGGCCCACCCCTTCCCGCGGGTGCTCAACAAGAGCCTCAACTTCGCCATCGAACTGAAGGGGCGCGACGCCTTCGGACGCGACTCCGGCGCGGCCATCGTCCAGGCGCCGCGCGCCCTGCCGCGGGTGATCCGCCTGCCGCGCGACATCTGCGAGCAGGAATACACCTTCGTCTTCCTCTCCTCGGTGCTGCACGCCCACGTCGATGAACTGTTCTCCGGCATGGAAGTGCTCGGCTGCTACCAGTTCCGCGTCACGCGCAACTCCGACCTGTTCGTGGATGAAGAAGAGGTCAAGGACCTGCGCGCCTCGCTGAAGGGCGAACTGCAGCAACGCCACTTCGGCGACGCGGTGCGCCTGGAGGTGGCGGACAACTGCTCGGACGAGATGGCCGACTTCCTGCTGCAACACTTCCGCCTCGGGCGCGGCGACCTGTATCGCACCCCGGGCATCGTGAACCTGGTGCGCCTGATGCAGGTGCCGGACTGGGTGGACCGCCCCGAGCTGAAATACACCCCCTTCCTGCCCGGCATCCCGAAGGCGCTGGACAAGCGGCGCGAGATCTTCGCCGCCATCCGCAACAGCGACATCCTGCTGCACCATCCCTTCCAGAGCTTCAGCCCGGTGATCGACCTGTTGCGCGCGGCGGCCGACGACCCGCAGGTGGTGGCGATCAAGATGACGGTGTACCGCACCGGCACCGACTCCGTGCTGATGGAGCACCTCGCGCGCGCTGCGCAGAAGGGCAAGGAAGTCACGGTGGTGCTGGAATTGATGGCGCGCTTCGACGAAGAGGCCAACATCAGCTGGGCGAACCGCCTGGAGGAAGTCGGCGTACACGTCGTCTATGGCGTGTTCGGCTACAAGACCCATGCCAAGCTGCTGATGCTGGTGAGGCGCGAGGAACAGGGTCTGCGCCGCTACGTCCACCTGGGCACCGGCAACTACCACCCGCGCACCACCCGCTTCTACACCGATTTCGGCCTGCTGACCTGCAACGAGCAGATCGGCGAGGACGTCGCCGAAGTGTTCAAGCAGCTCACCGGCCTGGGCAAGGCGAGCTCGCTACGCCACCTCTGGCAGGCCCCCTTCGCCCTGCAGCCCAACGTAGTGGCGGCCATCAACGCGGAAGCCGAGATCGCCCGCGCCGGGCGCAAGGGGCGCATCATCGCCAAGATGAACGCGCTGCTCGAACCCGAGGTGATCGAGGCGCTGTACGAGGCCTCGCAGGCCGGCGTGGAGATCGACCTGATCGTGCGCGGCCCCTGCGCACTGAAGCCGCGCGTGCCGGGCCTGTCGGACAACATCCGGGTACGCTCGGTGATCGGCCGCTTCCTCGAGCATCACCGCATCTTCTACTTCCACGCCGACGGCAAGGACAAGATGTACCTCTCCAGCGCCGACTGGATGGACCGCAACTTCTTCCGCCGCATCGAGATCGCCTTCCCGGTGCTCGACCCGCGCCTCAAGCGCCGCGTCATGAAGGAAGGCCTGCGCGCCTACCTGCTCGACAACTGCCAGGCCTGGGACATGCAACCGGACGGCAGCTACCGGCGCAAGCACCCGCGCGGCGTGAAACGCACCGCGCAGATGATCCTGCTGGGGGAACTGGTCGGCACCACCTGAGCCCGCCGCAACGCAGCATCGCGGGCAAGCCCGCTCCTACCCGGCGCGGACCGTGTGTAGGAGCGGCCTTGGCCGCGATGCGGCCTACGGAAAGCGGACGCCGTGATCGCGGGCAAGCCCGCGCCTACCGACGCTGCGCGTCAATCACCCCCGGGACCTCGCGGATCAGCGTGATCGCGCGCTGCAGCTGGGTAACGCCGCCGACTTCCATGGTGAAGCGCATGAAGGCGGTGCCCTTCTTGGTCAGGGTGTTCACCGCGATCACGTTGAGCTTCTCGCGCGACAGCACTTCCGAGATGTCGCGCAGCAGGCCCTGGCGGTCTGCGGCCTGCACGGCGATATCCACCGGGAACACGGCCTGGCGGTTGTTGTAGGCCTGGTCGCCCCAGTCGGCCTCGATCACCCGTTCCGGATGACGCCTGGCGAGTTGCTGGAAATCCTCGCAGTCCACGCGATGGATGGAGATGCCGCGCCCGCGCGTGACGAAGCCTTCGATGGCGTCCGGTGGCGCCGGGCGGCAGCAGCGCGACAGCGAGGTCAGCAGCTTGCCCACGCCGACGATCAGCACCTTGTCGCTGGTGTCGCCGGCGCGGCTGCGTCCGACGACGATTTCCGGTTCGGCGGGGGCTTCGGTGCCGGCATCGGCCTCGCGCAGCGCGAC
Source organism: Thauera sp. (assembly GCA_030603925.1). Classification (GTDB taxonomy): domain Bacteria; phylum Pseudomonadota; class Gammaproteobacteria; order Burkholderiales; family Rhodocyclaceae; genus Pseudothauera. The sequence continues at coordinate 21,737 of JAUVWV010000006.1, read as the reverse complement.
CTGCACCGCACGCGGGCCGACCTCGCCGCGTCCGGCGGCGACGTACAGCGCATCGGCGTTCTTGAAGCCGAGCTTGCCGGCGAGCTCTTCGATGTTGGCCTGCGCATGGCCGTCGCGCTGCATCTCGCGGGTCACGAAGCTGCGCCCGCGCGAGAGCAGTTCCTCTTCTTCCTGCTGGCTGAAGTACTGCTTGATCTTGTTGCGCGCGCGGCTGGTGGCGACATAGCCCTGGCGCGGGTCCAGCCAGTCGCGCGAGGGGCCGCCCTCCTTGGCGGCGGTGATCTCCACCGTCTGGCCGTTCTCCAGCGCGGTGCTGAGCGGCACCAGGTGGCCGTCCACCTTGGCGCCGCGGCAGCGGTGGCCCAGGTCGGTATGCACGCGGTAGGCGAAATCCACCGGCGTGGCGCCGCGCGGCAGGTCCACCACCCTGCCCTGCGGGGTCAGCACATAGAGGGTGTCGTCCAGCGAGGCGCGCTTGAAGCGCTCCACCCAGTCGGCCGAGTCGGCCACCTCGTCACGCCAGGACAGCAGGCTCCGCAGCAGGGCGATCTTCTCGTCGTAGTCGCCGCCGTGGCCGCTGCCTTCCTTGTAGCGCCAGTGGGCGGCCACGCCGAGTTCGGCATGGCGGTGCATCTCGTAGGTGCGGATCTGCACCTCCAGCGCGCGCCCGTCGCCGGCCAGCACCGCGGTATGCAGCGACTGGTAGTTGTTGCCCTTGGGCTTGGTGATGTAGTCGTCGTATTCCTTGCTGATCGGCTGCCAGATCTGATGCACGATGCCGAGCACCGTGTAGCAGTCGCGCACCTCATCCACCAGCACGCGCAGCGCGCGGATGTCGTAGACCTGCGAGAAGGCGAGGTCCTTCTTGCGCATCTTGTTGTAGATGCTGTAGATGTGCTTGGGACGGCCGTTGATCTCGGCCTTGATGCCGACCGCGGCGATCTCCCGGCCGAGACGCTCGATGGCCTCCTGGATGAAGTTCTCGCGCTCCACCCGGCGTTCGTCGAGCATCTTCGCGATGCGCTTGTAGGTGTCGGGCTCGATGAAGCGGAAGGAGAGATCCTCCAGTTCCCACTTCAGTTGCCACACGCCGAGGCGGTTGGCCAGTGGCGCATAGATGTCGAGGCTCTCGCGCGCCACGTCCACGCGCGCGTCCACCGGATGGTCGGTGAAGTAGCGCAGCGTCTGGGTACGCGAGGCCAGGCGCAGCAACACCACGCGGATGTCCTCCACCATGGCAAGCAGCATCTTGCGCAACACTTCGGCCTGCGTGCGGATTTCCGGCGCCGAGGCGGTGGCGGTCATGCGGGTGATCAGGCGCAGGCCGTTGAGCTTGCGCAGCCCATCGACCAGGTGCGCAACCGGCCGACCGAACCGCGCGGCGATCTTCTCCTCGCCATCCTGCAGGTAGTCGCAGGCGGCGAACAGCAGCGCGGCGATGCGGGTTTCCGCATCCAGCCGCAGCGCGGCGCAGATCAGCGACATTCCCAGGGCATGCGGCCAGACCGCCTCGCCGGTGCCGAGCAGGTGATCCTCGTAGAGCTCGGTGGCCAGTTCCACGGCCTGCTCGATCAGCGCGCGCTCGTCGGCGCACAGCCCGGCTGCGAGCAGCTCGACGGGCGGCGGCGCGTCGTTCTTGGGGAGGGCATGGGTCACGGAAACCATGGCGCGGATTATCCCATATCGGCCGCCCGTCATGATGCGCGCCGACATGCTCCCGCAGGCGGGAGCGGCCTCGGCCGCGATGCGGCGGTCGGCGCCTGCAAGGCTGCATCGCGGGCAAGCCCGCTCCTACGGCCCCCGGTGGGAGCGGCCTTGGCCGCGATGCGGCCTGCGGTGAAGCGTACTGCGCAATCGCGGACTGGGCGGGCTGAGCCGAGGGGCGTGTTCTGCCGGAGGCCCAAAAAGGCGATGTGCTGTGCCATCATCGGCGGCTCGAAAAATAACGACATCCCACGCAATGAAGCGTCTTTCTGCCAACCCCTATCTGCTGCTCACCCTCACTGCGCTGTTCTGGTCCGGCAACATGGTCATCGGGCGCGGGCTGCGCGAGGCGGTGCCGCCGATCTCGCTGGCGGTCTGGCGCTGGGCGATCGCGCTGGCGCTGGTGCTGCCCTTCGCCCTGCCCCTCCTGCGCAGCCAGTGGCCGACCCTGCGCCGGCACTGGCGGCCGATGGTTGTGCTCGGGCTGCTCGGCGTCGGCTGCTACAACACCTTCGCCTACATCGCGCTGCAATACACCACCGCGACCAACGCCACCCTGCTGAACTCCTTCATCCCGATCGCCACCATCGCGCTGGCCTTCGTGCTGCTGGGCAAGCGGCTGAGCGCGCTGGAGGCGCTGGGCGTGGTGGTGTCGCTCGCCGGGGTGACCACCATCGTCGGGCGCGGCGACCTGGACACCCTGCTCGCCTTCAGCCTGAACACCGGCGACCTGTGGATGCTGGGTGCGGTGCTGGTCTGGGGCCTCTACACGGTAGGCCTGCAGTGGCGCCCGCAGGGACTCGACCCGATGGTGATGCTGTTCGCCTTCACCGTGGTCGGCCTGGCGGCGCTCGCGCCCTTCTATGCCTGGGAGCTCGGCAGCGGGCGCAGCATCGACCTGCACGCCGGGTCGCTGCTCGGCATCCTGTACACCGGGATCTTTCCGGGCTTTCTCGGCTATGTGTTCTACAACGCCGGGGTGGCCGCGGTAGGCCCCAGCCGTGGCTCGCTGTTCATCCATCTGATGCCGGTGTTCGGCACCCTCCTCGCGGCGATCTTCCTCGACGAGCGGCCGCAGTGGTACCACTTTGCCGGTATCGGGCTGGTGTTCGCCGGCATTTTCCTTACCACGCGCAAGGGGAAGGCCTGATGCTGGGCTGGCTGCGCGGCTGGTTCGGCCGTACGCGGCCGCATCCGACGGTACCCGAGGCGACCTGGCGCGCGGTGGAGCGCCGCCTGCCCTTCCTCGACTTTCTCCCGCCGGCCGATCGGCTGCGACTGCGCGCGATGGCGCTCGACTTTCTGGTGGACAAGCAGTTTCACGGGGCGCGCGGCTTCCAGGTGACCGACGAGGTGATGCTCGGCATCGCCCTGCAGGCCTGCCTGCCGGTGCTCAACATCGGCCTGCAGGCCTACCGCGGCTGGGTGGGCGTGGTGGTGTATCCGGGCGACTTCGTCATTCCGCGCCGCGAGATGGACGAGGACGGTGTGGTGCACGAGTACGACGACGAGGTGCTCGGCGAGGCCTGGGAAGGCGGGCCGGTGCTGCTGTCCTGGTTCGACGAGGATGAGGCACCGGAGGGCGTGAACGTGGTGATCCACGAGTTCGCCCACAAGCTGGACATGGAGAACGGCGGCGTGGACGGCTTCCCGCCGCTGCACGCCGGCATGTCGCGCAAGGCCTGGGCAGAGGCCTTCAGCGACGCTTACGAGCGTTTCTGCGAGCAGGTAGACAACGGCGAGGAGACCGTGCTTGACCCCTACGGTGCCGAGCATCCGGGCGAATTCTTCGCCGTCGCCTCGGAAACCTTCTTCCTCGATCCGCACGGCCTGCAGGATTGCTTCCCGGCGGTGTACGCCCAGCTGGCGGCCTATTACCGCATGGACCCGGCGCAGCGGGGGCAGTCAGGCTGAAGGCCGCAATCCGCACCCGGCCGTGCCGCCGGAGAGGCGACCCGGATCGCATTCACCCGGTTTCATTCGGGCGAATGCAATCGAGCAGGACTGCGGGTTTCCGCCCGGCGCCGGCTCTCCCTGAAAACCTGTTCCATAACGTGAAACATGCCACGCTTGGCAGGCCCAAAGCGGGCTGTCTAAGCTTGTATGGCCCACTGCGGGCACACCCTCGCCGCCCGGTGCGGCACAGCCATTCGCGGAGGATGTCTCATGGCCATTACCTGGATTCTGGTTGCCAACGCCAGCTTGTGCAGGCTGTACGAAAACCTCGGCCCAAACAAGGGCATGAAGCTGGTCAAGGAACTGATCCACCCGGAAAGCAGGCAGAAGAACGCCGACCTCGTCACCGACCGTCCGGGCAGCATGGCGGTCAACGGATCGGGCAGCGGATCGAAGCAGCCGCAGACTCTGCCGAAACAACACGAAGCCAAGGTATTTGCACAGGAAATCGCCCAGGAGCTCTACCTGGGACGCGCCAAGAACGCCTTCCGGCGGGCCATCCTGGTCGCGCCACCGGCCTTCATGGGCATGCTCAATTCGGTCATGGACGGACCGACGGCCCAACTGGTCTCCGACCGCTTCGAAAAGGACTACACCAAGACACCCGAACCCGAACTGGCGCAGCGCCTGGCCGGCTGCATCTATCTCTGACCCTTTTCTTCGAGCGTCTCCCTTCAGGAGACGATGGGACGGCCGCCAGGCCGCCCCGAAGAGCCGCGGGGCGCTATGCGCCCCGCTTTTCGTGCACCACCACGCGCCGCAACCGGCTTGCTCAGCGCACCTCGCGCACCATGCGCACGTGCTCCTTGTCCGCCCGGTTGCCGGTGCCGGTCACGGCAGTGGTGAAGGCCACCCCCCAGGCGACGAAGTTCATGTGCCCCGGGGTGGAACTCCAGAAGCGCCCGGCGGGGGTGTCGGGAAACACTTCGAGCAGGATCGCCGGGGTGCGGAAATCACCCGCGCAGGCGCCGCCCGCGCCATCGGCATCGGTGGCAAAGCGCCGCCCGCTGCTGCACCAGGTGATGGTCAGCAGTTCGTCCTTGCTGGGCAGACGCCAGTCGCTGTAGCCGCCATAGTCGACCGCGCCCTGCAGTTCCATCGCCTGCGGCCAGTTGTGGCGTTGCGGCTCGCCCGTGCACTGGCTGCCCGTCCACTGCTGACCCAGGGTGCAGCGCATCCACATCAGACCGGTGGCCGTATCGATGACCGTGCCCTCGCCGGCCGCTTCGAAGCGCGCGATGGCGGCCTGGTCGCGCGCCAGCAGGTTCTCCTGCTCCTCCGCACGGCGTGCCCGGCCGGCCTCGGTGAGGCGGTATTCGAGTTTCAGCAGCAGCGCCGGCAAGGGCGTGCTGCCGACCTCGAGGCCCTCGTGGCGCGCCACCAGTTCGCCGAATTCGTCCACCGGCTTGTGGGCTTCCACCAGGTAGCGACCTGGCCCCAGCGCAAGCGAGAGCGTCTCCCCAGGCGCCTCCGGCGTGCTGCCGCGCGGCTCACCGTCGATGCGGATCTGCGCACCGCCCGGCTCGCTGCCGACCAGCAGCACGCCGGGTTGGGCGGCGGTGGGCAACGGCGGCACGGGCGCCTCGACGCTGCACGCGGAAAGCAGCCCGGCCACTGCGGCGGCCAGGCTCAGGCGAAAGGCACTGCTGAAACAAGCGGGCATCGGTAACCCCGGAACATGGATCGGAGGGCGCCCATTCTCGCGGTTTTCGGCCGCCACGCCAAACCGCCGCCGCGCACTCGGCGGCCGGCCTGCTCAGACGCTGCGTGCGAGCAGCACGACCACCTGTGCGGCGATCCCCTCGCCGCGGCCGGTGAAGCCGAGTTTTTCGGTGGTCTTGCCCTTGATGTTGATGGCCTCAGGCGGCGCACCCAGATCGGCCGCGATGTTGGCCACCATGGCCGGAACATGGGGGAGGATCTTCGGCGCGCGGCAGATCACCGTGGCATCCACATTGACCACCTGCCAGCCGGCACCACTCACCTGCCGCCAGGCCTCGCGCAGCAGCACCCGGCTGTCCGCCCCGGCATGCGCAGGATCGGTGTCCGGGAACAGGCGGCCGATGTCGCCCATTCCGGCGCCGCCCAGCAAGGCGTCGGTGAGCGCATGCAACAGCACGTCGGCGTCGGAGTGGCCGAGCAGGCCCCGCTCGAAGGGGATATGGACGCCGCCGATGATCAACGGCCGGCCGGCCACCAGGGCATGCACGTCGAAACCCTGGCCGATGCGGAACGGAACATACATAGTTGGTCGTCCTGTTACTGGTCGCGGTTCTGCAGGATCCATTCCGCGAGGTGCAGATCGAGCGGAAAGGTCACCTTGAGGTTGGTGGCATCGCCTTCGATGAGGCGCGGATGCAGGCCGGCGGCTTCGATCGCGCTGGCCTCGTCGGTGACGCCGTGCGCGCTCTCCAGCGCGCGGCGCAGCATCACGTAGCGGAACATCTGCGGCGTCTGCGCCTGCCACAGGCTGTCGCGCGGTACGGTGCGCTGCACACGGCGTTGCGCATCGGCCTGCTTCAGCGTATCGGCCACCGGCACGGCGAGCAGACCGCCAGCCTCGTCATGCGCGAGTTCGCGGATCAGTTTGTCGATGTGCCAGGCGGCCAGGCAGGGGCGTGCGGCGTCGTGCACCAGCACCCAGTCCGATTGCGCCGCCTCGGCGGAGATCGCGCGCAGCCCGGCCAACACGCTGTCGGCACGGGTGGCGCCGCCGCAGAACAGCGGCACCAGCTTGGGCCCGAGCGCAGACCAGTCGTGGCGCGCCCATTCGGCATCGCCGACCGAGAGCACGACGAACACCTTGTCGATCTCCGGCGCGGCACACAGCACCGCCAGCGAGTGATGGATCAGCGGACGGCCGAGCAGCGGCAGGTACTGCTTGGGGCGCTCGGCGCCCATGCGCGTACCGCTGCCGGCCGCGGGCACGATGGCGAAGTGACGTGGATGAAAGTTCTGCATGGCGCGCGATTCTAGCCCGCATTGCCCGTCCGGGCACGCCGCGCGGGGACGAAGGCGCAGTGAGGGGGTACGGTGTGCTGCGGCGAGTGCATCGGCACCGGCAACAGGGATGATGTGAGAGATGCGGGCCAGGCCAGTCGCCGGTCGGGCGCCATCGACTCGCCCAGCACAATGCAATACAGTATTCGGTAATAACGAATGGCTGCGCGGCGTTCGCCAAGGCGGGCGGCTGCCGTGCCCCGTCAACCCTGCCCGGACAATCGTCATGCCCTTCTCGGTGCCCTTCGACACCACACAAGGCGAGGCCTTCCTGATCGCGGTAGGCATCGGCCTGCTGATCGGCCTGGAGCGCGAGCGCGTCGCCTCGGCGCGCGCCGGCCTGCGCACCTTCGGCCTGGTGGCCATGCTCGGCGCCCTCGCCGGCCTGCTCGGACAGCACCTCGACAGCATCGCACCGCTCGCCGTCGGCATGGCGATCATCGGCACGATGATCATCGCGGCCTATCTGCGCCACCCCGATCCCACCGATCCGGGCACCACCTCGGTGGCGGCGCTGCTGGTGTGCTTCTGCCTCGGCGCGGCAGTGTGGTACGGCTATGCACAACTCGCGGTGATGCTTGCGGTGGCCACCACCATCCTGCTGTATTTCAAGGCGCAGTTGCGCGGCATCGCCACCCGCCTCGGACCACGCGACTGGATCTCCATCCTGCAGTTCGGCGTGCTCTCGCTGGTCATCCTGCCCATCCTGCCCAATGAGGAGTTCGGCCCCTACAGCGCGCTCAACCCCTACCAGGTGTGGTGGATGGTGGTGCTCATCTCGGGCGTCAGTCTGGCCGGGTATGCCGCGCTGCAGCTGGTGGGCGCGCGCTACGGTGCGGCCTTCGTCGGCGTGTTCGGCGGACTGGCCTCCAGCACGGCCACCACCATGGTTTACGCGCGCAATGCACGAGCCGCACCGGCCATGTCGTCGATGGCGGCCCTGGTGATCGTGCTTGCCAACCTGGTGATGGTGGTGCGCGTGACCGTCATCGCGCTGGTGGTCGCGCCCGGCGTGGTCGGCCAGTTGCTGTTCGTGGTGGTGCCGGCGCTGCTGCTCGGCGCGCTGGCGTTGCTGTGGAACTGGCGGCGTCTGGCCGATGGCGGCGAAGTGGTGCTGCCGGAGACCTCCAACCCCACCGAACTGCGCACCGCACTCGGCTTTGGCGCGCTCTACGCGGTGGTGCTGTTCATTGCCGCCTGGCTCTCCGAGTTCGCCGGCAACAGGGGGCTGTACGTGCTGGCCGTGGTGTCCGGCCTGACCGACATCGATGCCATTGCCCTGTCCAGCCTGCGTCTGTTCGCGCTCGACAAGCTTGCCCTGGCCCCCACCGTGATCGTCATCGGCCTGGGCATGATCGCCAACCTCGCCTTCAAGACCGGACTCGCGGTAGTGATCGGCGGGCGTACGCTCGGCGCGAAGGTGCTGGGCGGCATGGGGGCGGTCGCCGTGGGCCTGGCCGGCGGCATCGTCTGGAGCGTGCTCGGGGCGCCCGGCCTATAATTCAAGTTCCCGCTATCGCCGCCTTGCGGAGCGCCGCCATGGCCAATGCCTCGATCAGACCCGCCGCGGTCGCGGGCCAGTTCTATCCCCGCGACCCCCTGGTGCTCAACGCGCAGTTGAGCGAACTGCTGTCGACTGCGGTCGCCCTCGAAGCAGTGCCGCCGCCCAAGGCCATCATCGTGCCGCATGCCGGCTACATCTATTCCGGACCGGTGGCGGCCACCGCCTATGCCGCGCTCGCCGGCTTGCGCGACGTGGTGCGCCGGGTGGTGCTGCTCGGCCCGACCCACCGGATGGCCGTGGACGGCTTCGCCCTGCCCGCCACCCAGGCCTTCTCCACGCCGCTCGGCACGGTACCGCTGAGCCGCAGCGACTGGCTGGCGCTACAGGGGCGCGCCGACGTGTGCGTGGATGACCGCCCGCACGCCGACGAGCACTGCCTGGAGGTGCAGCTCCCCTTCCTGCAGACCGTGCTGGGCGGCTTCGAACTCGTGCCGCTGCTGGTCGGCAGGGCGTCCGCCGAGGACGTCGCCGGCGTGCTGGAAGCGCTGTGGGACGGCCCGGAGACGTTGATCGTGATCAGCTCGGACCTCTCCCACTACCTGGGTTATGAGCAGGCGCGCCACTGCGACCGCCTGACCATCGACCAGATCCTCGCCCTGCAGGGCGGACTGGACCACCATCAGGCCTGCGGCGCGACCCCGGTCAACGGCCTGCTGCGAATCGCCGCCCGCTTCGGACTGGAACCGCACCTGCTCGATCTGCGCAACTCCGGCGATACCGCGGGCGACCGCGGGCGGGTGGTGGGCTACGCCAGCATCGCATTCTGCGAAACCGACGCTCATGTCGCCGCAGCCCGACACTGAACCGTCTGCCGAGGCCCTCGGTGCGCTGCTGCTGGCGCATGCACGTGCGGCCATCGCCCGCCAACTTTGCGGCGATACGACGCCGCTGGCCGAACATCCGGCGCTCGCCCGCCGTGCGGCGACCTTCGTCACCCTGAAGAAGAACGGCGAACTGCGCGGCTGCATGGGCAGCCTGCGCCCCCAGCGTCCGTTGGGCGAGGACGTGGCGGCCAATGCTGTGGCCGCGGCCATTCGCGATCCGCGCTTCGCCCCGCTGCAGGCGGCCGAACTCGACACCGTGCAGATCGAGGTATCGTTGCTCTCCGAACCGGAGTTTCTCGAATTCGCCGATGAGCAGGCACTGCTCGAACAGCTCCGTCCCCGGCAGGACGGGTTGATTCTCTTCGCCGGTTGCCGCAGCGCGACCTTCCTGCCCCAGGTCTGGGAGCAGCTACCCGAACCGCGCGCCTTTCTCGCCGCGCTCAAGCACAAGGCCGGACTGTCGCCGGAGCGCCCGGTGAATGGCCTGATGGCGGCACGCTACCAGGTCAACAAGTGGCACGAAGCCGCGCCGCAGGACGCCGGCTGAATCCGCGCCACCGATCGACTGCCGAACTGCTAGCCCGCATTTCTCACACCCCCCCTGCTGCGGTGCCGATGCACTCGCCGTGGCACGCCGTACTCCCTCACGCCGCCTCGACGTAGTGTCGGCTACGCCTTCGGCGTCGCTCGGTCCGTGCGGCGCGCCACGGCGGCGCCTCGACCCCCTCGCGACGTGACGGTGTGAGAATTGCGGGCTAGTGTGAAATGAGGGCATGCTCGGGCATGCCGTCTCGAGGAGCGTCCGCATGAACCACCCGGCCCGCTACTGGCACGCACTGGAGGACGGCCGCATCCAGTGCGACCTCTGTCCGCGCTACTGCAAGCTGCATGCAGACCAGCGCGGCGCCTGCTTCGTGCGCATGCGCGAAGGCGACGCCATGGTGTTGACCACCTACGGACGCAGTTCGGGTTTTTGCATCGACCCGATCGAGAAGAAGCCACTCAATCACTTCTACCCCGGCAGCTCGGTGTTCTCCTTCGGTACCGCGGGCTGCAACCTGGCGTGCAAGTTCTGCCAGAACTGGGACATCTCCAAGTCGCGCGACATGGACCGCCTGATGGACGCCGCCTCGCCGCAGGAGATTGCCAGTACCGCGGCGCGCTGGGGCTGCCGCAGCGTGGCCTTCACCTACAACGATCCGGTGATCTTCGCCGAATACGCCATCGACACCGCGCTGGCCTGCCATGCCGCCGGCCTGCAGACCGTCGCGGTCACCGCCGGTTACATCACCGAGTCGGCGCGCGCCGAGTTCTACGCCCCGATCGACGCCGCCAACGTGGACCTGAAAGGCTTCACCGACGATTTCTACGTGCAGCTGTGCGGCGCACACCTGCAACCGGTGCTCGACACCCTGGTCTGGCTGGTACACGAGACCGACGTATGGGTGGAGATCACCACCTTGCTGATCCCCGGCAAGAACGACTCGGATGCCGAGCTGGCCGCCATGTCGAGCTGGATCGCGCGCGAACTGGGCACCGCCGTGCCGCTGCACTTCACCGCCTTCCATCCCGACTTCAAGCTCACCGACATCGCCGCCACGCCCGCCGACACGCTGCGCCGTGCACGCCGCATCGCACAACAGGCCGGCCTGCAGCATGTCTACACGGGCAATGTGCACGACCGCGAGGGTGGCACCACCTGCTGCACTGGGTGCGGCGCGCCCCTGATCGTGCGCGACTGGTACGAGATCCTCGACTACCGGCTGACGCCGGACGGCAAGTGCCCGACCTGCGGCACCGCGCTCGCCGGCCGCTTTGGTGCGTTCACCGCGCCCTTCGGCTCGCGCCGCATCCCGGTGGACATCCACCGCCAATGAACCTGCGGGCGTGAATTGCTCGGCTTGCCGTGACGCATCCGCCATGCAATGCTCGCCGCACTCCTCGCACCGGTCGCCACGTGAAGCTACGCCACTCCCTGATCAGCATCCCCACCGCCCAGACCTGGCTGGAAGGCCTGCTGTGCCACGCGCCGGACGTGCACGGCCTCGCACTGATCCTGCAGCCCTACTCCACGCCGCCCGAGGCCGAGCGCGAGGACGACGTGGCGCGCAGGCTGCAGGCGGCCGGCTTCGCCACGCTGACACTGGACCTGCTCACCGCGTACGAAGAGGCGCGCGATCCGGATACCCGCTTCAACGTCCCGCAGCTCGCCCTGCGCACCGAAGGCGTGCGCGACTGGATCGCCCACCAGCCGAATCTTGCCGCGCTGCAGGTCGCCCTGCTGGCGTCCGGCACTGCGTGCGGCGCCGCAGTGCGGGCCGCGGCGCGCGCACCGGAGCACTACAGCGCGCTGGTGTGCCGCGGCGGCCGCCCCGACCTGGCCGGCGCCAAGCCGCTCGGCACGCTGCGCACCCCGACGCGCTTCGTGGTCGGCGGGCGTGACCCGGGACTGGCGATGCTGCGCCAGTCCTATGATCACATGTCCGCCGAGCGCGACTGGCAGAGCATCCCGGAGTCCGACGACAGCTTTGCCGCCGCCGGCGCACTGTCGCACTTCGCCGGCCTGGCCACCGACTGGCTGCTGCGCCACCCCCGTGCGCCCGCGGCGCCCGCTCAGGCCGAAGCGCCCGTGGACGGTTTCGCCACCGCCGCGCAGCGGCTAAGCTGAACACAGCCCGTTTCGTTTCAGGCGCTTAGCGGCGCCTTTCCGCCATGCTCGTTTCCGCCTCCGCCCAGGCTCCCGCCTACACGCCTGCAGCCATGCAGCGTGGCGAGCCTGCGCGCAGATCGGCCTCCGGCGAGGCATCGGAAGGCGCTGCGGGGCGCGCGCGGGGCGTCGCCGGCGCGGCCAATCCGGGCGAACTGAGTCCGGAGGACCGCCAGTTGCTCGCCCGCCTGCAGCAACGCGACCGCGAGGTGCGCGCACACGAGATGGCCCATGTCGCCGCCGGTGCCGGGCTGGTGACACGCGGGGCGAGCTACACCTATCAGCGCGGCCCGGACGGCCAGCGCTACGCCATCGGCGGCGAGGTACAGATCGACACTTCTCCGGGCCGCACGCCCGAAGAAACGCTCGCCAAGGCCGAACGTATCCGCGCGGCGGCAATGGCGCCCGCCGACCCCTCGCCGCAGGACCATGCGGTGGCCGCGCAGGCGGGCCGCATGGCGATGGAGGCGCGCCTGGAGATTGCCGCACAAGCGGACGAAGCACGCGCCACGGACCCGGCCGGTGCCGCGGCGCGCCGCGCTTTCGCCCCGGGTGCGCTGGCGCCGAGCGAGACAGGACAGCTGATCGACGCCTATGCCTGAGCGCGCCCGCGGCAGCGTGCCGGTTTCCGGCGCACGCGGCTGATCACGCACCGCCCATCCCCTATAATTCGCCCCCTCTACGCCCCATCCGGCGCGGCCCAGCCGTGCACCGCCCATGTCCAGCACCGATCCGACCCCTGCCCCGACCCACCCCCTGCCCGCCGGCCTGCTCCACGATCTGCCGCAGGCGCGCAGCGGCCAGCGCGTGGAACTGCCCGTACTCGCCGGCTCTGCCGACGCGCTGGCGATTGCCCAGTTGGGTACGCGCGAGCGCATGCTGCTGGTGGTCACCGCCGACCCGATCGACGCCCAGCGCCTGCAGGAGGAAATCGCCTGGCTCGCCCCGCAACTGCGCCTGCACCTGCTGCCGGACTGGGAAACCCTGCCCTATGACGGCTTCTCGCCGCACCAGGACCTGATCTCCGAGCGCCTGTCCACGCTCTACGCCATCGGCCGCGGCGAGGCCGACGTGGTGCTGGTGCCGGCCAGCACCGCGCTGTACCGCATGGCGCCGCCCGCCTTCCTGGCCGCCTACACCTTCTTCCTCAAGCAGGGCGAACGGCTCGACGTGGAGCAGCTGCGCGCGCAGATGGCGCTGGCCGGCTACGCCCACGTCACCCAGGTGGTGAGCCCAGGCGAAGTCTCGGTGCGCGGCGGACTGATCGACCTCTACCCGATGGGTTCGCCCCTGCCCTACCGCATCGACCTGTTCGACGACGAGGTCGAGAGCATCAGGACCTTCGACCCGGACACGCAGCGCACGGTGTATCCGGTGCAGGAGATCCGCCTGCTGCCGGCGCGCGAATTCCCGCTCGACGACAAGGCGCGCAGCCGCTTCCGCAGCCGCTTCCGCGAAACCTTCGAAGGCGACCCGACGCGCAGCCCGATCTACAAGGACGTCTCCAACGGCATCGCACCCGCCGGCATCGAGTACTACCTGCCCTTGTTCTTCGAAGACACCGCGACCCTCTTCGACTACCTGCCGGCGGACACCCCGGTGCTGCTGCACCACGACGTGCCCGCCGCAATCGCGGAGTTCTGGAACGACACCCGTGCGCGCCACGGCCTGCTCAAGGGCGACCGCAGCCGCCCGGTGCTGCCGCCGGAGAGCCTCTTTCTCAGCGAGGAAGCCTTCTTCGTCGCACTGAAGGAACGTGCGCGCTACCAGCTGCCGCTGCAGGGCGCGGAGCCCGCCGCAGTGCCGCTGCCGGCGGTCGCGGTGGAAGGCAAGGCGAGCGACCCGCTGCACCGCCTGAAAGCCTTCTGCGCCGGTTTCGAAGGCCGCGTGCTGGTGCTCGCCGACGCCCCCGGGCGGCGCGAAACCATGGCCGAGTACTTCAACGAGTACGCCCTGCCCTTTGCGCCGAGCGCGGACTTTGCCGGCTTCGCGCACGGTGACGCAGCGCTCGCGCTGGGCGTCGGTCCGCTCGCCGCCGGCTTCATCCTGCCGCAGGCGCGCCTGGCGGTGGTCACCGAAGCCGAGCTGTACGCTGCCACCGCGCGCACCCGCAGCCGGCGCGACAACCGCCGCGCCTCCACCATGGAGGGCTGGCTGCGCGATCTGTCCGAACTCAAGCCGGGCGATCCTGTGGTGCACGTCTCGCACGGCATCGGACGCTACATCGGTCTGGTGCACATGGACCTGGGCGAAGGCGACACCGAGTTTCTCCATCTGGAGTACAACGGCGGCGACAAGCTCTACGTGCCGGTGGCGCAACTGCATGTGATCACGCGCTACGCCGGCGCCGACCCGGAAGCGGTGGACCTGCACCGCCTGGGCTCCGGGCACTGGGAAAAGGCCAAGAAGAAGGCCGCCCAGCAGGTGCGCGACACCGCTGCGGAGCTGCTCGCCCTCTACGCCCAGCGTGCCGCGCGCGCCGGCCACCGTTTCGACTTCAAGCAGCACGACCTCGACGCCTTTGCCGAGGGCTTCGGCTTCGAGACCACGCCGGACCAGCAGGCCGCCATCGACGCGGTGATCGCCGACATGAAGTCGGGCCGCCCGATGGACCGCCTGGTGTGCGGCGACGTCGGTTTCGGCAAGACGGAAGTCGCGCTGCGCGCGGCCTTCGTCGCGGTGGCCGACGGCAAGCAGGTGGCAGTACTGAGCCCCACCACCCTGCTCACCGAACAGCACTGGCAGACCTTCTCCGACCGCTTCGCAGACTGGCCGATCAAGGTCGCAGAGCTGTCGCGCTTTCGCAGCGCGAAGGAGCAGAACGAGGCGCTCGCGCAACTGGCCGAAGGCAAGGTGGACATCATCATCGGCACTCACCGTCTGCTGCAGAAGGACGTCAAGTTCAAGCGCCTGGGCCTGGTCATCATCGACGAGGAACACCGCTTCGGCGTGCGCCAGAAGGAGGCGCTGAAGACCCTCAGGAGCGAGGTGGACATCCTCACCCTGACCGCCACCCCCATCCCGCGCACCCTCGGGCTGTCGCTCGAAGGCCTGCGCGAGTTCTCGGTGATCGCCACCGCGCCCTCGCGCCGCCTGGCGATCAAGACCTTCGTGCAGCGCTGGTCGAAGGGCATCGTGCGCGAGGCGGTACTGCGCGAATTCAAGCGCGGCGGCCAGGTGTACTTCCTCCACAACGAGGTGGACACCATCGAGAACATGCGCAACAGCCTCGCCGAGATGCTGCCCGAAGCACGTATCGTGGTCGGCCACGGGCAAATGCCGGAGCGCGAACTGGAGCGCGTGATGCGCGACTTCACGCAAAAGCGCGCCAACCTGCTGCTGTGCACCACCATCATCGAGACCGGCATCGACAACCCCAGCGCCAACACCATCATCATCAACCGTGCCGACCGCTTCGGCCTCGCGCAACTGCACCAGCTGCGCGGCCGCGTCGGACGCAGCCACCATCAGGCCTACGCCTACCTGCTCACCGACCCCGAGGCCAGACCGACCGCGCAGGCACAGAAACGCCTGGAAGCAATCACCATGATGGAAGAGCTCGGCTCCGGCTTCTACCTGGCGATGCACGACCTGGAGATCCGCGGAGCCGGCGAGGTGCTGGGCGAGAACCAGTCCGGCGAGATCCAGCAGGTCGGCTTCAGCCTGTACACCGAGATGCTCAAGCGTGCGGTGCGCGACCTGCAGGCCGGCAAGGAGCCCGATCTCTCGCAACCGCTGGAGGTGGTCTCCGAGATCAATCTGCACACCCCGGCGCTGTTGCCCTCCGACTACTGCCCGGACGTGCAGGAGCGCCTGACCCTGTACAAACGCCTGGCCAACTGCGAGACCGAGGACGAACTGCGCGCCTTGCAGGAGGAGCTCATCGACCGCTTCGGCGAGCTGCCGCCGCAGACCCAGGCGCTGCTCGAAACGCACCGCCTGCGCCTGCTGGTGAAGCCATACGGCGTGGCCAAGCTCGACGCCTCGGAGGCGCAGATCAGCGTGCACTTCGGCCCCAACCCGGCAAGCGACCCGGGCAAGGTCATCCTGCTGATCCAGAAGGACCGCAACACCCGCATGGCCGGGCCCGACAAGCTGATCCGTCGCCTGGCCATGCCGCAGCTGCGCCAGCGCGCGCAGGCGGTGAAGGAACTGCTCGAAGCGGTGCGCGCCGGATGATTCCGGACATGACGCTGCGTTTCACAGAATTTCATCATTGCACGGCTGACGCCATCGACCGCCTCGGCTAGAGTGAAACGTCGGCAGCGCATGCCGATACGGTTTCGGTGCCCGCTCGGCATGCTGACCGGTTTCCGGAAAATGAGGAGAGTGCGATGGCGAACAGGAAGATCGAGGACGTCGAAGGGATCGGCGAGGTGATCGGCGGCAAGCTGCGCGCGGTCGGCATCAAGGATACCGATGCGCTGCTGGCGGCCTGCGTGAGCGCCACGCAGCGCAAGGAACTCGCGGAAAAGGCGGGCCTGAGCGACAAACAGGTGCTCAAGTTCGCCAACATGGTCGATCTGTACCGCATCAATGGTGTGGCCTCCGAGTATGCCGAGCTCCTCGAGGCGGCCGGCGTGGACACCGTACCGGAACTCGCCCAGCGCAATGCCGCCAACCTCGCCAAGGCCATGGCCGAGGTCAACGAAACTAAGAAGCTCACCCGGCGCGTGCCCACCGAGGCGGAGGTCACCAAGTGGGTGGCACAGGCCAAGACCCGGCCGCGCGCGATTCACTACTGAACGGCTGCCCCCGCGCGATTCGTCCGGCATCGTGCGCGGCGGCGTTCGGTCGCCGCGCACGACGCGATACAAAAAAAACACCACAGGCGCGAAAAACCGTGTATCTTGCGCCCTGCAGTCGATTCAAGCAGTATGTCCTAGCGGTTTTCTTGCAGTACGTTCCCCCGGGAACGGTGTCGGTTTGAATTCCCTCGCACGATTCTTGATCGTTCCTGCGCCCGGGCGCCTTGGCCCACAATCTTCAAATGGAACGCTATAAATGAGCACTCAAACCGGTACCGTCAAGTGGTTCAACGACTCCAAGGGCTTCGGCTTCATCACCCCGGAGAACGGCGGTGACGACCTGTTCGCCCACTTCTCCGAGATTCAAGGCTCCGGCTTCAAGACCCTGGCCGAAAACCAGCGCGTCGAGTTCGAAGTCAAGACCGGCCCGAAGGGCCTGCAGGCTGCGAACATTCGCGCCCTCTGAGCGACAACGCTCAATGAAAGAACGCGGCTCCGGCCGCGTTTTTTGCTTTCTGGCCGGCGATATGGCGATTCCGCCGTGCGCCTGCCACACTGAATCACCCCTGTCCGGCCCCACCCCATCCATGACGACTCCGATCGAAAGCTTCCGTGACCTCGACCTGCCCGCCCCGCTGCTGACCGCACTGGCCGAAGTGGGCTACGAGACGCCCTCGCCCATCCAGGCCGCCTGCATTCCGCAGCTGCTCGCCGGACGCGACCTGCTGGGCGAAGCGCAGACCGGCACCGGCAAGACCGCAGCCTTCGCCCTGCCGGCCCTGGCGCGCCTCGACATGCGCAAGCGCAACCCGCAGGTGCTGGTGCTCACGCCGACACGCGAGCTTGCCATCCAGGTCGCCGAGGCCTTCCAGAAGTACGCCCACCACCTGCCGGACTTTCACGTCCTGCCGGTGTACGGCGGACAGAGCATGGTGGTGCAGCTGCGCCAGCTGAAACGCGGCGCGCAGGTCATCGTCGGCACCCCCGGGCGGGTAATGGACCACCTCGAGCGCGGCAGCCTGGTGCTCGACGAGCTCTCCCTGCTGGTGCTCGACGAGGCGGACGAGATGCTGCGCATGGGCTTCATCGATGACGTCGAATGGATCCTCGAGCACACGCCGGCCGAGCGGCAGACCGCGCTGTTCTCCGCCACCATGCCGGACGCGATCCGCCGCGTTGCCCATCGCCACCTGCGCGAACCGCAGGAAGTGAAGATCCGCGCCGCGACCGCCACCGTGGCGGCGATCCGCCAGCGCTACTGGCAGGTGCGCGGGGTAGACAAACTCGACGCGCTGACGCGCATCCTGGAGGTCGAGGACGACTTCGATGCGGCGATCACCTTCGTGCGCACCAAGACCGCCACCGTGGAACTGGCCGAGCGCCTGGAGGCGCGCGGCTATGCAGCGGCGGCGCTGAACGGCGACATGACCCAGGGCTTGCGCGAGCAGGTCATCGAGCGGCTCAAGAACGGTTCGCTCGACATCGTGGTGGCCACCGACGTGGCGGCACGCGGCATCGACGTGCCGCGCGTCAGCCATGTGATCAACTACGACATTCCCTACGACACCGAGGCCTATGTGCACCGCATCGGCCGCACCGGGCGCGCCGGGCGGCAGGGTACCGCGATCCTGTTCGTCGCGCCGCGCGAGACCCGCATGCTGAAGGCCATCGAGCGCGCCACCCGGCAGCCGATCGAGCCGATCGCCCTGCCGACCCGCGAGGCCGTGGCCGGACGGCGCGTGGCGCAGTTCCGCCAGCAGATCATCGAGACGCTGGAGAAAGAGGACCTGGCCTTCTTCATGGACGTGATCAACCGCATCGAGGAAGAAGAGTGCATCAAGGCGCACGAGATCGCCGCCGCACTGGCTTTCCTGGCGCAACGCGAACGTCCGCTGCAGATCGAGGAGAGCGGCCGCGGCTGGGAGATTGCCACCGCACCGGCCGCCACCGAGCGCAAGGAGCGCGGCGTGCGCGACGAGCGTGCGCCGCGCGAGAACCGTGACGAGATCCTGGCGAGGCGTCGCGCCTTCTCCGAAGGCGCGCTGACGCGCTACCGCATCGAGGTCGGCCGCATGCACGGCGCGACACCGAAGGAGATCGTCGGCGCAATCGCCAACGAAGGCGGCATCGAAGGGCGCTACATCGGCCAGATCCACCTGTTCGACGAGTACAGCACGGTGGAACTGCCGAAAGCCCTGCCCGGCGAACTGCTCGGCCTGCTCAAGCGGGTGCGGGTGCGTCAGCGTCCGCTCGCCATCCGCGAGCTGGATGCGGCCGAGGCGGCCAGCCTGCCGGAGCGCCGCCGCGCTCCGGCGCGCGACGATCGCGCACCGGGCGGCGAGCGGCCGGCGCGCAAGTGGGACGACCGCAAGGGCCAGGGCGCCGGCAAACCCGCACGCAGTGCGGATGACCGCGCGCCCGCCAGAAAGCCGTTCGGCGGCACGGCCGGCAAGCGTCCCTACAAGGGCTGATTGCGCAGAAACGACAACGCCGGCGTACAGCCGGCGTTGTGCTTTTTGGGGTGCGGGAGCGCTGCGCGCGCCTCAAGCGCTTCAGTAGCGTCCGCTGCCGCGTCGCTGGTGTTCGTCACCCCAGCGGAACTCGCGCGGCTCCTGTTCGAACTCGGGAAAACGGCGGTCGTGCTCCAGCAGCAGGCTCATGATGGTCATCGCATGCTCGGCGGGAAAGCCCTGGCGGGTACCGCCGCGCGTATCCGTCATGAGTCTGAAGATGAAGTTGCGGCATTCCCGGCTGCCCCAAATCAGATCGATCTGACGCAGGTGCGGGAAACGTGCATACAGGGCACGGGTGTCTGTTTCGGTCTGGCAGCCGTGGGCTAACGCATTCATCCCCGGACAACTCCCAACTGGAAGGCTGATATGGTCGGGACTTATAACTCAAGTAATAGTTCCGGGCAACTATGGATAGTACGCAATCCGGGGCGGAACGGCGTTCGCGTCGACAGGCCTGTACCGAGCCTGTCGAGGGGCTCAGCCCGAACGGCATCTGATTGCCGGGTCAATAGCCCGCCTCCACATGGCGCAGTATCGCGTTCAGCATGGCCGCCCCAAGACGCTCGCTGCGCGCACCGTTCCAGCCGGTCTGCCCGTCGGGCAGGTTGGCGTTGTCCTTGAACGGCATCTCCAGGGTCAGCGACACGCAGCCGAAGTGGTTGGCGACCCACTTGCTGGCGAGGGTGAGCAGTTCCTCGCCGAAACGCCCGGTCCGGTAGCCATGTTCGGTCTGGAAGTCCGGACTGGCGGCGCGCAGCGCGGCGATGAAATGCCCTTGCCGCTCGGCCAGCGCGGCGGTGAAGTTGGGCACCTCCTCGGCGGTGGAGAAGAACACGTAGGGCATTTCTTCATCGCCGTGGATGTCGAGAAAGAGCTGGCAGCCGGTGTGCATCATGGCCTGGCGCACCAGGGCCACTTCAGGAGCGGCCTGCGGATCGGGATCGCGCCATTCGCGGTTCAGGTTGCGCCCCGCCGCATTGGTGCGCAGATTGCCGCGCAGTGCACCATCCGGGTTCATGTTGGGCACGATGTACAGCACCGCGTGTTCGCGCACCTTGCGCGCCACCGGATCGGCCGGATCGAGCAGGCGCTTGAGCAGGCCTTCGACGAACCACTCGCCCATGGTCTCGCCCGGATGCTGGCGGGCAATGATCCACAGCGGCTGGCGGTTGGGCTGCGCCCGCCCGACCACCACCATGTCCAGGTCGCGCCCTTCCACGGTCGCCCCGAGGTTGCGCACTTCGGCATACGGCGACATCTCCGCCCAGCCGAGCAGATCGAGGTGGCGCTCGTGGGAATAGGGTTCGAAATAGGCGTAGTAGACGCTGTTGCGTTCCGGGGTGTGCTCCACCACCAGACGGCCATCCTCATAGCGCGTGCCGGCGATGCGGAACCAGTTCCGCCGGTCGTACGACGCCACGCAGCGATACCCCTGCCAGTCCGGGTAGGCGGCCTCGCCCGCGTTCTCGAACACCATGCGCAGCGCCACGCCCGCCGCATCCTGCAGGCGGAAGTAGAACCACTGGCGGAAATCGGCCGCATTGTCCGCGCGCAGCCGCAGGCGGATGTCCTGCGGGTCGGCGAGTGCGACCACCTCGATGGCGCCTGCGTCGAAGTTGTGACTGATCCTCACGATTGCTCCCGGGTAAAGCGTTTCAGTCCAGCCGGCGGCGGAACACCAGGGTGTCGTCGTCCGATACCTCGGCGGCAAAGGCGTAGCCTTCGCTGTCGAAACCCTTCAGATCGTCGACATCGGCCGCCCTGTTGCGGATCGCGTAGCGGCTCATCAGGCCGCGCGCGCGCTTGGCGTAGAAGCTGATGATCTTGTAGCGCCCGCCTTTCCAGTCCTCGAACAGCGGGGTCACGATGCGCACGCCAAGCTTGTCCGCCTTGACCGACTTGAAGTACTCCTCCGACGCCAGGTTCACCAGCACCGGCAGTTCGCCCGCCGCGCGCTGCGCGTCCAGTACCGCCTTGAGCGCATCGGTGATGAGGCTGCCCCACCAGGCGTACAGGTTGCGCCCGCGCGGGTTGGCGAACCGGGTGCCCATTTCCAGGCGATAGGCCTGCATCAGGTCGAGCGGGCGCAGCACGCCGTACAGGCCGGAAAGGATGCGCAGATGGTCCTGCGCCCAGGCAAGATCCGCATCCGACAGGCTGGCGGCATCCAGCCCCTCGTAGACGTCACCGTTGAAGGCCAGCACCGCCTGTTTGGCGTTGGCCGTATCGAAGGGGCGCGACCAGCTCGCATAGCGCGCCACGTTGAGCGTGGCGAGCGGGTCGGACAGATCCATCAGGCGCGCCACTTCCTGCGGCGCCAGTGCGCGCAGGAGGTCGATGAGCTGTTCGGCCTGGTCGAGGAACTCGGGCTGGGAATGGCGCTGCGTGACCGGCGGCGTTTCGTAGTCCAGCGCCTTGGCGGGAGAAATGACGAGAAGCATGGCATGGCGTTCGGGTTGGGGATGGCAGGATGGTAGCAAAACCGCGCCCTCTCCAGCGTACCGGTCGACCGGCCGCGCGCACTGTCCGGTTTGACAGCGTCCGGGCGTTTGCGCACCATTGCCCGGTTTTGCCTCCACACCGTACACCGCCGATGCCGCAAACCGCCCTGCTCCGCCGCTCGCTGGCCGCCGTCTGGCATCCATGCACCCAGATGAAGCGTCACGAGACCCTGCCGCTGGTGCCCATCGTGCGCGGCGAAGGCGCCTGGCTGGTGGATGC
>JAUVWV010000054.1 GCA_030603925.1 Thauera sp. | reverse complement strand
GTCTGAACCCCCCGGGCTTCGCTGCCGGTACCGTGGCCCTGGCCTTCGGTATTGCCGCCTCCTCGCTGTTCCCGGCGATCATGATGGGCATCTTCTCCAAGAAGATGAACAAGGAAGGCGCCATCGCCGGCATGCTGGCCGGTCTGGCCGTGACCCTGTTCTACGTGTTCGCTCACAAGGGTATCTTCTTCATCAAGGGCACCGAGTTCCTCGGCCTGATCGGTGGTGCGAACAGCTTCTTCGGCATCACGCCGGAAGCCTTCGGTGCCATCGGCGCGCTGGTGAACTTCGCCGTCGCCTTCGCGGTGGATAAGGTCACCAAGGAGCCGCCCGAGCACATCCAGGAGCTGGTCGAAAGCGTTCGCGTCCCGCGTGGTGCGAAGGCGGTCGACGGCGCTCACTAAGAGCCTGGAGCACTGCGTGATGGGGGTTTGCGCCCACGGGGCGCACCCCCGGTAACGGAAACCCCGCCGGTAGTTCTGGCGGGGTTTTTTCATTTGTGGCACCTTGCGGGCTGGCAACGTTTCGCCCGCAGGCAAGTCTGGAGTACCGCATGACCGCAATGGCCCCTCACGTCAGCCTGGTGCTGACCTGGATCCTGTTTCTCGCGCTCTTTCCCATCGCCTTCTTCTGGCTGCGGCGGGCGTGGCGGATCATCATCAAGCGGGATTTTTCCGAGGTGGCGCTCAAGCGCGGCGAAGCACCGCCCAATGCGGCGAAGTACGCGCCCTATGCTGCGGCGATCAACCTGGTCGGCGGCGTGATCATGCTGTGGGTGATCTTCGGTGTGGCGACCGGCCTGTTCGAATACGACACCTGGACGGCGATCGCCGGGGTGACCATCTGGTCGAAGTTCATCCTCGACTTCGCCCTCTCGCGCCAGGCACGCCTGACGCTCGGCCGCAAGGCCGCCAAGCCGGCCAAGGAGTGAGCGGCAGCGGCGCGCTCAGCGCCGCTCGGCCACGCCGTAGAGGCGGTCGAGGCGGTTCATCGCCAGCACGTAGATGCCGATGATCAGCAGATACACGATGAGCGCCCCCTGCGCGAACAGGTAGAAACCGAAGGGGAAGCCGAACAGCTCGAACTCGTTGAGACTGATCGCGAAGTAGCCGCCGACGAAGGTCACCACGAACCACACGCCGAGCAGCACGGTGGTCAGGATGCGGGTCTTGCGCCAGTAGGCGAGATGCTTTTCGGTCAGTTCCATGCGCAGTCCTGGCGGAACCTGCCCGCGCCGGTGGCGTGAGCGCCGGCCGGCGGCCGGTGTCCCGGGTTTCTATTGTTCATGAGTGCGCTGCCGTGCGAATTCGCCGGCGAGACGTTGCTGGACCTCGCCCGGTGCCGGCTCGTATGAATGCAGCACCAGCGTGCACTCGCTTTCGCCCGCGCAGATCGCCTTAAGGCGGGCTTCGAAACCATCCATTTCCGCCATCGGCACCAGCGCGCTCAGGCTGATGCGCCCCGGCGCGGTGCTGTCGGTGCCGTTCATCCGGCCGCGCCGGCTGGCGAACTCGGCGCTGATCTCGCCGAAGTGGCGGTCGTCGGCACTCACCCGCACCTCCAGCAGGGGTTCCAGCAGGGTGGGGCGCGCGCCGGCCACCGCTTCCTGCAGGGCGTGGCGCGCGGCGGTGATGAAGGATACTTCGTTCGAGTCCACCGCGTGGTGTTTGCCGTCGGTGACCACCACCTTCAGGTCCTGCAGCGGAAAGCCGGCCAGACAACCTTCGGCCACCGCCTGGCGGACGCCTTTCTCCACCGCCGGCATGAACTGGGTGGGGATGGTGCCGCCCTTGATCTCGTCGGCCAGTTGCAGGCCGGTGCCGCGCGGCAGCGGTTCGACGCGCAGCGCCACCTCGCCGAACTGTCCGGCGCCGCCGGACTGCTTCTTGTGGCGGTAGCGCGCTTCGGCGCTTGCCGCGATGGTTTCGCGGTAGGGTACCGAGGGGCGGGCGGTGTCCAGTTCGAGGTTCCAGCGGTTGGCGAGCTGCTCGAGGATGGTGCGCAGGTGCAGTTCGCCCAGGCCGCGTACCACGGTCTGCCGTGCCTGGGTGTCGTAGCTCACCGCGAGGCAGGGGTCTTCGTCGAGCAGGCGGGCGAGCGCGTCGGAGAGCTTCTGCTCGTCGCCGTGCTTGCGCGCAATCAGCGCCAGGCCGTGCACCGGCTGCGGGTAGGCCGGCGGCAGCAGGTGGTGGGTGTCCTCGTCGTGCGAGTCGTGCAGCACCGCGTCGCGGTGGATCTCGTCCACCCGCGCGACCGCGCAGAGGTCGCCCGGCAGGGCCTGGCCGATTTCGGTCTGCTGGCGGCCCTGGATGCGCAGCAGGTGCGCCACCTTGAAGGGCTTGCGCGCGTCGCCGATGTAGAGCTGGGTGCCGGTGCCCACGGTGCCCTGGTGGATGCGGAACAGCGCCAGCTTGCCGCGGTAGACATCGTTCTGGATCTGGAACACGTGGGCGACCGCGTGGCGCCCGGCTTCGGGCACCACCGTCACCGGCTGCGCTGCCGCGCCTTCGCCCTTGACGAAGTGTGGCGGGTTGCCCTCGGTGGGGTCGGGCATCAGGCGGGCGAAGATGTCGAGCAGTTCGCGCACCCCTGCGCCGCTGCGCGCCGAGACGAAGCACACCGGAATCAGGTGGCCGTCGCGCAGCGCCTGTTCGAAGGGCGCGTGCAGTTGTTCCGGGTCGAGCGATTCGCCCTGCTCCAGATAGCTCGCCATCAGCGCTTCGTCGAGCTCCACCACCTGGTCCACGATGGCGTCATGCGCCGCGCTCACCGAGGAGAACGCGGTGGCCGCATCGTGCACCGGGGCGAAGAAGCAGTCGATTACCGCGCTGCCGTCGGGGGCGGGCAGGTTGATCGGCAGGCATTCGCGGCCGAAGGCGGCGACCAGGGCGTCCATTACTGCGGGCAGATCGGCAGCGGCGGCGTCGATGCGGTTCACCACGATCATCCGGCACTTGTCCGCGGCCGCTTCCATGATGCGCCGCGCCAGCGGTTCGACGCCCGCCTGGGCGTTGAGTACCAGCACCGCGGTCTCCACCGCCGGCAGGGCGAGCAGGGCGCGCCCGAGGAAGTCCGGCGTGCCCGGGGTGTCGAGCAGGTTCACCCAGTGCTCGGCCCATTCGAGGTGGGCGAGGCTGGTGTTGAGCGAGTGGCCGATGGCCTTTTCCTGCGGGTCGTAGTCGCTCACCGTGTCGCCGCGTTCGATGCTGCCGGGCGCGCCAATGGCGCCCGCCTCGACGAGCAGGGCTTCGAGCAGCGTGGTCTTGCCGCTGCCTGCCGGGCCGAGCAGGGCAAGGTTGCGGATGTCGTGAACCGAGGTCGGTGCCATGGCGTGTCCCCCCTGGGTTGATCTGTCGCGCTGATCTTGTGGTGCAAGTTTCCGCCTGTTGGGCGAAACCGGCAATGGATGGGCGCGCTTGCGCGCCATCTTTTTTCAGGCGCTGCGCAGCCCCAGCACGCGGGTGAGCCAGATCGCAGCGAGCGGCAGGGCGAGGCCGAGCAGGGTGACGGTGAGCAGCAGCATGCCCAGTTCGCCGTAGTCGGCGGCGGTGCTCACGGCGCCGCTGGCAGCATCGCGGACCTCGCGGCTCACCGTGTAGATCTGGTTGAGGTACTTGGTGCCAAGCTGTGAGGCCGACAGCGCGAGGTTGGCGAAGGAGCTCATTACCGCGAAAAAGGTGGCCTTCAGGTGGGGCGGGGCGGAGTTGGCGATCCAGGCCAGCATCGGCACCATCGAGACCTGGCCGAGCGGGGACTCCAGCGCGGTGTCGATCATGGCGATGAAGCGCGCGTCCACCACACCGCCGGTCACTGCTGCAGTCCATTCGTGCAGGCCGTGGTACATGCCGATGATGGGCAGCGACAGCGCGGTGGTGGCCAGGGTCAGGAAGATGACGATCTGCGCGATCGACTTTTCGGCCATGAAGCGGCGGAACAGGAACAGCCCCGCCAGGGTCAGGGTGCTGGCGATCAGCGACAGCCGGGAGAGGAAGGCCTGGTCGAAGCCCAGTTCGTCGATCATCCACCAGGTGGAGCCGGCGCCCGGGCCGGGCATGGCGCGGAAGACGAAGATGATGATGGCCGTACCCAGCAGGGTGCGCCGCGCCGCGGGCGAGAGTTCGCGCAGCAGGCGGCCCATCATCACCGCGATCACCAGGAAGGAGCCGGCGAAGATGATTTCCTGGCCGTAGGGGATGCCGGACAGGCCGACGCTCAGCGTGATGGCGATGAACACCACGCTGCCGCCTATGATCCACCAGTTGGGCGCGGTCTTTTCCTGCGGTTCGTGCAGCAGGCTGGCTATTTCGGCGGTGCTGCGGCCCATCGCGCGCAGGCGGCGGGCGTCGCGCCGTTTCAGCCAGCCGGCGAGCAGCACCCCGCTGACCGACAGCACCGGAATGAACAGGGCGTACTGGTAGATGCGCGCATAGAGCGCCACCTTCTCGGCCTCCGGCAGGCGCTCGGCGCCCTGGAAGAGGATCACGTTGGCCAGTGCCACTAGTACGCTGCCGCCGATGATAGCCACCCGCCCGAGCATCTGCATGGTGGTGTGCATCAGGCGCACGGTGTCGGCATCGAGCGGGCGGCCGTCGGCGTCCTCGTGCGGCACGGCTTCGACGGTCATCGCGTCGGCCACCGCATCCTGCATCACGTAGCCCACCGGCGAGAGCAGCACGGCGAGCACGAACCAGCTCTCCACCGGCATGGTGGCGCGCATCGCTTCGGTGTGGGCGATCAGGCCGACCATGATCAGCAGGCTGGCGGCGATCAGCGTCGCGCCGAGATAGACCAGGCCGGCCTTGTAGCGCCACAGCAGGTCCACCAGGTGGCCGATGGGCATCTTCAGCGCCCACGGGATGCCGGCCCAGAAGCCCAGCGCGGCGAGGAAGGCCGCGGAGAGGTCGAGGTACTCCTTGATGAAGAAGGTGCCGACGATGCCGGTGAGCCCCGAGACGCCCGCCGCCATATACACCATGAGCGGTGGCAGATAGGACAGCCGCATCTCGCGGCCAAGCTCCAGGATGTTGCGGTCGAACCAGCGGTACAGGGCGGTCAAGGGCGGTTTTCCTTCTTCTCGCGGTCGTCCGGCGGCACCGGGCGGGGCCGTTCAGCGGCCGAACAGCTGCACCACCCAGGGCAGTATCCAGGGCAGTGACAATGCGGTGATCAGTCCGTTCAGCCCCATCGCCAGCGCGGCGAAGGCGCCGCACTGCTCGCTCACCTGAAAGGCGCGCGCGGTGCCGATGCCGTGGGCCGCCACGCCGGTGGCGAAGCCGCGCACCGCGTGGTCCTCGATGCGCATCAGGCCGAACAGGCCGCGCGCGCCGATGGCGCCGAGGATGCCGGTGATGATCACCAGCACCGCGGTGAGCGAGGGCAGGCCGCCCAGGCTTTCCGCCACGCCCATGGCGATCGGCGTGGTCACGCTCTTCGGTGCGAGCGACATCAGCGACTGGGTGCTGGCGCCGAGCGCGGCGCCGATGGCGAAGGCCGACAACGCCGCAGTGAGCGAGCCGGCGAGCAGCGCGCCGAGCAGCGGCATGAGCATGGACTTGAGGCGCGGCAGCTGTGCGTAGAGCGGAATGGCCAGCGCCACGGTGGCCGGGCCGAGCAGGAAGTGCACGAACTGCGCGCCGTCGAAATAGGTCTGGTAATCGGTGCCGGTGAGGCTCAGCGCGGCGACCAGGATGGCCACCGCGATCATCACCGGGTTGGCCGCGGGATGGAAACCGGCGCGCTTGTACAGCCACCATGCGCACTGGTAGGCCACCAGGGTCAGGGTGAGGCCGAGCAGCGGGGTGGTGGACAGATAGACCCAGATCTCGTCGATGCGCGGATTCATCGCGGCGCCTCCCCGCCGCTGCGGCGGGCGAGCGCGCGCAGCACCAGCGCGGTGACCGCCATCGCCAGGAAGGTGGAGCCCACCACCCCGGCGAGCAGCGGCAGCCATTCGTCGGCAAGACGCTGGTAGTGCAGCATTACCCCGGTGCCGGCCGGCACGAAGAGCAGCGACAGGTGCTGCAGCAGGCCGTTCGCGGTCTGGCGCAGGTCGGCGCCCACGCCGCCGCGCAGCACCAGGGTGAGGAACAGCAGCAGCATGCCGATCACCGGTCCGGGCACCGGCAGGGCGAAACCGCGGGCGATCACTTCGCCGACGAGCTGGTAGACCAGCAGCAGGGTGAGGGCGGCAATCATCGGGCTCTCCGCGTCAATGTGCTGCGGTTTCTTCGGCAGCCAGCGCGCGCCGCATGCGCCGCAGGCCCAGCGCGACCAGCCCGGCGATCAGCGGAATGGAGACCGCGGTGAGCACCTCCGGGGTGGCCGGCGCGATGTAGTTCTTGCCGCCCTTGGCGAGATAGTGGACGAGCTGCGAAGCGTAATAGGTGATGGCCACCACCGACAGGCCCTCGACGGTCTCCTGCAGGCGCAGCTGCAGGCGGGCGCGCCGGTTCATCTGCGCGAGCAGCTCCTGGTTCTGGTGCTGCAGCTCGATGTCCACGCGGGTGCGCAGCAACTGCGAGTTGCGCGCGATGCGGCCGGAGAGATCCTCCTGGCGGCGCGCGATGGTGGCGCAGGTGTCGATGGCCGGGGTGAGGCGGCGTGCCATGAACTCGCCGATGGTGGGAAAGCCGGTGAGGCGGGTCTCGCGCAGCTCATCGATGCGCTGCCGCACCATGCGGTAGTAGGCCGCCGCGGCACCGAAGCGGAAGGTGGTGTGTGCCACCGAGCGTTCCACTTCGGCGGCCAGGCGGGTCAGGCGGGCGAGCACGGCGCGTTCGTCGTCCGCATCGGCGGCCCGCCCGATGATGTCCATCAGGTCGGCCAGTTCGTCCTCGGCGCGCGACAGCAGGCGGCCGACCTCCTTGGCCACCGGGAAGGCGAGCAGGGCGTTCTCCGGGGTGGTCTCGCGCGCCAGCAGGCGCTGCACGGTGCGTCCGGCCTGGCGCGGGGTGAGCGAGGCGTCGAGTACCAGGAAGCGCGAGAAGCCGTCTTCGATCTGGAAGTCGGTGAACACCCAGGCCGCCTCGTCGGCCACGCGGGCGGCCACGGTCTGCCGTCCGGTGGGCGACAGGCGCGCCATCACCGCGTCGGGCGGCTCCTCGGCCACGGCGCGCAGTTCGACATGGCTGGCGACGATGAGCTGGCCGGGAATCGACTTGCGCCAGGTTGCCGGCACCTCGAGCAGGGCGTTCTCCTCGGTGCAGTCGCCCGCGCGGATGCGGCGGAAGAAGGTGTAGCTGGAGAACTCGTTGTGGCGCTCCCACTTGAGGCGGAAGCGGCCGGCGTCGAGGAAGAGGTGGCCGTTCTCGGTGAGCGGTGTCGGCAGGCCGAACTGTTCGGCGAGCTGGCACAGGTGCACGCCTTCGCGTTCCACGCTGCCGGGCTCGTGCAGGAAGGCGAGATAGGTGACCAGTTCTGGGGTGTCCAGCGGCACCGGCGGGCGGGCGTGGACCTCGTCGCTGAGCGTCTGGCGCAGCGGATGCGATTGGAAGAGCGACATGGGTGAGCGGGGAGTCGACGGATCGCGCAAGAGTACCCGCCCGCGCGCCTTGCGGGGAAGCCCCCACGCGCTCTATGGCATTCGCAGTGAATGTTGCGCGAACCTAATGCGGGTTTGCTTGCCTGACTCCGTATGCCCGGCCCGGGCGACCGAGAAGGAGCCGCGACGATGAGCGATGGTGGGAGGCGTTGTCCTGCTGCAAGCCCGCGCTCCCGGCCGCGTGGCGTGCCGCCGGGCGACCGGGCGTCCGGGAGGGCCTAGGGCGTGCCTGCGACCAGTCTGCCGCGCGCCAGCCTGTCGGTGTTCGACGGGGTGGCGATCATGGTCGGTATCGTCATCGGCATCGGCATCTTCAAGACGCCACCGCTGGTGGCGGCCAGCGTCGGCAGCGAAGCCGCCTTCATCGGCGCCTGGCTGATCGGCGGGGCGATCACCCTGGCCGGCGCGCTGGTGTACGCCGAACTCGCCGCGGCCTACCCGGGCACCGGCGGGGAGTACCACTTCCTGGCGCGCGCCTTCGGGCGCTCCACCGGTTTCCTGTTCGCCTGGGCGCGCATCTCGGTGATCCAGACCGGGGCGATTGCCGCGGTCGCCTTCGTGTTCGGCGATTATGCGCAGCAGATCCACGCGCTCGGACCGCACGGCGCGGCGCTCTACGCCGCGCTGGCGCTGCTCCTGCTGACCGCCTTGAACGTGATCGGCACCTTCCACGGCAAGCGTGCGCAGACCCTGCTCACCGTGCTCACCGTGCTGGCCCTGCTCGCCGTGGCGGTGGTCGGGCTGAGTTCGCCCAGCCTGGCGGCCGAGCCGCAGGGCGGCGGTGCGGCGCTGTCGACGCAGGTGGCGAGCAGCGCGCCGGGCCTTGCCCTGGTATTCATCCTGCTGACCTACGGCGGCTGGAACGAGGCCGCCTATCTCTCCGCCGAAGTGCGCGACGTGCGGCGCGACATGGTGCGCATCCTGGTGTTCGGCACGCTGGCGATCGCCGGCGTGTATGTGCTGGTCAACCTGGCCTTTCTGCAGGTGCTGGGGTTCGAGGCCCTGCGCACCAGCGAAGCGGTGGGTGCCGACATGATGCGTCGCGCGCTGGGTGAGGAGGCGGCCTTGCTGATCAGCGCGGTGATCTGCTGCGCGGCGATCAGCACGCTGAACGCGACGATCTTCACCGGCGCGCGCGTGTATCACGCCCTCGGCGAGGACATGCCGCCCTTGCGTGCGCTCGGCCTGTGGAGCAGCCGGGGCAACAACCCGCGGGTGGCGATCCTCGTGCAGAGCGCCATCGCGCTCGCGCTGGTCGGCCTGGGCGCGGTGACCCAGGACGGTTTTCGCGCGATGGTCGAATACACCGCACCGGTGTTCTGGCTGTTCCTGCTGCTGGTGGGCATCGCCTACTTCGTCCTGCGCCGGCGCGATGCCGGGCTGGAACGCCCCTTCCGCGCGCCGCTGTATCCGCTCAAACCGGCGCTGTTCTGCCTGGCTTGCGCCTACCTGCTGTATTCCAGCCTGGTGTATACCGGCGCCGGGGCGCTGCTCGGGGTGGCCGTGCTGCTGCTCGGCGTGCCGCTGCTGATCCTGCTCAGGCGGCACATGCCGCCCGAGCACTGAGAATGTGCGAATAAATCTACTGCGCGTGCCGATGGCGGCGTTGCGCGGTGCTCGCTCCCTCGCCTATCTATCTGATATGTCTTGGTCGCTGTGCGCCGCGCGCCTTGCCATCGACCCGCTCGCTACGATTTCTTCACACATTCTGAGCGCGCGCGGCGCCTGCTTCACTGCGCCTGTTCCGGCACGATGAGGATCTCCACGCGGCGGTTCTGTGCACGTCCGGCCGCGGTGCTGTTGTCGGCGATCGGCCGGGTCATGCCGTAGCCCACCGCGATCAGCCGGTTGGCCTCCACGCCTTGCTGCACCAGATAGCTGCGCACGCTGGCCGCACGGTTCTCCGACAGGGTCTGGTTGTAGGCCGCCGAGCCGGTGGAGTCGGTATGGCCTTCCACCTGCACCACCGTGCCGGGGTACTGGCGGATGCTGGTCGCCAGCTGGCCGAGCACCGGCTGGAATTGCGGCTTCACGTCGGCGCGGTTGGTATCGAAGGTGATGTTCTCCGGCGCCTGCAGGCGGATGGTGTCGCCCTCGCGCATCACCTCCACGCCGCTGCCCTCCATGCTGCGGCGCAGTTCGGCTTCCTGCTGGTCCATCTGCCGGCCGATCAGGCCGCCCACCGTGGCGCCGACTGCAGCACCGATCAGCACGCCCTTGGTGCGGTCGCTGCGCCCCGAGACCACACCGCCGAGCACCGCGCCCGCGCCCGCGCCGATCGTCGCACCGGTGGCGGTCTTGGCGTGTTCGCCGGTATAGGGGTTGGTGGCGCAGGCGCTGAGCATGACTGCGGCGATCGAGGTAATGAGCAGTTTGTTCATGATCCTTCGTCCTCGCTTGTTGGTATGGGTGGATGGCGCTCGCTTCATCCCGTCATCGTGCACCGGTTCGGACTGGCGGCGGTGGGCGGAATTGCGCCAAATTTGTAAAGGTGTGTCAGCGGCGGGGCTTGGCGTGGGCTCGTTCGCCGGATGGCGGATGAAGCGGACGCGTGCGGGCGGAGAGTGTTGCGTCGCCGCAACAGCATTGCGCGCGAGGGCGGCAGATCCGGCGCGAATCGCCCCGGATCCCGCCTGCAGGGGGGGCAACAAAACTAAAATACCGATTCTCGCCCGTGCGCTCCTGCGCTGCCCCGGCGGCTCCTTTCCACTCAAGCGCGCCAAGCCCTGCTGTCGATGATCTCTGCCGTAACTTCCCCGCGTCCGCCCGAGGACGCCGCTTCGTCCTCCGCCATCCTGCTCTCCGTCGTGGTCCCGGTGTACAACGAGGCGGACAATGTCGCGCCGCTCGCCGGGGAGATTGCCGCCGCGCTGGCCTCGCTGGGCGACGCGCTGGAGATCCTCTTCGTCGACGACGCCAGCCGCGACGGCACCGTTGAGGCCTTGCGCGGCCTGGCCCTGCCCGCCCTGCGCGTGGTCCGTCACGAACTGAACTGCGGGCAGAGCGCCGCGGTGGCGAGCGGCTTTCGTGCGGCGCGCGGCACCTGGGTGGCGACGCTGGATGGCGACGGGCAGAACGACCCCGCGGACCTGCCGGCGATGCTCGCACGCGCGCGCGCCGAACAGGCCGACTGTGTCACAGGGGTGCGGCGGCGGCGGCGCGACACCTGGCTGCGGCGTTTCTCGTCGCGCGTCGCCAACGGTTTCCGCAACTGGATCACCGGCGACCGGATCAGCGACAGCGGCTGCGGTGCGCGTGTGGTGCGGCGCGCCGCGCTGGGCGAGATCCCGGTGTTCAACGGCATGCACCGCTTCCTGCCCACCCTGCTGCGCGGCCAGGGCTTCCGCGTGCTGGAGCACGAAGTGAATCACCGCGAACGGATGCGCGGCACCTCCAAGTACGGGGTGCACAACCGCTTGTGGCGCGGCATCCGTGACTGCTTCGGCATCCGCTGGTATCTGAGCCGTGCGGTACCGGCGCGCCGCGTGCAGGGCGACGGCGAATGAACCCCCGGCTCGCGCGCGAGCTGGCGGATGCGGAGCAGGCGGCCGCCGAACTCGAAGAGGAGAAGCGTCCGGCGGACCGCCTGCGCGGCGTGCTGCGCCTGCTGGTGCTGGTCGGCGTGGTGGTCGGCGTGCTGGCGATGCTGCACTACACCCCCCTGCGCGAGATTGCCGACGATCTGCAGGATCTGCGCGATTTCATCGATTCCTTCGGGGTGCGCGGCGAGTTCACCTTCGCCGCGCTGACCGCCGTCCTGATGGCGGTGGGCAGCCCGCGGCTGATCTTCTACGGTCTCGGCGGACTGCTGTTCGGCTTCTGGGAAGGCCTTGCGGCGGCGCTTGCGGGCAGCCTGTTCGGCTCGGTGGTGATGTTCCGCATCGCACGCTGGGGCGGGCGGCGCTGGGTGCGCGAGCGCTTCGGCGAGCATCGCCTGTTCGCCCGCATCGCGAAGGTGAGGCCGACCGTCATGGCGGTGGCGATGGTGCGCCAGTTGCCCTTGTCCAACGTGCTGATCAATGTGGGCCTGGCGCTCAGCCGGGTGCGCAGCCGCGCCTTCGCACTGGGTACGCTGATCGGTTTCCTGCCGCAAGGGGTGATCGCCTGCCTGATCGGCAGCGGTTTCGCCGACGGCCTGGCCTGGGAGGGCGTCGCGCAGATCGTCGTAGCCTGCTGCCTGCTGCTCGCCCTGGGCATCTGGGCGCTGCGCCGCCGTGCGGCGGGCAGGGCCTGTAGCGGGCCGGACCCGCAGGGCGACGAGCCCGCGGATGCCGGCGGGAGCTGAACCGAGCATGCATCGCCCCATTCTTTCCGTACGCGGCTGGAGCGCACTGCTCGGCCTGCTGTGCCTGCTGGTGTTCCTGATCCGCATCAGCGGCCCCTCCGATCTCGAAGGCTATGCGCAGCACCGCAACGTCGGCTACGTGATGGACGCGGTGTGGGACGGCAACTGGCTGGCGCAGTACGACATCCAGGGACGCATCCTCTCCAAGCCGCCGCTGCACACCTGGCTGGCGGGCGGATTCGCCGCGCTGCTGGGGGTGGACCGCCTCGCCCTGGTGCTGCCCTCCTTCCTCGCCGTGCTCGCGCTGACCCTGCTGGTGTTCGAGGTCGGGCGTCGCCGCTTCGGCCTGCTGGCCGGCGGGCTCGCCGGTGTGGCGGTGGCGTTGGCGCCGATGCTGGCCAAGCACATCGCCCTGTTGCGTTCCGATCCGCTGTTTGCGCTGCTGATTGCGGCCGGTGCCTTCGCCGCCTTGCGTGCCTGGGAGAGCGGGCGCGGTTGGCTGTTGTTCTGGCTGTTCGCCGGGCTGGCCACGCTGACCAAGGGGCCGCTTGGCCTGGTGCTTGCCGGCGCCGGGCTGCTGGCCTGGCTGTGGGAGCACCGCAGCGATCCGCGCGCCACACCCACGCTGCGCGGCCCGCACGGGGTGGGCGTGCTGCTCTTCCTCGCCATCCCGCTGGCGTGGTTCCTGCCGGCCTGGTGGCAGTATGGTCAGGAACTGATCGACAAGATGTTCTACGACGAGCTCATCGGCCACGCCACCGGGGTGGGGCGCGAGCGCAGCTTCGGCGAGAACCTGCCGCGCCCGACGCTGTTCTTCCTGCAGCGCTTCCTGCCCTTCAGCCTGTTCGCCTTCTACGGCATCTGGCGGGTGTTCCGCCGCCCGGCCGGCGAAGTCGCCGAACGCCGCTTCGAGCGCTTCCTGGTGTGCTGGATCCTCGCCGGCCTGCTGATCTTCTCGCTCGCCGCGCATCACCGGGCCGATCTGCTGCTGCCCTTGTGGCCGGCCGCCGCCCTGCTGGCCGGGCGCGAGATGGCCCGGCTGGCCGAGCGCGTCGGCCGGCGGCGCTTTGCCGGGGCGCTGGCCGTGGTGTGCGGGCTGCTGCTGGCGAGCGTGTACATCAACTACCACTCGACCTTCGGCAAGCGCGAGGAGCGCACCGAGTATGCCGCCGAGGTGTACCGCGCGGCGCAGGCCCTGCGCGACAGCGATCTGGATGTGCGCCAGCTGCTGCATGTCGACACCCCGGTGACCCTGCAGATGTATCTGGGCACCAACCGGCGCCACCTGAGTGCGGAGGAACGCCGGCTGCTGCGCGACGAGCCGCCTGCCGCGGCCTTCCTGCTGGCGGTCGAACGCAGCGCGCCGGCCGAACTCGGCCTGGAGGCCCCCGCCTTCGAAGTCGAACAGGTGTTCGCCTGGGCTGCCGAGCCGGAGGCCGAAGCCTTGTTGCGCGTGTACCGGGTGCGTGCCGCAGCCGCGCGATAAAAAATGCCCGCCCCACGAACGGCGGGCGGGCGAAGGCCTGGACAGGCAGGGATCGGGAAACGGCGCAGGGCTCAGGCTGCCTGAGCGTAGCGGCGCGCCAGAACGGCCAGCGGCAGCGGCTTGATCCGAGCGGCCTGGCCGGCGCAGCCGAAGGCTTCGAAGCGTGCGCGGCAGATCTCGCGCGCGGCCGCGGTGGCGGCTCGGAACACCCTGCGCGGGTCGAACTCCTTGCGGTCTTCGTGGAGCAGGCGGCGCATCGCGCCGCTCATCGCCAGGCGCAGGTCGGTGTCGATGTTCACCTTGCGCACACCGTTCCGGATGCCGGCGACGATGGCTTCCACCGGCACGCCGTAGGTCTCGCCGATCTCGCCGCCGTGCGCGCGGATGATCGCCAGCCACTCCTGCGGTACGCTGGAGGAACCGTGCATGACCAGGTGGGTGGAGGGGATGCGCCGGTGGATGGCGGCGATGCGCTCGATGTCGAGGATGTCGCCGGTGGGCGGACGGGTGAACTTGTAGGCGCCGTGGCTGGTGCCGATCGCCACCGCCAGCGCGTCCACCCCGGTGGCGGCGACGAAGTCGGCGGCCTGCGCGGGGTCGGTGAGCATCTGGCTGTGGTCCAGCGTGCCCTCGGCGCCGACGCCGTCCTCCTCGCCGGCCTGGCCGGTTTCCAGCGAACCCAGGCAGCCCAGCTCGCCTTCCACCGACACGCCCACCGCATGGGCCATGTCGACCACGCGGCGGGTCACCGATACGTTGTAGTCCCAGCTTGCCGGGGTCTTCATGTCCTCGTGCAGCGAGCCGTCCATCATCACGCTGGTGAAGCCGGAGCGGATGGCCTGCTGGCACACCGCCGGGCTGGCGCCGTGGTCCTGGTGCAGGCAGATCGGAATCTCCGGCCACTCTTCGACGGCCGCGGCCACCATGTGGCGCAGGAAGGCCTCGCCGGCATAGCCGCGCGCGCCGGCCGAGGCCTGCAGGATGACCGGGCTGGCGGTCTCGGCGGCGGCCTGCATGATGGCGTGGATCTGTTCCATGTTGTTGATGTTGAAGGCCGGCACGCCGTAGCCGTGTTCGGCGGCGTGGTCCAGCAGTTGGCGCAGGGCGATCATCGCCATGGGGGTGTCTCCTTGTGGTGTGGATTCGGGGGCGTAGCCCGGATGCAGGCCGCAGGCCGGAATCCGGGACGCGGCGGTGCACGGGTGTTCCCGGATTCCGCTGCGCTCCATCCGGGCTACGGGGGTCAGGCCGCTTCGGGTTCGTTCTCGAAATGCGCGAGCGGCATCACCCGCCGGCTGTTGGGTCGCGCACGGATCTTCAGCGCGGCCACCGCGGGCAGCTCGCGGCCTTCGAGGAACTCCAGGAAGGCGCCGCCGCCGGTGGAGATGTAGTCGATCTGCCGCTCGACCCCGAAGGCGGCGATGGCCGCCAGGGTGTCGCCGCCGCCGGCGATCGAGAACGCGCGGCTGGCGGCGATGGCCTCGGCCAGCGCGCGTGTGCCTGCGGCGAAGGCGGGGAACTCGAACACGCCGAGCGGGCCGTTCCACACGATGCTGCCGGCGGCGGCGAGCACCCCGCCGAGCGCGGCCCGGCTGACCGGGCCGACGTCGAGGATCATCTCGTCCGCAGGCACCGCCTCGGCCGCGCGCACCGCCACCCGCGCGTCGGCGGCGAAGCGGTCGGCGGTGAGCACGTCGGCCGGCAGCCACAGGCGCGCGCCGCGCCGTTCGAGGCGGCGCTCCACCCGGCGGGCGGCGTCGAGCAGGTCCGGCTCGTGCAAGGACGCGCCGACCGACGCGCCGCGCGCGGCAAGGAAGGTGTTGGCGATGCCGCCACCCACCACCAGCACGTCCACCCGGTCGGCGAGCCGCTCCCGCACGCTGAGTGTGGTGGACACCTTGGAGCCGCCGACGATGGCCACCAGCGGGCGGGCCGGGGCGGCCAGCGCGCGCCCCAGGGCGTCGAGCTCGGCGGCCATCAGCGGACCCGCGCAGGCGAGCGGGGCGGCCAGCGCCAGCGCGTGGGTGGTGCATTCGGCGCGGTGCGCGGCGCCGAAGGCCTCGTTCGCATAGATGTCGATCCAGCTCGCGATGCAGGCGGCCAGTTCCGCGCTGTCGGCTTTCTCGCCGCGGTTGCCGCGGCAGTTCTCCAGCAGCACCGCGCTGCCCGGGGCGACGTCGAAGGCGCCGCCCACCCAGTCGCGCAGCAGCGGCACCGGCGTGCCAAGCAGTTCGGTGAGGCGCGCGGCCACCGGGGCGAGCGAGTCGGCGGCAGTGAGTGCCCCCTCTTGCGGGCGGCCGAGATGGGAGGCCAGCATCACCGCGGCGCCGGCCGCCAGGCACAGGCGGATGCCGGGCAGGGTGGCGCGGATGCGGGTGTCGTCGGCAAGCGTTCCGTCGGCGGCCCGCGGCACGGTGGAGTCGGCGCGCAGGAAGACGCGCTGGCCGCGCGGGTGGCCGGCGCGGGCGAGGTCTTCGAGGCGGAGGAAGTCGGGCGCGCTCATCATTCGGCCTCCATCATGGCCACCGCGGTGTCCAGCATGCGGTTGGAGAAGCCCCACTCGTTGTCGTACCAGGCGGTGACCTTGACCAGGTCGTGGTCCACCCGGGTCAGGGTGGCGTCGAAGATGCTCGAATGCGGGTCGTGGTTGAAGTCGCAGGACACCAGCGGCAGGTCGTTGACCGCCAGGATGCCGCGCAGGGCGCCATGTGCGGCCTCGCGCACCAGGTCGTTCACCTCCTCCACCGTGGTCGGCCGCGCGGCGACGAAGGTGAAGTCGGTGAAGGACACGTTGGGCGTGGGCACCCGCACCGCGAAGCCGTCCAGGCGGCCCGCCAGTTCGGGCAGTACCAGCCCGACCGCGGCGGCGGCGCCGGTCCTGGTGGGGATCAGCGACTGGGTGGCGCTGCGCGCACGGCGCAGGTCGCTGTGATAGACGTCGATCAGCACCTGGTCGTTGGTGTAGGAATGCACCGTGGTCATCAGCCCGCGCACGATGCCCAGCGG
>JAUVWV010000407.1 GCA_030603925.1 Thauera sp. | reverse complement strand
TTTCCGCCGCGTCGATCGCCTCTTGCGCCAGCCAGTTGCGCAACACGTAGCGCGGATTGGCGGCATCCATCTGCGCGCGCCGCTCGGCGGCCGGGCGCCCCTCGGCGCGCAGGCGTTCGGCGTAGTCGTCGAGCCAGGCCTGCAACTCGGCAGCGTGCGCCGCGCGCTTGTCCGGCGAATAGAAGGCGTCCTCCAGCGGCGCCAGGGTAGGCGCATCCACGTCGATGCGCGCCAGCTCGCGGAAGAAGATCGTCATGTCGATCTCGGCCTTGGTCATCAGCTTGTGCAGCGCATCGACCCGCTGCGAGTCAGCGTCGGAGAAACTCGCCAGCCCCAGCTTGTCCGCCTGCATGCGTCGGCTCTCGATGTCGTACACCGCGACGTAGTGGTCCAGCCCGGCCTGCAGCGGCTCGGTGGCGCCGAACAGCGGATAGAGCGCGTTGGCCAGCTGCAACAGGTTCCAGTGCGCGATGCGCGGCTGGTAGCCGAAGCGGTAGCGCCGCGTACCCTCGTCCGTGGTATTGGGCGTCCAGTCGCGGTCGAAGTTGTCGATCCAGCCGTAGGGGCCGTAGTCGATGGTGAGCCCGAGGATGGACATGTTGTCGGTGTTCATCACCCCATGCACGAAGCCCACCCGCATCCAGTGCGCCATCAGCCGCGCGGTGCGCTCGCACACTTCGCGGAACCACGCGGCGCGGCGCTCCGCCGGACTCCCTTCTATCCATGGGAAGTCGCGCGCGATGGTGAACTCGGCCAGCTTCTCCAGCACGTCCAGCTCGCCACGCGCGGCGAAGATCTCGAAGTTGCCGAAGCGGATGAAGGACGGCGCCACGCGGCACACCACCGCGCCGGGCTCGGGCTCCGGATAGCCGTCGTAGAACATGTCGCGCACCACCTCCTCGCCGGTGGCGATCAACGACAGCGCGCGCGTGGTGGGCACGCCCAGGTGGTGCATGGCCTCGCTGCACAGGAACTCGCGCACCGACGAACGCAGCACCGCGCGCCCGTCGGCGCGGCGCGCGTAGGGCGTGGGTCCGGCACCCTTGAGCTGCAGTTCCAGGCGCTCACCGCGCGCATTGACCACCTCGCCCAGGTTGATCGCCCGCCCGTCTCCGAGCTGCCCTGCCCAGTTGCCGAACTGGTGGCCGCCGTAACACGCGGCGTAAGGCGCCATGCCGGGCAGCACGGCGTTGCCGGCAAAGACCTGGGCAAAACGCGGCGAGCGCACGTCGCCCTCCTCCAGGTCCAGCATCGCCGCCACTTCGCGCGACCAGGCGATGAGTTCCGGGGCCCTCACCGGGGTGGGCTGCACACGCGAGTAGCACGCACCCTGCACCTGGCGCACATGGGGGGCGTCGTTGGGGTCGGCCGGCAGTTCGCGGACGAAACGGTTGTCGAAGACGAGACGATCCATCGGGGCTGAAATCCTTGTTGTCGGTTTCAGCTGAGAGTGCCCGCAAACCTCGAGGTTCGCCAGCGTTACGAGGTCAGCGGGAGGCCGGTGGTGGCAGTTGCTCCAGGAACTCTACCGCCTCGGCCTCCACCCGGCTGCGGCGCATCGGCGGCAGGCTGCGCCACACCACCTTGCCGTAGGGCTTGTCGATCATGCGCGGATCGCAGATGCACAGCACGCCGCGG
>JAUVWV010000273.1 GCA_030603925.1 Thauera sp. | reverse complement strand
GCCGATGACGATCAGCGACGGGGTGCGCAGGCCGGCGGTGCGGACGGTGGCGGGCAGGTGGCGGAGCGGGCTGGTGACGATGCGCTGGCGCGCGGTGGTGGCGGCGTGCACCACCGCGGCCGGGGTGTCGGCCGGCAGGCCGTGGGCGATGAGCTGGCTGCAGATGGTCTCGAGTGCGCCCAGGCCCATGTAGATCACCACGGTCTGGTGCGGACGGGCCAGCGCGGTCCAGTCGAGGTTCACCGTGCCGTCCTTCAGATGGCCGGTGGTGAAGGTCACGGTCTGGGCGTGTTCGCGGGGGGGGAGGGGGATGCCGGTACAGGCTGCCATGCCGGAGGCCGCGGTGACGCCGGGCACCACCTCACAGGCGATGCCGGCCTCGACCAGTTCCTGCATCTCTTCGCCGCCGCGCCCGAAGATGAAGGGGTCGCCGCCCTTCAGGCGCACCACCTTGAGCCCCTGGCTTGCCAGCGTGACCAGCAGGCGGTTGATCTCGTCCTGCGGCAGTGCGTGGTTGCCCGCTTCCTTGCCTACATAGATGCGTTGCGCGTCGCTGCGCGCCAGTTCGAGGATGCCGTCGCCGACCAGATGATCGTAGACCAGGGCATCCGCTTCGGCGATGCGGCGCGCTGCCCGTACGGTGAGCAGTTCGGCGTCGCCGGGGCCGGCGCCGACCAGGCTGACCTGTCCGATGCGGGCTGCGGCGTTGATGCGGGTGATGTTGTTCATGTCCTTCGGCCCTCCTGCGGAAACGCCCTGGGGCCGGTATCCGCGTGTGTCGAAACCCCGCAATGCGTGTGCGGCGGGGGGCGAATCGCTATGCAGCCTGCCTTCGGTCGGGGTGCGGCTGAAAGTGCTGGGGGGCCGGGCATTCATGGTCTTTTCCTCTCGCCGAAAGCTTGAGGCGGACTCTAACAGCGGCGATGAATGGCTGAAATTGACTCAAGTTAAAGACGCACTTTTCGTAGGGGAACAAAGTTCGCTCCGGCTGACTTAAGCCATTTCTGGCGATTTACCAGGGAGACCGAAGATGAAATTGAAAGGGTTGATGGGCGCAATGGCGCTGGCAACGTTGCCGATGGCGATGAGCAATGCTTTCGCCGCGGCACCGACGATGACCGCCGATGAGCGGGCGCAGGCCAAGCAGATCTACTTCGAGCGCTGTGCCGGTTGTCACGGCGTGCTGCGCAAGGGCGCCACCGGCAAGAATCTTGAGCCGCACTGGACCAAGACGCTGGCCGACGGCACCAAGATGGAAGGCGGTACGCTCAAGCTGGGTACCGACCGTCTGGAGCGGATCATTGCCTACGGTACCGATGGCGGCATGGTGAACTATGACGACATCCTGACCAAGGAAGAGGTCAACATGATGGCGCGTTACATCCAGCTGGAGCCGGATGTGCCGCCCGAGTTCTCGCTGAAGGACATGGAAGACAGCTGGAAACTGATCGTTCCGGTTGAAGAGCGTCCGAAGAAGCAGATGAACAAGATCAACCTGAAGAACGTCTTCGCCGTCACCTTGCGCGACACCGGCAAGCTGGCGCTGATCGATGGCGATACGAAGGAGATCTGGGACATCCTCGACACCGGCTACGCGGTGCACATCTCCCGTCTGTCGGCCTCCGGTCGCTATGTCTACACCGTGGGTCGCGACGGCCTGACCACGCTGATCGACATGTGGTACGAGAAGCCCAAGACCGTGGCCACCATCCGCATGGGTTCGGATGCGCGCTCGGTGGATACCTCCAAGTTCAAGGGTTACGAAGACAAGTACCTGGTCGGCGGCACCTACTGGCCGCCCCAGTACTCGATCATGGACGGGGAGACCCTCAAGCCGCTCAAGATCGTGTCCACCCGCGGCATGACCGTGGATGGCGAGTACCACCCGGAACCGCGCGTGGCCTCCATCGTGTCCTCGCACATCAAGCCCGAGTGGGTGATCAACGTGAAGGAAACCGGCATGATCCTGCTGGTTGACTACACCGACATCGACAACCTGAAGACCACCCAGATCAACTCCGCCAAGTTCCTGCACGACGGCGGCTGGGATGCCTCCAAGCGCTACTTCCTGGTGGCGGCCAACGCGTCCAACAAGGTCGCCGCGGTCGATACCAAGACCGGCAAGCTGGCGGCGCTGGTCGACACCGCGAAGATCCCGCACCCGGGTCGCGGCGCCAACTTCATGCACAAGGACTTCGGTCCGGTGTGGGCGACCGGTCACCTGGGCGACGATGTCGTCTCGCTGATCTCCACGCCGTCGGAAGAGGCCAAGAACGCCAAGTTCAAGAGCCACAACTGGAAGGTCGTGCAGGAGCTGAAGATGCCGGGCGCCGGCAACCTGTTCGTCAAGACCCATCCGAAGTCCAAGAACCTGTGGGCGGATGCGCCGATGAACCCGGAGCGCGAGATCGCCGAATCGGTGTACGTCTATGACATGGCCGACCTGAACAAGGAACCGCGCCGTCTCGACGTGGCCAAGGATTCCGGCCTGCCGATGACCACTGCGATCCGCCGTGCCACCCATCCGGAGTACAACGAGGCGGGTGACGAAGTGTGGATCTCGCTGTGGGGCGGCAAGGCCGACCAGTCCGCGATCGTCGTTTATGACGACAAGACGCTGAAGGTCAAGAAGGTGATCACGGATCCGAACATCGTGACCCCGACCGGCAAGTTCAACGTCTTCAACACCCAGTTCGACATTTATTGATCGCCTCCGTCGGCCCGCACCTGTCGCCCGCAAAGCACCGCGGGCGGCGGGTGCGCAAGCCGCTTTGATCACTACTTGCAGGAACCGGAGACATGACCGATCAAAACAACAAGGAACGCGCCGGCAAGCCCGGCGGACTGTTCGCCCGGCTGCGCAAGCCTTCCGCCAAGTACTCGCTCGGCGGACTGCTGGTTGCCGGTTTCGTCGTGGGCGTCCTCTTCTGGGGCGGCTTCAACACGGCGATGGAAGCCACCAACACAGAGAAGTTCTGCATCTCCTGCCACGAGATGTATGACAACGTGTATCAGGAGTACAAGGAGACCATCCACTACTCCAACCGTACCGGCGTCCGGGCGGTGTGTTCCGATTGCCACGTGCCCAAGGACTGGACGCACAAGATGATCCGCAAGGTCCAGGCCTCGCGGGAAGTCTGGGGCAAGATCACCGGCACCATCGACACGCGCGAGAAGTTCGAAGCCAAGCGTCTGACGCTGGCGCGGCGCGAGTGGGCGCGCATGAAGGCCAACGATTCGCGCGAGTGCCGCAACTGCCACAGCTTCGAGAGCATGGATACCGAAGCGCAGAAGAAGCGCGCTTCACGCCAGCACGAGATGGCGCGTGAAGACCGCATGACC
Source organism: Thauera sp. (assembly GCA_030603925.1). Classification (GTDB taxonomy): domain Bacteria; phylum Pseudomonadota; class Gammaproteobacteria; order Burkholderiales; family Rhodocyclaceae; genus Pseudothauera. The sequence goes on along the minus strand of JAUVWV010000273.1, from coordinate 1,105 downwards.
TGCATCGATTGCCACAAGGGCATTGCGCACCACAAGCCCGAAGGCATGACCGAGGAAGACGAAGAGTAACCTGACGTGCGGCCGCGCGGCGGTCGCATGCCATCTGACGGGAGAAGCGAGCATGAAGAGGACGATGATTGCCGGCGCGCTGGGCACGATCTGCGCCATGGGACTGGGCACCGTGCAGGCCGCGCCGCCTGCCGACTGGGGCAAGGTGGCCGCCACCGAGATCACCCTGTTCTATCCGGGCGTCTCGCCCATGGAATGGATCACCAAGGGCACCGAGCACGGCGGCGCGCGCGCGCTGAAGACGGGCGACACCTGTGCCGACTGCCACAGCGACGAAACGGCCAAGATGGGCCAGCTCATCGCCAGCGGGCAGAAGATCGAGCCCGCGCCGATCGCCGGCAAGGCGCCGTTCATCCCCGTCAAGGTGCAGGCCGCGCACGACGGCGACACGCTCTACATGCGCTTCTCCTGGAAGCAGCCGAAGGCATCCGGCGCGGCCAAGATGGACGACAAGAACCCGATGAAGCTCGCCTTCATGCTCGACGTCGGCAAGGTCGAAGGTGCCGAGCAGAGCGGTTGCTGGGCGAGCTGCCACGCCGATTCGCGCACCATGCCGGGTGCGGCGGACAGCAAGAAGAAGTACGTCAAGGGCGGCGCGCTGGCCGGCGGCGTGTTCTACGATCTGGTGCAGTGGCGCAGCGGCGAGAAGAAGGGCTTCGACGGCCATGTCGCCGACACCCGCGTGATGGAAGGCGGCAAGGCGCTGGTTGCGGCAGATGGCAAGCTCGACGGCGACACCTGGTCGGTGGTGATTGCGCGCAAGTTCACCGGTGGCGAGGGTGACGTGGCGCTGGCCGCAGGCAAGACCTACAACTTCGGCTTCGCCATCCACGATGACCATGCGGCGGGTCGTTTCCACCACGTCTCGCTGGGTTACAAGCTCGGCATCGACGCCAAGGCAGACATCACCGCGTCAAAGCAGTGATGAGGTTAGCGCGGCGGCAACAGGGGGCGGCAGGCGGCGCGCAGGTGCGCCGTCTGCCGGCCGCCGTCCTTACGCTGGCGCTGCTGCTCGCGCCGTCCATGCGGGCGGCCG
>JAUVWV010000088.1 GCA_030603925.1 Thauera sp. | reverse complement strand
TGCTGGGCAGCGCCCACATCACGGTGAACAAGAACTCCATCCCCAAGGATCCGGAGAAGCCCTTCGTCACCTCCGGCATCCGCATCGGCTCGCCGGCGATGACCACCCGCGGCTTCACCGAGATCGAGGCGGAGAAGATCGCCCACCTCATCGCCGATGTGCTCGACGCGCCGGAAGACCAGGCGGTGATCGAGCGCGTGCGCGGCCAGGTGGCCGAGCTGTGCGCCCGCTTCCCGGTGTACGGCAAGTAATGCACGCGGTGGCACGGCCCGCGGCCGTGCCACCCAGCTGCCCGCACAACGATGAAATGCCCCTTCTGCGGTGACCCCAATACCCAGGTCACCGACACCCGCGAGAACGAGGACGGCGACGTCGTCCGTCGGCGGCGGCGCTGCGTGAAGTGCGACAAGCGCTTCACCACCTACGAGCGCATCGACCTGAAGATGCCGCACATCGTCAAGCGCAACGGCAGCCGCAGCGAATTCGACCACGCCAAGCTCGCCGGCAGCATGCAGCTGGCGCTGCGCAAGCGCCCGGTCACCACCGAGGCGCTGGAAGCCGCGGTCGATCGCATCGAGGCCCGCCTGCTGTCCATGGGCGAGCAGGAGGTGCCCAGCGAGAAGCTCGGCGAGCTGGTGATGAAGGAGCTGAAGAAGCTCGACAAGGTCGCCTACATCCGTTTCGCCTCGGTCTACCGCAACTTTGCCGACGTCGATGAGTTCTCCGACGTGATCCGCGAAGTGCAGGCGCGCCCGAAGCGCGCGCGCAAGCCAACGGCAGAGCAGCCCGATCCCGAGAATGATCTTTTCGGCAACTGACCACGCTGCGATGGCCCGCGCACTGACGCTGGCCGAACGCGGGCTGGACACCACCACTCCGAATCCGCGCGTCGGCTGCGTGATCCTCGACCGCGAGGGCCGCACGCTGGGCGAAGGCTGGCATCTGCGCGCCGGTGAGCCGCATGCCGAAATCCATGCGCTGCGCGCGGCCGGCGCCCTGGCGCGCGGCGCCACCGCCTACGTCACCCTGGAGCCCTGCTCGCACCACGGACGTACGCCGCCCTGCGCGGACGCGTTGATCGCGGCGGGTGTCGGCCGCGTGGTCGCCGCGATGCAGGACCCCAATCCGCAGGTCGCCGGCGAAGGCCTCGCGCGCCTGCGCGCCGCCGGCATCGAAACGGCCTGCGGTCTGCTCGAGACGCAGGCACGCGAACTCAACATCGGCTTCGTCTCGCGCATGACCCGCGGGCGCCCCTGGCTGCGCCTTAAGAGCGCCGCCACGCTGGACGGCAAGAGCGCCTTGAACAACGGCGTCAGCCAATGGATCACCGGCGCGGCGGCGCGGCGCGACGGCCATCGCTGGCGTGCGCGCGCCTGCGCCATCCTTACCGGCATCGGCACCGTGCGCGCCGACGATCCGCAGCTCAATGTGCGCGACGTGCCCTGCCAGCGCCAGCCGCGCAAGGTGCTGGTGGATGCGCGACTGGAGGTCTCGCCGCACGCCCGCATCCTGGCCGCCGGCGACTGCCTGATCGCCACCGCCAGCGAAGATGCGCAGCGCATTGCCCGCCTGCGGGACGCCGGCGCCGACGTCGTCTGCCTGCCGAATGCCGCCGGCAAGGTCGATCTGCCGGCCCTGCTGCAGGAGCTGGGCCGACGCGGCTGCAACGAGGTGCACGGCGAGGCCGGCTTCGCCCTCAACGGATCACTGCTGCGCGAAGGCTGCGTGGATGAACTGCTGATGTATTTCGCCCCGCTGCTGGTCGGCGAGGCCGCGCAGGGCCTGTTCCGCCTGCCCGAGCTGCAGGCGCTCGATCAGGCCAGGCGGCTGCGCATCATCGACGTGCGCGCCGTCGGCGAAGACTTGCGCCTCATCGCGCGCACCGACGCCGCGTGACCCGTTAGCTAGCCCGCGCACACCGCGCAGCCGGGGTCGCGCCCCAGGCTGACGCTGCGCCACTCCATGCCCAGCCCGTCGAGCAGCAACAGGCGACCGTCCAGCGAGGTGCCGCAGCCGATGATCAGCTTCAGCGCCTCGGCAGCCTGCGTGGTGCCGATCATGCCGACGATGGGCGCGAACACCCCCATCACCGCGCAGCGCACCTCCTCGACCTCCAGCCCTTCCGGAAACAGGCAGTTGTAGCACGGACCGCCGGCGCGCCGCCGGTCGAACACCGCGACCTGCCCGTCGAAGCGAATCGCCGCGCCCGAGACCAGCGGCTTGCGGTAACGCACGCAGGCGCGATTGACGGCGTGGCGGGTGGCGAAATTGTCCGAACAGTCGAGCACCACGTCGGCCGCGGCCACCTGCTCGTCGAGCGCACCGTCTTCCAGCCGCACGGCCAGCGCCTCGACCCGCACCTGCGGGTTGAGCCGTGCCAGGGTGTCGCGTCCCGATTCCACCTTGGGGCGGCCGACGCCCTGCTCGCTGTGCAGGATCTGGCGCTGCAGGTTGGTCAGATCCACGGTATCGCCATCGGCCAGCACCAGGGTACCGACACCGGCCGCGGCGAGGTACATCGCGGCCGGCGACCCCAGCCCGCCGGCGCCGACCACCAGCACGCGGGCCGACAGGATGGCCTCCTGACCCGCCACGTCGATCTCCGGCAGCAGGATGTGGCGGCTGTAACGCAGCAACTGGTCGTCGTTCATGGTCGCGGATGGCCCGGGGCCGGTTCGAAGGAGTGAGTCGGGGCGCCGCGAGGGCCCGGCGCTGCGCGCTACTTGTACTCGCGCAACTCCGGCGGCGTGTCGTCGTGGTCGCCGTGCTGGTGGTGGTCCCAGGCCTGGATGTAGACCTCGTTGGACTTCTTGATCAGCCGCTCGGGCGACTCAAGGTTGTGGCGCTGGGTTTCCTCGCAGAAATACACCAGCGCGCGCACCAGCTTCATGTAGAGGGTGTTGTCGAGCGCGAAGCCGGCCTCGCGCAGCGCGTCCTCGAGCAGCTCCATCGAGTACTCGAGCACCGAGTAGCGCACGGTGAGCGCCAGCGGGTTAGCCCGGCGCTCCACCTGCAGGCCCTTCAGCATGCGCAGCGACTGATACGCACGATCGACCTGGCCGGGAGGGAGCGCCTTGAAGCGCAGCTCGCGCTCCTTGCGGATGCCCGCGCCGCTGACCGGGTGGTCGTGCTGCCGTCCGGCCAGCTTGTAGGCGGTTTCCCGACGCATCATGCCCCTCCCGTTTCAGCGGTCATTTTTTATTCTGGACGACCTGCAGGCCCTTGAGAAGGTTGATCGCCTGGCCGAGCTGGTAGTCGTCCTTGCCGCCCATCTCGAAGCGCACCGGTGCCGGTTCTTCCGCCTCGCCCGCGCCGCCTGCTTCGCCAGCGGCTTCGGCCTCGGCATCACGGTCGTTGCCCAGGTGGCCCTGCAGGTCGGCCTCGCGGATGCGCCGCGACGAGCCGTTCGCGGTCTCCTCGACGACGATGTCCGGCTCGATGCCCTTGGCCTGGATCGAACGTCCGCTCGGCGTGTAGTAACGCGCCGTGGTGAGCTTGATCGCGGTGCTGTTGTTGAGCGGCAGGATGGTCTGCACCGAGCCCTTGCCGAAGGTGCGGGTGCCCATCACCACCGCGCGCTTGTGGTCCTGCAGCGCGCCGGCGACGATCTCCGAGGCCGATGCGGAACCCGCATTGACCAGCACCACCATCGGCACGTCGCGGATCTCCGCCGGCAGCGTACGCAGGAAGTCGTCGCGGCGTCCGCGCAGGTAGTCTTCCGGCGCCGCACGGTATTCGCGCTTCGCGTCTTCGGTGCGCCCGTCGGTCGACACCACCAGGGTGTTGGCCGGCAGGAAGGCCGCCGCAACACCGACCGCACCGTGCAGCAGACCGCCCGGGTCGTTGCGCAGGTCCAGCACCAGGCCCCTCAGTTCGCCTTCCTTGACCAGCTTGCCGAGATGCTCGACCAGCGAGGCCGCGGTGTTCTCCTGGAACTGCGCGACGCGCACATAGCCGTAACCGGGCTCGACCACGCTGGAGCGCACGCTGCGCACCTTGATGACCTCGCGGGTCAGGGTGAGCACGACCGGATTGGTTTCGCCCTTTCGCATGATGGTGAGGGTGATGCGGGTATTGGGCTTGCCGCGCATGCGCTTGACCGCATCGTTGAGCGTCATGCCCTTGACCGGAGTGTCGTCGAGCTTGACGATCAGGTCGCCGGCCAGCACGCCGGCACGGAAGGCCGGGGTGTCCTCGATCGGCGAGATGACCTTGACGAAGCCGTCTTCCATGCCGACCTCGATGCCCAGCCCGCCGAACTCGCCCTGCGTGCCCACCTGCAGGTCCTTGAAGGCCTCCGCGTCCAGATAGGCCGAATGCGGATCTAGGCCGGACAGCATGCCGCTGATGGCGTGGGTGATCAGCTTCTTGTCCTCGACCGGCTCGACGTAGCCCTGCTTGATCGCGTTGAACACGTCGGCGAACGCACGCAACTCCTCCACCGGCAGCGGCGCCATCGCCGTCCGGTCTGCATTGGCAGAGAAATTGAGGCTGATCAGCACCCCGGCGAACAGCCCGGTCAGCACCAGGCCAAAATTCTGCAGCTTGCTACGCATGACAACTCCATCGGCGGATCCGCCGTCCTTGACCAAGCCCGCTAGTCAAGCCGGACCCATTGCAGCGGGTCTACCGGCCTGCCCTGATGGCGGATTTCGAAGTATAAACCGGTTTCCGCCCCGCCTCCGCTCGCCCCCACGCTGGCGATCGCGTCACCACCGGTGACTTCGTCGCCGACCTCGCGCAGCAAGGCGTCATTGTTGCCATACACGGTGAGATAGTCCTTGCCGTGGTCGATGATGATCAGGTTGCCGAAGCCTCTCAGCCAGTCCGAATACACCACCTCCCCCGCCGCAACGGCCCGCACCTCCTCGCCTCCGCCGGCGCGGATGAACACGCCGCGCCAGGTGGTCCCGCCTTCAGCCCTTGGAGCGCCGAAGCGGCCGAGCAGTTCTCCACGCACCGGAAAACGCAGTTTGCCGCGCAAGGTATCGAAGGCCGCGGCCGACGTCGGCCCGGCCACTTGGCGCGCCTGACCGACCACCGGCTCGGCCCTTCGCCCGGGCGTGGCCACCGCCCCGGATGCGCTGCGCGGTGGTTGCGCACGCGCGGCGGCCTGTTCGCGTGCACGCTGCTCGCGCGCGCGCTGCTGCTCCTGCGCCGCGCGGGCCAGGGCTTCGATCAGCTTCCCCAGGCGCTGTTCGTCCTGGCGCAGCGCCGCCGCTTCCTTGCGCTGCCCCTGCAACTGCGCCGCCAGTTCGGCCACTGCCCGCTTGCGCGCGTCCTGCACCGCCTGCAGCTCGGCGCGCCGGCCCTGCTGTTCGGCCTCCAGCGCGGCAACGCTGTCGCGCCGCTCGGCCGCTGCCCGGGCAAGTTCGGCGTTCTGCCGCAGATCGTCGCGCAAGCGCTCGATCAGCGCCAGGCGGGCGCGGCCGAGATGCTCCAGATAGTGCGCGTCGCGCGCCAGCTGATTGGGGTCGCGCGCCGACAGGAACGGCGCCACGCCGTCCGCACTGCCATGCATGTAGTGCCGGCGCAGCCAGTCGGCCAGTTCGCTCTGGCGCGCCTCGATCCGCGCACCGACCACCGCCTGTTCGCGCTCCAGGCGGGTCAGCACGCGCTCGGCCTCGCTGCGCTCGCCGGCCAGCTGGCGCAGGCGGCGCTGCAGGCGCGAGACTTCGCGCTCGGCCTCGACCAGCGCCGCGGTGGCGCCGGAATGGGTCTGTTCGGTGTCCGCGATCTCCTTCTGCAGCTCGCGGATGCGCTTCTTCACCTCGTCGAGGTCCGCGCGCCGCTGCGCCGCCTCGCCGGTGCTGTTGGCGAGCGTCTGCGGGGCCGGCAGCAGGCTCAGGCACAGCGCGACGAGCAGCAGGCGCAGCGGATGGGCGACAGTCGGGGACATGCGGCAGGCGGCTCGGCCGGGCGACTCAGCCTCGGGCTGCCCCGAGGGGGCGTATCAGCCCGCCCCGGGCGGACCGTGCGTGGCTCAGCAGAACGATGGTATACATGGGCGCTCGACTATGCAGGAGATGAGTGAATCGCAGGGACCGACCGGCTGCGACGAGTCGCGCAAGAATGCGGCGCCGTATTTTATACTAGGTCCTTTGCCTTCCCGCGGACCATCGTGAACAAAGACGACATCTTCACGCTCATCGACAAGCATGAGCACATCGAGACCGCTGCACGCGCGCTCAAGGCGATCGCGCACCCGCTGCGGCTGAAGATTCTTTGCGTGCTGGGCGAGACCGAAGTCTGCGTGCAGGACATCGTGGATGCGGTGGGCACTTCGCAGAGCAACATCTCTCAGCACCTCGCCATCCTGCGCGACAAGGGCGTGCTGCAGACCCGCAAGGACGCCAACCGGGTGTTCTACCGCGTCGGCGACCAGCGCACCCTGCAGCTCATCGTGCTGATGCGCGAAGTGTTCTGCAGCGACAAGCCCTAACCCCAACCATCGGAGCATCTGCAAGTGGAATTTCTGCAGCAAAACTGGCATTGGGCCACCCTCGCGGCAGTCAGCGGCACCTGGCTGCTGTTCGAGACCATCCGCGCCAAGGCCGACAAGACCTTGCTGTCGCCGATCGAGGCGACCATGCTGATCAACCGCGAGGACGCAGTGGTGATCGACGTACGCGATCAGGGCGAATACGCACAGGGTCACATCCCCAATGCGCGCCACATCCCGCTCGCCGAGATCGATCGCCGCAAGGGCGAACTCGACAAGCTGCGCGACCGCCCGCTGATCCTGTGCTGCGCCAGTGGCGCGCGCTCGGCCAACGCGATCTCGGCGTTGAAGAAAGCCGGTTTCGAGAAGCTGTTCAACCTGCGCGGCGGCATCTACGAGTGGGAAAAGGCCGGCCAGCCGCTGGACCGCGGCCGCAAGCCGGAGAAGGAAAAGGGGAAGAAGAAGTGAGCGCCCAGCCGAACGTCCGCATGTACGCCACCGGCGTGTGCCCCTATTGCGTGCGCGCCGAGGCGCTGCTCAAGCGCAAGGGCATCGACGCCATTGAGAAGATCCGCATCGACCTCGATCCGGTGCGGCGCGACGAGATGATGCAATTGACCGGCCGCCGCACGGTTCCCCAGATCTTCATTGGCGATTACCATGTCGGCGGCTGCGACGACCTCTACGAGCTCGATCGCGAAGGCCGGCTGGACCCGATCCTGCAGGGCACCGCCTGAGCGCACCGCCCGCACGGCTGACGAACCCCCACACCGAACCTCTCCCGGACCCTGGAAATGACCGACAACGCACAACCCGTCTTCAGCATCGAAAAGCTCTACGTGAAGGATCTCTCGCTGGAGGTTCCCAACGCGCCGCAGGTCTTCCTCGAGCGCGAGACCCCGCAGATCAGCGTGCAGCTGCGCACCGACGGCAATGGCATCGACGACGGCATCTTCGACGTTACCCTGACGGTCACCGTCACTGCCACGCTGGGCGAGGACAAGACCGTGTTCCTGGTCGAAGTACAGCAGTCGGGCATTTTCCAGATCCGCAACATTCCGGACGGCGAGCTGGAACCGGTGCTGATGATCGGCTGCCCCAACATCCTCTTCCCGTATGCACGCGAAGCGGTGTCCGACGCCGTCACCCGCGCCGGCTTCCAGCCGGTGATGCTGGCGCCGGTGAACTTCGAGGCGCTGTACCAGGCTCAGCAGCAACAGCAGGCCGCCGCGCCGGCCGGCGAAGTCCCGGTGCAGTGAGCGCCATGCGCCGCACGCTACGCAACGCCGCCCTCGCCTGCACGCTGGCCCTGGCCGGCGGCGCGGCACAGGCCATCGAGTACCGTTCGGTGGCCGAGCCGGCGATCCTGTTCGATTCGCCGTCGGTCCAGGGCAAGCGCCTGTTCATCATCGCTCCGGGCACGCCCGTCGAAGTGGTGGTGGTGCTCGACAAGTGGGTGAAGGTACGCGACCAGGGCGGCGCGATCACCTGGATCGAGTCACGCCAGCTGGCCGACAAGCGCACGGTGATCGTCAGCGCGCCGCGCGCCACGGTGCGCCGCAGCGCGGACGACAACAGCCCGGCGGCCTTCGAGGTCGCCAAGGACGTGGTGCTCGACCTTGCCGCCCCGCCGACCAACGGCTGGGTGAGCGTGCGCCACCGCGACGGGGCGAGCGGTTTCCTGCGCGTCACCGAAGTCTGGGGGCTGTAGCCCGATGCGCATCGGCGTGCTGGGCGCCGGCGCATGGGGCACCGCCCTGGCGCTGGCCTTCCACGGCCCGCACACGGTCGCCCTGTGGGCCCGCAACCCGGAGCACGTGGCGGCCATGCGCGGCGCGCGCGAGAATGCCCGCTACCTGCCCGGCATCCCCCTGCCCGACGCGCTCAGCGTCTCAGCTGCGCTGCCCGAAGTCGCACAGGGTGCCGACCTCCATCTGGTGGTCACGCCCCTGTCCGGCCTGCGCGCCGCGGTACGCGAACTGCAGCGCCTGCAGCCCGGCACACCGCTGGTCTGGGCGTGCAAGGGCCTGGAGGCGGGCAGCGGCCGCCTGCCCCACGAGATTGTTGCCGAAGAGCTCGGCAGCGAGGCGCCCTGCGGCGTGCTCACCGGACCCAGTTTTGCCGCCGAGGTCGCGCGCGGCCAGCCGACCGCGATCACCCTGGCCTCGGCCAATGCGGAATTCATCGAGCAATGGCTCCCGGTGCTGCACCAGCCGCTGCTGCGTGTATACGCCAACACCGACCTGGTCGGCGCGGAGATCGGCGGCGCGATCAAGAACGTGATGGCAATCGCTGCGGGCGTCTCCGACGGCATGGGCTTCGGCCTGAATGCGCGCGCGGCCCTGATTACCCGCGGCCTGGCGGAGATCGCCCGGCTCGCGGTCGCCCTCGGTGGCCGTCCGGAGACCCTGATGGGGCTGGCCGGCATGGGCGACCTGATCCTCACCTGCACCGGCGATCTGTCGCGCAACCGCCGGGTGGGGCTGGCCCTGGCGCAGGGCAAGACGCTGGACGACATCCTGCGCGAGCTCGGCCAGGTCGCCGAAGGGGTCTCCACCGCGCGCGAGGTGGTCAGCCTGGCCGGTCGCCATGGCGTGGAGATGCCGCTCTGCGAGGCGGTCAACGCGCTGCTGCACGAGGGCCTGTCGGCCGGCGCCGCGGTGGACCGCCTGCTCGCCCGCGACCCCCGCCACGAGTGAATCCGGGCGGCGCAGGCCGCCTCACTGCGGGGGAACGTCAGCGCCTACGAAGTCGTGCTGGCGCCAGGCCTCGAACACCGCCACCGCCACCGCATTGGACAGATTCACGCTGCGGTTGGCCGGACGCATCGGAATGCGCAGGCGCTGCGCCTCGGGCAGCGCTGCGAGGATCTCCTCCGGCAGCCCGCTGGTCTCGCGGCCGAACAGCAACACATCCCCAGCGCGGTAGCACACCGCATCGTAGCGCTGGCGCCCGCGCGTGCTGAAGGCGAAGATGCGCCGCCCGTCCAGTGCCGCCAGGCAGGCGGCCCAGTCCTCGTGCACCACCACATGCGCCAGATCGTGGTAGTCCAGCCCGGCGCGCGCCAGCGTCCGGTCGCTGATCTCGAAGCCCAGCGGCTTCACCAGATGCAGGCGCGCCCCGCAATTGGCCGACAGGCGGATCACGTTGCCGGTGTTGGGCGGAATCTCGGGTTGGTACAGGACGATGTCGAACATGCTGCGGCCGCAGGCCTCCAATGTGGCCCGACGCCCTTCAGGGCGTCCGGGCGATGATGCGGTTCTCCACCCGCGCCGCGCCCTGGCGCTTCAGGACGCGTGCGAGTTCGTTCAGGCTGGCACCGGTGGTCATCACGTCGTCGATCACCACCACATGCAGGCCGCCCAGCACCCGGTCGCAGTGGAAGGCGCCGCGCAGATTGGCGACGCGTGCCTTGCGGTCCAGTCCGGCCTGCGCCGGCAGGTCGCGTTCGCGGCGCACCGCGGCCAGCTCCAGCGGCAGGCGCCAGGCATCGGCAAGCGGACGGGCGATTTCAACTGCCTGGTTGAAGCCACGCTCGCTCAGGCGATGCACATGCAGCGGCATCGGCAACAGCAGGTCGGCCGCCGGAGCGGGCTGCTGCTGCAGGCACTCGGCAAAGAAGCGCGCCAGCGCAAGGCGGTGATGATACTTGAGGGCCTGCACCATGCGGTCGACCGGAAAGCCGTAGGCGAACACCGCATGGGTGGCGTCGAAAGCCGGCGGCTCGCGCAGGCAGTGCCCGCAGATCTCGCCACCGGGCGTCGGCAGGGCGCACACCGGGCAGGCCGGCGGCTGCACGGGCAGTTCGGCACGGCAGCGCCCGCACACCGCATCGCCCTGCGAAGCGCCGCCGCACACGAAGCAGTCCTGCGGCACCAGCAGGTCGGCGACGAAGCGGAAGGTACGTTGCAGCAGGTTCGAATTTGACAAGCTTTCCACCGATGTCGGAACATGCGTAATTACGCATTACAGCCCGGAATCCGTTTCATGACAATGACTTCGATCGCAGGCGTCGCAGAACGCCCCGCCGCCCCCAGCAGCAGCACACGCCACCTCTGGCAGGTCGCCGAAGTGCAGGCCCTGTTCGAGCTGCCCTTCATGGACCTCGTATATCGCGCCCAGCAGGTGCATCGCCAGCACTTCGACGCCAACGCCATCCAGCGCTCCACCCTGCTGTCGATCAAGACCGGCGGCTGCTCGGAAGACTGCGGCTACTGCTCGCAATCCGCACGCTACGACACCGGCCTGGAGCGCGAGCGCCTGCTGCCGATCGACGAAGTGCTGGAAAATGCGCGCGCCGCCAAGGCCAAGGGCGCCTCGCGCTTCTGCATGGGGGCGGCCTGGCGCGGCCCCAAGGACAAGGATCTCGAGCCGGTGCTGGAGATGGTGCGCGAGGTCAAGAAGCTCGGTCTGCAGACCTGCGTCACCCTGGGGATGCTGAAGGAAGGCCAGGCCGAGAAACTCGCCGAAGCCGGACTGGACTACTACAACCACAATCTCGACACCGCGCCGGAGTTCTACGGCCAGGTGATCACCACGCACAGCCAGCAGGACCGCCTGGACACCCTGGGCGAAGTGCGCAAGGCCGGCATCAACGTGTGCAGCGGCGGCATCGTCGGCATGGGCGAGTCGCGCCGTGCACGCGCCGCGCTGATTGCCCAGCTGGCCAACATGAGCACCCCGCCCGAGTCGGTGCCGATCAACAACCTGGTGCCGATTCCGGGCACGCCGATGGCCGATGCCGAGCCGATCGACCCCTTCGAGTTCGTCCGCACCATCGCCGCCGCGCGCATCACCATGCCGACCAGCTTCGTGCGTCTGTCGGCCGGCCGCCAGCAGATGAGCGACGAGATGCAGGCCCTGTGCTTCCTGGCCGGCGCCAACTCGATGTTCTACGGCGATCGCCTGCTGACCACCGACAACCCGGGGGCCGACCGCGACGAACAGCTCTTCGAGAGACTGGGCCTGAAGTCGATCTGAGCCCGCGTGCCGGCCCCGGCTGACTTCACCCTCGACCGCGCCCTGCTGCGCCGGCGTTTCGGCGCGGCAGCGGCCGGTTACGCACGGGCCGACGCACTGGCGCGCGAACTCGCGCGCCGCATGGACGAGCGCCTGGCGTACATCCGCCTCGCCCCGCAGCGCATCCTCGACCTGGGTTGCGGGCCCGGCGCCGACCTTGCGCTGCTCGCCGCGCGCTACCCGCAGGCCCTGCGCATCGGGGTGGACTTCGCCCCGCAGATGCTGGCCGGCGCGCGCAGGGCGCAACGCGAACGCCAGGGCCTGCTGCACCGCCTGCTGCAACGTCCATTGCCCGATCCGCTGCTGTGTGCCGACGCCACCGCCCTGCCGCTGGCACGCGCCAGCGTGTCCATGGTGTGGTCCAACCTGATGCTGAACTGGCTGCACGACCCGCTGCCGGCCTTGCGCGAGATGCACCGCGTGCTGGAAGTGGGCGGCATGGTGATGTTCACCACCCTCGGCCCGGACACCCTGAAGGAACTGCGCCAGTGCCTGCCGGATGCCGCGGGCGAGCGGGTGCACCGCTTCATCGACATGCACGACATCG
>JAUVWV010000291.1 GCA_030603925.1 Thauera sp. | reverse complement strand
TCTTGCCGTCTTCCATCAGCGAGCCGTCCATCATCACGCTGGAGAAGCCCGAGCGGATCGCCGCCATGCACACCGCGGGCGACTGGCCGTGGTCCTGGTGCATGACGATGGGGATGTCCGGGTAGGCTTCGACGGCAGCGTCGATGAGGTGGCGCAGGAAGGCTTCGCCGGCGTATTTGCGCGCACCTGCGGAGGCCTGCATGATGACCGGGCTGTCGGTTTCGGCGGCGGCTTCCATGATCGCCTGGACCTGTTCCAGGTTGTTCACGTTGAACGCCGGCAGGCCGTAGCCGTATTCCGCGGCGTGGTCGAGAAGCTGTCGCATTGAAACGAGCGGCATGGTGTTCCTCCGAAGGGGGCCGGGCGGACCGGCATGAGCGTGTGAAAGACCGCCATTTTAGCCCGAGCGCGCGTGCGTTGCAGTGACTGCTTACCGGTGGACACAGCTTGCGGCGGGCTGGGGCAAGGCACTCACGTTGGCAAGCGCGCTCCGGCGGCGCGTAGGAGCGGGCTTGCCCGCGATCGCTGCCTTGCAGGAGGCCACCGCCGCAATCGCGGCCAAGGCCGCTCCTACACAGGGTACCCGGCAGGGGGCCACCAGGAGCGCGTCGCCACCTACTCCTGGCGCGGCGCGGGGTGTTCGCCGACGCGCACGATCTTCAGCGTATTGGTGCCGCCGGCCGCGCCGATCGGCTCGCCGATGGTGAGCACGATCAGGTCGCCGTAGGTCACCACGCCCTGGTCGAGCAGCAGTTGCTCGGCTTCCCACAGCAACACGTCGCGGTCGTGGTGCTGCTGGCTCATCAACAGCGGATAGACCTCGCGGTAGAGCGTCATCTGGTTGCGCGCGCTCACCGCCGGGGTGTGCGCGGAGATAGGCACGCCGCTGTTCAGGCGGCTCATCCACAGCGCGGTGGAGCCGGTCTGGGTGAGCGAGGCGATGGCCTTCACCTTGAGGTGGTATGCGGTCCAGATCGCGGCCATGGCGATCGACTGGTCGATGCGGGTGAACACCTGGTCGAGCACCTCGCGGTCGAGCGTGACCTCGGCGGACTTCTCCGCTTCCAGGCACACCCGGCTCATCGCCTCGACCACCTCCACCGGGTAGCGGCCCGAGGCGGTCTCGGCCGACAGCATCACCGCATCGGTACCGTCGAGCACCGCGTTGGCCACGTCGGAGACCTCGGCGCGGGTGGGCACCGGGCTGCTGATCATCGACTCCATCATCTGCGTGGCGGTGATGGTGAGCTTGTTGCGCTCGCGTGCGACGCGGATCATGCGCTTCTGCAGGGCCGGCACGGCGGCGTCGCCCACCTCCACGGCGAGGTCGCCGCGCGCCACCATGATGCCGTCCGAGGCGTCCACGATCTCGTCGAGGTTGTCGATCGCCTCGGTGCGTTCGATCTTGGCGATCAGCAGCGCCTCGCTGCCGGCAGCGCGCAGCAGCTGGCGGGCCATGTACATGTCGGCCACGCTCTTGGGGAAGGACACCGCGACGAAATCCACCCCGATCAGTGCGGCGGTGCGGATGTCCTCCATGTCCTTGGCGGTCAGCGCCGGTGCCGTGAGGCCGCCGCCCTGGCGGTTGATGCCTTTGTTGTTCGACAGCTCGCCGCCTACCCGCACGGTGGTGTGGATCTCGTGGCCGGCCACGCGTTCCACGCTCAGCTTCAGGCGCCCGTCGTCGAGCAGCAGTACATCGCCCGTTTTCACGTCCTTGGGCAGATCCTTGTAGTCCAGCCCGACACGCTCGGCATTGCCCAGTTCGCAGCGTGCGTCGAGGATGAAGGGGGCGTCCTTGTGCAGCGTGGTGCGGCCTTCGGCGAACTTGCCGACGCGGATCTTCGGTCCCTGCAGGTCGGCGAGGATGCCCACCGGGCGGCGTGCGCGTGCGGAGGCTTCGCGGATTGCCTCGGCGCGGGCGATGTGGTCCTGTGCCGTGCCGTGGGAGAAGTTCATGCGTACCACGTCGATGCCGGCATGCACCATGCGTTCGAGGACCTGCGGGTCCGAGGAGGCGGGGCCCAGGGTGGCGACGATCTTGGTGTGGCGTGGCATGCGGTCTCCTTCGATGCGGCGTGGGGCGCGCAACACGGTGGTGTGCGGCGCCGGGGTCAGCCCGGGATTCTAGCCCGCATTTCTCACACCGTCCCAACTGCGGGCGACGACGGCGCATGCGTGTTCTATGTTGGAAGCAAGAAGAGGGGAGGCCGGCATGGAAAACTCGACGATCGTGTTCCTGCTCGCGCTTGCGGCCGTGCTGCTGTACGCGATGCTGCGGCGCACCCCGCGCGCCGGGGCGGAGGAAGGCGCGCTGCGGGAGGTGCCGGCGAGCGGGCCCTATCATGCGGTGGAGGTGCGTGCGGCGGAAGGCGCCTGCGAGCTTGCGCGGGCGATCCGCGGGGTGCGTTTCCTGTCCGCCGAGGCGCCGTCGATCCCGTTGCCGAGCTGTACCACGGGGCGTTGTGCCTGCGTCTATGTGCACCATGCCGACCGGCGGGTCGGGCAGCGGCGCGACGCCTATCTGCACGGCGCCTACCGGCAGGGCGAGCGGCAGGATGAGCGCCGGCGGACGCCGCGCCGGCTGTCGGATCGCCTGGCGATCGGTGCGGAACGCTGAGCGAGACGGGCGCGGCGCGCCTGTTCAGTACGCGGGGACGATCTCGAAGCGCTCGCGCAGGTCGGCGAGGTATTCGTTCAGCTCGTCCGGGTGCATGCCCAGCTCGCTCAGCACCTCGGGACCGATGCGGTCCCAGTTGTAGTCGTGGATCTTCAGCGCGCGCAGCCGCGCATGGCTGGCCAGATGCACGATCGCCACCAGGCTGCGCACGGCGCCGAGTTCGTCGCGCGGCACGCTGTCGTGGTGCAGGATGGCCTGCGCGACGAATTCCGGCAGGTGCCAGTGGCGTGCCACCAGGTAGCCGATCGAGCAGTGGTCCACGTTGAAGCGCTGGTCTTCTTCGCGCAGGCTGGGGAAGTCCAGCCGGTTGTCGAGCAGCAGGGCCTCGCAGTAGTCGGGGAAGCGCTGCATCAGCACCGGCACGCCGCACTCGAAGAACACCCCGGCCATGTAGGCTTGGTCGGGGAAGATGTTGCACACCGACACCCGTTCGTCGGCGATCAGCGAGGCGAGCTGGGCGAGTTCGCGGCTGCGTCCCCAGAACTGCTCGTAGGCGGCGCGCTTGCCGTCGCCGATGCTGGTGCTGAGGGCGACCGCGCGGGCGATGTTGAGGGTCTGGCGGAAGCCGATGCGGATGATCGCGTGCTCCAGCGTGTCGGGCGCCCGCCCGCCGCTGAATGCGGGGCTGCGCACGGCCTTGAAGATCATCGCCGCGAGCCCCGGGTCGCGCGCGATCACTGCCGCGGTCTGGCGTGCGTCGTAGTCGTCGCTGGCCAGCAGTTCGACCAGTTCGATCAGGACCTGGGGCTGGGGCGGAATGCGGACGCCGCGCGAGGCGGCATCGGCGGGATCGATCTCGGGGGCGCGGGCGTTCATGGCGGGGTCTCGCAGCGGCGTTTGTGCTGTGCAATATCCTGACCCCGCCGACGCCCCCCGGCAAGTCGGAAAATCGCCTACGCGGGCACGGGCAGGAAAGCCGCCTGCCCGTGCCGCGGGCGTGGTTCAGCCCTGGAAACGCGCTTCCAGTGCGGCGATGGCCGGCAGGGTCTTGCCTTCGAGGAACTCCAGGAAGGCGCCGCCGCCGGTGGAGATGTAGCCCACGTCGTCGGCGATGTGGAACTTGGCGATGGCCGCCAGGGTGTCGCCGCCCCCGGCGATGGAGAAGGCCTCCGAGTGCGCGATCGCCGAGGCCATCATCTTGGTGCCGCCGGCGAACTGGGCGTGCTCGAACACGCCCACCGGGCCGTTCCACACGATGGTGCCGGCGTGCGCGATGATGTCGGCGAGCTTGGCCG
>JAUVWV010000223.1 GCA_030603925.1 Thauera sp. | reverse complement strand
GGCTCGCCCCTTCTGAGCAACGCAACCCCTCAACCCCAAAACCGAAAGGCTGAACCGCTCATGCCTCGCTTCCACCGGCCAGGATAATTGACGTCGACCGGCCAAGATAATTGACGCGGGGCACGCTCAATCGCACCAGGCCGGTATCCGTTCTCATTGGCCCAGGTTGAAAAGGTCGTCCGCCAGCAATGCGGCGTCGTGCCCCGGCCCAGGTTCATGTCGCGCATCGCGTAGGTCAGCCGGTTGGGTGTGGTGAAGCCCTTGCCGCTCCGGTGCGGGAACAGATAGCGGCCGCCGCCCGTGATGCACTGCAAATCCTTCAGCACGGCAGTGGCCTGCACAGACAACGGGCTTACATGGTCGCGCCGCGCTTTCATCTTCGCCGCAGGCCGACGCCACAGTGCATCCTCAAAGTCGAACTCGTCCCACTCGGCATCCGCCGCTTCCCCTGGACGGCAGGCGGTCAGAGCGATCAACCGCAAGCACAACGAGGTTTCCGGATAGCCCCGGTAGCCGCGCAACTCCTGATAAAACCTCTGGATTTGCTCTCGCGTCATCGCCGCCTTGCTCTCGCTGAACGGCACGCGCAGCAGCCCGCGCAGGCTGGGGATTGGATTTGCCTCGACCAGCCCACGCACCACCGCGAATTCGAAGATGGCTGAAAGATCGCCTTTGACATGGATGGCCGCCCACGCGCCATGGGCCTTGCACTCCTCCAGCAATGGGCGAATCTGCTTCACGCCAATGTCGCTCATCGGCAACCCATCAAACTTCGGCGACAGGTACTTCCTGATCCTCGATTCTTTCGTCCGATAGGAACTGAGCGCAAAGACTGGCTTGATCTCCGCCAGGTAAGCCTGCGCCACCTTGGCGAACGAGCTTTCACGAGCGCGCTTGCGTTCCTCCAGCGCCTCCAGGTTGCGCTCCTTGACCTGCCGCCGCTCATGGGAAGGATGGATGCCTTGCTTGACCAAGGCGCGTGCCTTTTCCCGGGCCGCACGCGCCTCCGCAAGGCTTACTTGAGGAAAGCCGCCAATGGCAAAGAGGTTCTCCTTGCCTTGCAGGCGGTACTTCCACCGCCAGAGCTTGCCGCCGGTGGGCTTGACCAGCAGGAACAAGCCCCCGCCGTCTGAAAGTTTCCAGTCTCGATCAGTCGATTTGGCCGACCTAACCTTGAGGTCGGTGAGTAGATTCTCGGGCATCGTTGGACTCCACTGCGGGGAGATGTACCCCCACGGTTGAACACGAGTACCCCCAACGCTACCCCCGAATTTTTCAGACCTCGATGAGCAATAGGAACGCTCAGTAGACCGTATTGTTTACGCAACCCATTGATTTCAAATGGGTCAACCTGTCCACCAAGCGCTACTGAACGCCACCGAGATCCAGCAAAAATCGTCAGACGTTGAACAGGAAGTTCAGCACGTCGCCGTCCTTGACCACGTAGTCCTTGCCTTCGGCGCGCATCTTGCCCGCTTCCTTGGCGCCGGCTTCACCCTTGTACTGGATGAAGTCCTCGAAGGCGATGGTTTGCGCGCGGATGAAGCCGCGCTCGAAGTCGGTGTGGATCACGCCTGCCGCCTGCGGCGCGGTGTCGCCGACGTGGATGGTCCACGCGCGCACTTCCTTGACCCCGGCGGTGAAGTAGGTCTGCAGGCCGAGCAGCGTGTAGCCGGCGCGGATCAGGCGGTCCAGGCCGGGTTCCTGCAGGCCCATGGATTCCAGGAAGTCCTTCTTGTCGGCGTCGTCCAGGTCGGCAATCTCGGCTTCGATGGCGGCGCACAGGGCGACTACCTGGGCCCCTTCGGCGGCGGCGTGGGCGCGTACCGCGTCAAGGTGGGGGTTGTTCTCGAAGCCGTCCTCCGCCACGTTGGCGGCATACAGCACCGGCTTGGCGGTGATCAGGCAGAACTGCTTCAGGCTGGCGAGTTCTTCCTTCGACAGATCGAGCGCGCGCACCGGCCTGGCTTCGTTCAGTTGCGCGAGACACTTCTCCAGCACGGCCACCAGGGCCTTGGCCTCCTTGTCGCCGGAGGCGGCGGGGCGCTTGTAGCGCGCGATGGCCTTGTCGACCGTGGCCATGTCGGCCAGCGCGAGTTCGGTGTCGATCACTTCGATGTCGCGGATCGGGTCCACGCTGCCGGAGACGTGCACCACGTTGTCGTCGGCAAAGCAGCGCACCACGTGCACGATGGCGTCGGTTTCGCGGATGTTGGCCAGGAACTGGTTGCCCAGGCCTTCGCCCTTGGAGGCCCCGGCCACCAGGCCGGCGATGTCGACGAACTCGACGATGGCCGGCTGGATCTTCTGCGGTTTGACGATCTCGGCAAGCTGGGCGAGGCGCGGATCGGGCACTTCGACGATGCCGACGTTGGGCTCGATGGTGCAGAAGGGATAGTTGGCCGCTTCGATGCCGGCCTTGGTGAGGGCGTTGAACAGGGTCGACTTGCCGACGTTGGGCAGGCCGACGATTCCGCATTTCAGGCTCATGCAGGGGCTCCGGGGAGGCGCGCGTGCCGGGCGGTGCGCGCGCTAAACCCGCAATTCTACCGCGTGCGTGGCCGTGGCCCAAGCCGAAGCGGCGATCGAGGCCTGCGCCTGCCGGATGCGCTGCGAGGCCCGTTCGCTGCCCCGCGGGCGCGCCGGCGGCCTACAATCGGCCGGACGGCGGCAGCGGCCGCCGATGCACAGAACACCATGCAAGGGAGGAAGCTACGATGGAGACACCATTCATTCAGCACGTGGACCGACAGATTGCCGCTGCACTGCAGGCCGGGGCGCTGCAACCGATCCATGCGGAGGAGGCGCGCGTGGTCGATGCCGGGCTGCCCTTCGCGCTGCGCTGGGTGTCTTCGCTGGCGGTGAAGGATGCGGCCAAGGTGACGATGCCGGGCGGGCCGCGCGATCCCGACTTCAACCCCTTCGCCAATCCCGATCCCTTGCTGACGGTGGGGCCGGTGGGGGAGGCGCATCGGGCCATCCTCAACAAGTTTCCGGTGTGCGAGCGCCATCTGGTGCTCGCGCGGTGCAGCTTCGAGGAGCAGTTGCTGCCCCTGGCGCTGAGCGATTTCAGTGCGCTCGCCCGGGTGATGGCGGAGGCCGGCGGGCTGGGCTTCTACAACGGCGGCACGGCGGCCGGGGCGAGCCAGCGCCACAAGCATGTGCAGTGGATTCCGGATGCGCCAGGCAATGCCAGCCTGCGCCTGTACGCGCTTGGGCTGCCGGCGGGCAGTGCGCCCGGCTACCTGAGCAGCCACGCGGCCTTGCGCATGCGGCACTGCTTCGTGCGCATCGGCGCGCAGGCTGGGCGTCCGCCGGAGGAGGCTGCACAGCGCATGCTCGGCGCCTTCCAGCGGGCCTGCGGTGCACTGGGGCTGGAGCCCGGCGAGGATGGCCTGCTGCCGCCTTTCAACCTGCTGGTGGATGCGGACTGGATGCTGGTGGTGCCGCGTTCGGCGGAGTGCTTCGAGGGTATCTCGATTGCCGCGATCAACTTCGGCGGCGTGGTCTACGTGCGTCAGCGCGAACAGATGGATGTGGTGCGGCGCGCCGGGCCGCTGGCGATGCTGGCCGCGGTGGGGTGCTGAACGGCGCTTGCCGCCTTCAGGGCGTGCTCGGGGCGGCGGGCTTGGGCGGGCGGGCGTTGAGCCGTTGGGTGGCGCTATTCCAGTCGCCGGCGGCGATCTTCGGCCAGGTGGCGAGGGCACGCTCGATGGCTTCGTCGATCAGTTCCTGCTCCTCGCGCCGCGCGGGTTTGAGGACGTAGTTCACCACCTCGTTGCGATCGCCCGGGTGGCCGATGCCGATGCGCAGGCGCCAGTAGTCGTTGGTGCCGAGATGGGCGGAGCTGTCCTTGAGGCCGTTGTGGCCGCCGAGGCCGCCGCCGAACTTCAGGCGCAACTGGCCGGGGGGAATGTCGAGCTCGTCATGCACGACGAGGATCTCCGCCGGGGCGATGCGGTAGAAGCGCGCCAGCGCGCCGACCGCCTGGCCCGAGCGGTTCATGAAGGTCTGCGGCATCAGCAGCCACACGCCGGCTTCGCGCGCGTTGGCCACCAGGCCGTGGAAGCGCGACTCGTGGCTGAAGCGGGCGCCGAGCTTGTCGGCGAGACGCTCACAAAACCAAAACCCGGCATTGTGCCGGGTTTCGCTGTACTGGCTGCCCGGATTGCCGAGACCGACGATGAGGCGCGGTGCCGCTGCGGTCATCGCTTGAAGGTCTCCACGATCCGGGCCGGGCGGGCGATCAGCCCTCGGCACCTTCTTCGGCCGCCGCTTCGCCCTTGGTCTTCAGCACGGTGACGACGACCGGGTCGGCATCGCCGTGGCTGACCAGTTCGACACCCTTGGGCAGCTTGATCTGCGAGGCGTGGATGGACTGGTCGGCCTCCAGGCCGCCCAGGTCGACCTCGATGAACTCCGGCAGGTCGCCCGGCAGGCACTGCACGTCGAGTTCGTTGATGACGTGGGAGATCATGCCGCCGCCGAGCTTGACGGCCGGGCTGGCCTCGCCGTTCACGAAGTGCAGGGGCACCTTCAGGTGGATCTTGTGGGTGGCGTCGACGCGCTGGAAGTCGATGTGCAGCACTTGCGGCTTGTAGGCGTGCCACTGGCTGTCGCGCAGCACCACGGTCTGCTTCTTGCCGTCGAGTTCGACGGTCAGCACGGAAGCGTGGAACGCTTCCTTGTTGAGCAGGTGGTACATCTCGTTGTGGTCCATGGCGATCGGCGTGGCGGCAACGTCGCCGCCGTAGATGATGCCGGGCACCTGACCGGCGCGACGCAGGCGGCGGCTCGCACTCGATCCCTGTCCTTCGCGCTGGGTAGCCTTGAATTCGATTTGCATGGTGAAGCTCCTGGGTTGAAACGCTCCGCCCGCGACCAGGCGAAGCCGGTGATGTCCGCCGGGCGGGCCGGCGGACGAATGCGGGTTTATTCCATGAACAGCGAGGAGACCGACTCCTCGTTGCTGATGCGCAGCACCGTGTCGGCCAGCAGCGAGGCCACGGAGATCTGGCGGATGCGCGAACTGGCCTTGGCGTCGTCGCGCAGCGGAATGGTGTCGGTGACCACCAGTTCGTCCAGCTCGGCATCGTTGATGCGCGACACCGCGGCGCCCGACAGCACCGCGTGGGTGCAGTAGGCCAGCACGCGCTTGGCGCCGTTCTCCTTCAGCGCGCTGGCGGCCTTGCACAGCGTGCCGGCGGTATCGACGATGTCGTCCATGATCACGCAGGTGCGCCCTTCGACCTCGCCGATGATGTTCATCACCTCGGAGACGTTGGCCTTCGGGCGGCGCTTGTCGATGATCGCCAGGTCGCATTCCATGCGCTTGGCGAAGGCGCGTGCGCGCACCACGCCGCCGACGTCGGGCGAAACCACCAGCAGGTCGTCGTACTTCTGCTTGTCGAGGTCGGCAAGCAGCACGGGGGCCGCGTATACGTTGTCCACCGGGATGTCGAAGAAGCCCTGGATCTGGTCGGCGTGCAGGTCCATGGTGAGCAGGCGCTGTACACCCACGGCCTGCAGCATGTTGGCCACCACCTTGGCGGTGATCGGCACGCGCGCCGAGCGCGGGCGGCGATCCTGGCGGGCGTAGCCGAAGTAGGGACTCGCGGCGGTGATGCGGCCGGCCGAGGCGCGCTTGAGGGCATCGACCAGAACCAGCATTTCCATCAGGTTCTCGTTGGTCGGCGCACAGGTCGGCTGCAGGATGAAGACGTCCTTGC
>JAUVWV010000358.1 GCA_030603925.1 Thauera sp. | reverse complement strand
TCAACCTCGGCATCTGGATGCTGGGCCCGGTGATCCTCGAGTTCGGCAGCGAGGCACAGAAGCGCGAGCTGCTGCCGCCGATGGCGCGCGGCGAGATCCGCTGGTGCCAGGGCTTCTCCGAGCCCAATGCCGGCTCCGACCTTGCCAGCCTCAAGACCAGCGCGGTCGATGCCGGCGACCACTTCGTGGTCAATGGCACCAAGATCTGGACCTCCTACGGCGACAAGTCCGACTGGATGTACATGCTGGTGCGCACCAACCCCGACGTGCCCAAGCAGCAGGGCATCAGCCTGCTGGTGGTCGACATGGCCTCGCCGGGCATCGAGGCGCGGCCGATCGACCTCATCAGCGGCAAGTCGTCCTTCTGCCAGGTCTTCTTCGACAACGTGAAGGTGCCCAAGGGCCAGCTCATCGGCCCGCTCAACGGCGGCTGGACCCTGGCCAAGGCGCTGCTGCAGCACGAGCGGCGGGCGATGTCCAAGTTCGGCGAGTTCGCCTTGCCGACCCACTTCGACCTGCTGTCGATCGCCGGCAAGTACCTGCCGGCGCAGGATGCGTCCTCGCCGGCCGACGTTGCGCTGCGCCAGCGCGTGTATGCGACGGCGATGGACGAGATGGCCTACAGCCTCACCGCCCAGCGCATGGGCGAGGAAGCGCGCGCGCGCAAGAACGTGTCCGGGCTGATGTCGATCATGAAGCTGGTGCACTCCGAACAGGAGAAGGACAAGTTCGAGGTGCTGGTCGACGTGCTCGGCCACCGCGCCCTGGGCTGGGAAGGCGACGCCTTCGAGGCGCAGGAGCTGGCGCTCACCAAGGCGTGGCTGGGCAGCTTTGCGCAGACCATCGCTGGCGGCTCGTCCGAGGTGCAGTTGAACGTGATCGCCAAGCGCGTGCTGGAGTTGCCCGAAGGCAACAGCGGCAAGCAGGGCAAGTGAGGAGCAGGGTGTCATGAGTCTGGTTTATTCCGAAGAGCAGCAACTGCTGGCCGACACCGCCGCCGAGTTCCTGATGGCGAAGAGCCCCGTCACCGCCCAGCGCAAGCTGCGCGATGGGGATGTGGCAGGGGGCGTCACTGAGGGCTTCGATGCCGCGCTGTGGCGCGAGATGGTCGACATGGGCTGGAGCGCGATTCCCTTCCCCGAGGCGCTCGGTGGCCTCGCCTTTGGCTGTAAGGGCCTGGGCGCGGTGTTCGAGCAGATCGGCCGCAACCTGTCGGCCTCGCCGCTGCTGTCGAGCGTCGTGCTCGGCGGTTCGGTGATCGAGCTCGCCGGCTCCGAAGCGCAGCAGGCGGAGTGGATGGCGGCGCTGATCGGTGGCGACAAGCGCATCGCGCTGGCGGTGGATGAAACGCCGCGCCACGACCCGGCCGCGGTCGCGCTGCGCGCCACGCGCGCAGGCGATGGCTACGTGCTCACCGGCACCAAGGCCTTCGTCGCCGACGGCGTGGGGGCGGATGCCTTCATCGTCGCTGCGCGTACGGGCGGTCAGCCAGGCGAGCGGGGCGGCATCAGCCTGTTCATCGTCGCCGCCGATGCGGTCGGCGTGCAGCTGTCGCCGATGAAGACGCTGGACTCGCGCAACCACGCCACGCTGGTGCTGAACGAGGTGCGTGTCGCCGCCGCAGCGCTGCTGGGCGCGGAGGGCGAGGGCTTCGCCGCGCTCGACGCGGCGCTGGACCGCGGCCGGGTGTGCCTGGCGGCCGAGCTGCTGGGCGCCACGCAGAGCCTGTTCGACACCACCGTCGAGTACCTGAAGACGCGCGTGCAGTTCGACGTACCGATCGGCAGCTTCCAGGCCCTGCAGCACCGCGCCGCGTGGTGCTACGCCCACCTGCAGCTCGCGCGCAGCGCGGTGATGGCCGGACTGGCGGCGCGGGACGACCCGGCGCTCGACGCCGCCGCGCGCGCGCGCATGGCCAGCCTCGCCAAGTGGAAGGCCGGCGACGTAGCCCACCGCATCAGCCGCGAGGCGGTGCAGATGCACGGCGGCATGGGCGTCACCGACGAGCTCGACGTCGGACTCCACCTCAAGCGCATCCGCGTCGCACAGGCCAGCCTGGGCGACGGCGACTTCCACGTGCAGCGCTACGGCGACCTGAGCACGGCGGAGGCCTGAGCGATGACGGCGCCTGGCAACGGCGTTCTCGCGGGCAAGGTCGCCGTCGTCACGGGCGCCGGCCAGGGCATCGGCCGTGGCGTGGCCTTGCAGCTGGCGCAGCAGGGCGCACGGGTCGTGGTGTCCGATATCAATGGGGAAACCGCCGCCGAGACGGTCGCCATCGCGCAGTCGCGCGGCGCCGAGGCGGTGGCGATCGGCTGCGACATCGCCGACAGCGCGAGTGTGGCGGCGCTGGTGGATGCGGTGGTCGAGCGCTTCGGCACGGTCCATATCCTCATCAACAACGCCTACCTGGGCAACATGCCGGGGCCGCTCGAGACCAAGGCGGCGGGCGATTTCGCGCGCGCGCTGCAGGGCAGCTTCTACGCCCCGCTGGCGGCGATGCAGCGCGCCTTCCCGCATATGAAGACGCAGCGCTGGGGCCGCATCATCAACATGTGCTCGCTCAACGGCGTCAATGCGCATATGTACACCGCAGACTACAACGTCAGCAAGGAAGCGCTGCGTTGCCTTACCCGCAGCGCCGCGCGCGAGTGGGCG
>JAUVWV010000415.1 GCA_030603925.1 Thauera sp. | reverse complement strand
GGACGCGGCCCACGAAGCCTTGCTGCGGGCCGCGCACATCGATCCGCTCTCGCCGACCATCAACGGCAACCTTGCAATGCTCGAGATGCGCGCAGGACGCTTCGAGGATGCTGTGCGGCGGCTGATGCGGCTGCTCGAGACGCCACAGCCCCTGATTCCGGTCTTCATCCGGCTCCTTGAGCTGAACTCGTCGACCGGACGCCTGGAACGAAACATCGGCGTCAGCCAGCGCATCATGCTCTCGATCGTGCCCACTACGGGCCGGGCAGGGGGGCATTTTGGCCTGGTGCAGGCCTACGGCGAGCTGGGCATGGCGGAGCAGGCCGCCTACTGGCAGGCGCGTTACCGCCGGGAGCACCCGAGCATCTTCCTGGGACGGGTGTTCAACATCCAGATCCTGGCGCTGCTCTCGGGCCAGCTCGACTACGGCGAGGCCCTGGAGGAATTCCACGCAGCGCTGGACGCAGCCGGCATGGCTCTTGAACAGGCGCCCGAAGGCAGCCGGCACCTGTACGGCGGTTTGCACGCCCTCGTCGGCAATCATTCGGAAGCGATCCGCATCCTCACGCCGTTGCTCGATGGGCAAGCGCCGCCGGCGGACCCTGTTTCCCAGGCCTTTGCGACGCACGCGCTGGCGTGGGCCTACCTGTCGGCCGGTGACGCCGGGCCGGCCCGGTCACTGCTGCTCAATCTCGACGCCGCGTTCGCGGCCATGGAGGCAGAGGGGCAGCTGCACCTTGGCAACGAGCGGGCGATGTACGCCCTGAACACCCTGCTGCTGGGCGACCTGGCGCGTGCGCTGGACCTGCTGGAGCAGGCCGAGCAAGCCGGCTGGCGCCGTGCCCAGGCCGTGCTGCAGGACCCGCGCTGGGCGGCGGTGCACCAGGAGCCGCGTTTCCAGGCGCTGGTGGCGCGCGTGCAGGCGGACGTGCAGGCGCAGCGCGCAAGGATCGAGGTACGGTACGCCGACGACGACTTTGAGGCGCGCCTGGATGCCGCGATCGCCGCCCGGCAGGCACAGCAGGCCCGCCCATGACGCCGGCCCCGGGACGATGGCCGAACGAGGCGGGGAGCACGGCCCAGGGCTGCGTTTGATGCTCGACCGGCGTAGCCTATGGGGCACCACGCCGTGGCGACCCGAGACCTGCCTGGGAGAACAGACATGACCCTTTGCCCCGTTGCCCTGACCGCAGGCTGCAGGAAATGCGCGATCTTTTCGATGTGCCCGCTCAAGGGCGTCATCGGCGACTACAAGAAGGGCGATGAGGCGCCGCCCAAGCGCCCCACGGACCGCGACGGCAAGTCGCGTTGACGTGCGTGGCGCGCTGCGGGACCTGCTGTGCCTGCTGGGCGCAGCCGCAGCCGGCTGGCTGTATTACCTTTACGCCCGGGTCCTGCCGACGCCGGCCCTGGTTGCGACCTGGGCGCTGGGCAGCGCGCTGATCGCGAGCGCCCTGCTGCGCCGGGCCCGCGTCCGCAGGCGCGCCTTCCTCGCCGTGTACCTGGCGCCGGCCAGT
>JAUVWV010000125.1 GCA_030603925.1 Thauera sp. | reverse complement strand
GTCTCGTCGGCGCGATAGACGATCTGGTAGTCGATGGGCTGGCTGGCCTCGCGCGCCACGGTGAGGAAACCGAGACCGGCGCCCTTGCTGATGCCGTCCTCGGCGTGCGCCTCGTTGCGCAACTGTTCGCGGTAGGCCGCCTTGATCTCGTCGAGCGTCATGCTGCGCAGCGGATCGAGCTTGGCGCGGATGCGCTCGACGTGTTCGGTACGCACCGGATTGCCGCACAGCACGTAGAACCTGCCGTCCTCGTGCCCCACCGCCAGCGCGCCGATGCGGCGCCCGGCGCCGGGCGTGTCGTCGGCGTAGTGCAGGATGTTCTGCGCCATCTCCATGAAGGTGGAGAACACCTTGCGGCCATGCTTGTTGGGCGTGCCCAGGGCTTCCAGGCGCTCGCGCACGGTGTCCGACAGGGTGCCGACGACGTTCGAGGAGAATTCCCCGGTGTAGTAGAAAAGCACCCCGTCGGACGAGGCGCGGTTGCAGAAATCGTTGAAATTGCTCAGGTTCAAGCTGCTGTCTCCGTGGTTAAACGCGGAAGCCGATGGCGCTCACGTCGTCCTTGCGCGGCTCTTCGCCCTGGTACTCGGCGAGCGCTGCGAGCAGCGCATGGCGCTGTTCGGGCAAGCTGCGGTCGCGGTGTTCGGTGAGGCAGGCGCGCACGCGGCGCTTGCCGAAGGCGATGCGCTTGTCGCCGCCGAGCTGGTCGAACACGCCGTCGGAGAACAGATACACGGCGGTGCCGGCCGGCAGGACGAGCTGGTGGTTCTCCCAGCGCTGTTCCATGGCGGTGGTGGCATAGCCCACGCCGTGGCGGTCGCCGTCGATCACGGTGACGCCGTCGGTCTCCGGCAGCACCAGCATCAGCGGCATGTGGGCGCCGGCATAGGTCAGGCTGCGGGTCCGGCGATCGAACCAGCAGAAGGCGGCGTCCATGCCGTCGTCGGAGTGCGCCTCGGTGCCGGCGCCCGGGTTCTCGTCGAGCTGGCCCATGGCCACCTTCACCTTGCGGTTGATCTCGCCGATCAGGCGGGCGGGGTCGCGGCAGCTCTCCGCGTTGATCGCGCCCTGCAGGAAGGCCGACATGATCAGGGTCATGAAGGCGCCGGGCACGCCGTGACCGGTGCAGTCGAACAGCACGATCAGAAAGCCGTCGTCGAAGTGCTGGAAGTGGTAGAAGTCGCCGCTCACCACATCGCGCGGCTCCCAGATCAGGAAGTGGTCGGGCAGGTGTTCGCGCATGCCTTCGCGCGAGGCGCGCGACAGCGACTGCTGGATGATGCTGCCGTAGTCGATGGATTCCATCACCAGGCGGTTCTTCTCCGCCTGCAGGTGGGCCACCGCGCCGAGCATGTCCTGCGCCAGACCAAGGCCCAGGTAGTAGCCATCGCGCACGATGATGAAACCGTCGGCCAGCACCTTGCTGCTGTCGGCGAGCACGCGGAAGGACAGCTCCTCGATGCTGGTGCCGTCCTCGATCACCAGCGGCTGCTTGTCCATGAAGGCGATACAGCTCTTGCGCAGGTAGATCTCGCGGTGGAAGGGGCGCGCCAGGCTCTCCATGAAGATGTGGCGGTTGATCAGGCCGATCGGGCGGCCGTCCTCGACCACCGGCAGGCTGACCAGGCCCTCCTGCGCCTTGAAGATGCGGAACACCTCCTCGTTGGTGGTGGCCGAGTTGATCGGCTGCACCAGGATCAGGAGTTCCCGGGTGTACTCCTTGATGGCGTGCTTGTGGGGTCTTGCCGCGGTTGCGGGTGCCAGGGTCGGCAGGCTGTTCATTGCGATGCTCCGGTATGAGCGCGTTGCAGACGGCCGGACGGGGATCGTGTGCCGTCCGGTGGATCGGGTCGGCGTCTTGGTTCGCCGCGGCGCAACAATAGCGAGGCCCTGTTAAGGGGCGGTGACGGTCGGCCCCGGGCGATCGTCCACAGGAGGTACTCCGGTGGGTCGGCAGCCGGCACGAGCCGGCGTAGAATCGGAAGGGGTGAGGTGCGATACCGGAGGAATATTCCGATGGGCAGGCGAGTGGTGCTGATACAGGGCCATCCGGATCCGGCCGGCGGCCATTTCTGCCATGCGCTGGCCGATGCGTATGCGCAGGGGGCCGCCGAGGGCGGTCATGCGGTGGCGCGCATCGAGGTGGCGGCGCTGGATTTTCCGCTGCTGCGCAGCAAGGAGGACTACGAGCACGGCCAGGCGCCGCCGGCCATCGCCGCAGCGCAGGCCACCCTGGCGCAGGGCGATCACCTGGTCTTCTTCTACCCGCTGTGGATGGGCGACATGCCCGCCCTGCTGAAGGGCTTTCTCGAGCAGGCCTTCCGTCCGGGTTTCGCCTTCGGCCCCCAGCAGGCGGACGGCAATCGCGCCGGCGGCGGCTTGCGCGGCCGCTCGGCACACGTCGTGGTGACCATGGGGATGCCTGCACCCATCTATCGTTGGTATTATCGCGCCCATTCCCTGCAGAGCTTCCGCCGCAACATCCTGGCATTTGCCGGGGTGAAGCCGGTGCGCAATTCGCTGGTCGGCATGGTCGAGGCGCTTGGCCCTGCAGGGCAGGCGCGCTGGCTGGCACGCATGGGCGCGGCGGGGCGCACGGCTGACTGAGGGGGGCCGGGCCGCCGGTCTGTGCAGCGCATCGGGGCGCTATAGCCAACGTAGTAATCGAGATACGGATCGACGGAATCGTGCTTTCAAACTGGCGCAGCCTGGGGCTGCGAACACAGGTCGCGCTCCTCACCAGCCTGCTGCTGGGGGCGCTGGCCTGGGGGCAGAGCCATTACGCCGGCCAGCGCGCGGCCGGCGAGCTGGAGCAGCGCATCGGCGCCGCCCTGGTCGACGCGGCGCAGAATATGGGCGAACTGCTCGACCGTGCCATGTGGTCGCGTGCGGGCGAGGTGCGGGTGCTGGCCAGCCTGTCCGCCTTCCGTGAGCTGCGGGTTGGGGGCGAAGTCGAGCAGATCCTGCGCACCCTGCAGGAAGCCCTGCCGGTGTACACCTGGGTCGGGCTGACCGACCGCAACGGGGTACTGATCGCCTCTACCGACAACATCCTGCTGGGCGGTGACATTTCCGCGCGCCCGGTCTTCCAGGAGGGCATCCGCGGCTTCTTCATCGGCGACGTGCATGATGCGGTGCTGCTCGCCAGCAAGTTGCCGAACCCGAGCGGCGAGCCCATCCAGTTCGTCGACGTGGCCAGTGCGATCCGCGATGCGCAGGGCGAGCCGGTCGGCGTGCTGGCCGCGCACCTGAGCTGGACCTGGGCGCGCGAGGTGCAGCAGTCGCTGCTCGATCCACTGGGGGCACGCAGCGGCGCCGACATGATGGTATTGAGCGCCGACGGCACCATCCTGCTGGCGGGCGACGGCAGTCTGCAGGGCATGCGCCTGGAGCTGCCCGGTGTCGCGCAGTTGCGCACGCACGGCAATCACTGGCGGATCGAATCCTGGCCGGACGGCCGGAACTACCTCACCGGCTATGCGCGGGCTGATGGGCATGCCGACTATCCCGGGCTGGGATGGGCCATCGTGGCACGCCAGCCGCTGAGCGATGCATTTGTCTCGGCCCATGCGCTTCGCGACCAGTTGCTGTATGCCGGCCTGGGCTTCGCAGTGGTGTTCGCCGCGCTCGCCTGGTTGCTGGCCGATCGCCTGGTGCGCCCCTTGCAGATCCTGG
Organism: Thauera sp.; assembly: GCA_030603925.1. GTDB lineage: Bacteria > Pseudomonadota > Gammaproteobacteria > Burkholderiales > Rhodocyclaceae > Pseudothauera. The sequence continues at coordinate 5,771 of JAUVWV010000125.1, read as the reverse complement.
CGGCGGCCGCGACCCGTCTGCGCAAGCACGAGATCAAGGAGCTGCCCGAGGTGGGCGGTTCGCTCGAGGTGCGCCGCCTTTCGCGGGTGCTGCGGCAGATGGTCGGTTCGCTCACCCGGCAGGGGCACGAGCTGGGCCGTCTGTCCGATCTGGCAAACACCGATGCCCTGACCGGGCTGCCCAACCGGCTGGCGCTCGACGCGTATCTGCAGCGTGCCGGGCAGGGCGCGGAGCAGGTTCCGATGGCCTGGTTGGCGGTCGATCTGGATGGCTTCAAGCCGGTCAATGACAGTTACGGCCACGCCGCCGGTGATGTTCTGTTGCAAACCGTTGCGCAACGCCTGCGGCGCTGCGTGCGGCAGGACGACCTGCTCGCACGCCAGGGGGGCGACGAGTTCTGTGCGGTGATCCGCGTGCGCGGCGAGGACGTGGCCGCCGAGGCCGTACACGTGGCCGAGCGCATGCTGGAGGCCTTGCAGGCACCGGTGGACTATCAGGGGCATGCCCTGCGGGTGGGGGCCAGCATCGGCATTGCGTTCTGGCCGCAGGATGGCGAGTCGCCCGAAGAGGTGGGGCGCCTCGCGGACCGCGCCCTGTACGGCGCGAAGGCTGGCGGGCGCGGCCGTGCGGTGCTGTGGTCGCCTGAAGCGAGTCGATAGCGCCTGGCAGCGCCGGGGCTGACGCTGCCCGTTTGCCTGGCCCCGATGCAGCGCTTATAATCCACCGGTTTTACTGGCTGGATTACTGCGCTGTGGACAAGCTCGTTGCCGGAAACTGGAAAATGAACGGCAGCCTGGCGGCCAATGAGGCCCTGCTGGGCGAGCTCGCGTCGTCCGCCGCGGCGGGGGGCGCCTGTGCGGTGTGCGTGCCCTATCCCTACCTGGCGCAGGCGCGCCGCTGCCTGGAGGGGTCGGCAATCGCCCTCGGCGCGCAGGATGTCAGCGAGTATGCGGCGGGCGCCTATACCGGCGAGGTGAGCGGGGCCATGCTCGGCGAGTTCGGTTGCCGCTATGCCATCGTCGGTCACTCCGAGCGCCGGGCCCTGTTCGGCGAGGACGATGCAACGGTGGGGCGCAAGGCGCAGGCGGCGCAGGCTGCCGGGCTGGTGCCCATCGTGTGCGTGGGCGAGACCCTGGCCGAGCGCGAAGCGGGTGAGACGATGACGGTGATCCGTCGCCAGCTCGACGCGCTGCTGCAGGTGCTCGGCGGCGATGCCCTGGCCGGGGTGGTGCTGGCCTACGAACCGGTGTGGGCGATCGGTACCGGACGTTCGGCCACGCCGGCGCAGGTCGGCGAAGTGCATGGGGCGGTGCGTGCGTGGCTGCGTGCGCACTGCGCGCAGGCCGATGCGGTGGCGATCCTGTACGGCGGCAGCGTCAAGCCGGACAATGCGGCGGAGCTTTTTGCGGTGGCCGATGTCGATGGTGCTCTGGTCGGCGGCGCATCGCTGGTGGCAAACGATTTTCTGGCAATCTGCCGTGCGGCGGCCGATGCCCAATCCTGAAACACATCTTCAAGGTCTGCAATGAACAACTTCATGTTTTCCATGGTGCTTACGGTCCACGTCATCGTCGGTCTGTCCGTCATCGGTCTGGTGCTGATGCAGCATGGCAAGGGGGCCGACATGGGGGCGGCGTTCGGCAGCGGCTCCTCCGGCAGTCTGTTCGGCTCCTCGGGTTCGGCGAATTTCCTCAGCCGCACCACGGCGGTGCTCGCCACCGTGTTCTTCCTCACCAGCCTGGGTCTGAGCTATATCGCCAGTAATAAACCGGCGGCACCTTCGAGCGTCATGGAAAGTGCCGTTCCGGCAGCGCCTCAGGCGGCCGACCAGGTTCCGGCAAACGGCCAGCCGGCGGACGATTCGCGCTCGCAGGCGATCCCCAAATAAGCTATAAATAGAGTTTGCGCAGCGCGGGAAAAGACGTATAATTCCGCTGCTGTAACAAGACGTGCCGACGTGGTGAAATTGGTAGACACGCCATCTTGAGGGGGTGGTGGCGCAAGCCGTGTGAGTTCGAGTCTCACCGTCGGCACCAGAATTAGGAAACGCCCGCGCAAAGCGGGCGTTTCCACGCAGGGCAATAAAAAACAATAAAAATCCACTCTTCAACGGGGGTTGTTTCGCGATGCTGGAAAGCTATTTTCCCGTCCTGGTCTTCATTCTCGTAGGCCTTGGTTTCGGCGTCGTTCCCATCCTCCTGGGCCGCATCGTGGCCCCCTTCCGCCCGGACAGCGAAAAGCTGTCGCCTTATGAGTGCGGCTTCGAGGCGTTTGAAGACGCCCGCATGAAGTTCGATGTCCGCTACTACCTGATCGCCATTCTCTTCATTCTCTTCGATCTCGAGATCGCCTTCCTCTTCCCGTGGGCGACCGTCTTCCAGGATTTCATTGCGGCTGGCGAACACGCCTGGTTCGTGTTCGGCTCGGTCATGGTCTTTCTCGCCGTGCTGGTCATCGGCTACATCGTCGAGTGGAAAAACGGAGCGCTCGACTGGGAGTAATGCATGAGCATCGAGGGCGTCTTTCGCGAAGGTTTCGTCACCACTTCGCTTGATGCGGTAATCAACTGGACGCGCACCGGTTCGCTGTGGCCGATGACCTTCGGTCTGGCCTGTTGTGCGGTGGAAATGATCCATGCGGGCTGTTCGCGCTATGACCTGGACCGCTTCGGCGTGGTGTTCCGTCCCAGTCCGCGCCAGTCCGACCTGATGATCGTCGCCGGCACGCTGTGCAACAAGATGGCGCCGGCGCTGCGCAAGGTGTACGACCAGATGGCCGAGCCGCGCTGGGTGATCTCCATGGGGTCCTGCGCCAACGGCGGCGGCTACTACCACTACTCGTACTCGGTTGTGCGCGGCTGCGACCGCATCGTGCCGGTGGATGTGTATGTGCCGGGCTGTCCGCCGACCGCCGAGGCGCTGATGTACGGAATCATCCAGTTGCAGAACAAGATCAAGCGCACCAACACCATTGCGCGCTGACAGATAGGCAGAGTCCATGAGTGCCAAGCTGGAAAGACTGGGTCAGACACTGCGCGACGTCTTTGGCGACGTGCTGCAGAATCTGGTGATCGATTGCGGGGAAGTCACCATCGAGGTGGCGGCGGCGGATTATCTCCAGGTGGCGCAAACCCTGCGTGACCATGCCGATCTGCATTTCGAGCAATTGATCGACGTGTCCGGGCTGGATTATTCGGCCTACGGCAACGGCATCCGGCAGGGCAAGCGCTTTGCCGCCGCGACCCACCTGCTGTCGATCAGGCACAACTGGCGTCTGCGCCTGCGCGCCTTTGCCGACGATGACGGCTTCCCGGTGCTGGATTCGCTGGTCGGCGTATGGCCGAGCGCGAACTGGTTCGAGCGCGAGGCCTTCGACCTGTACGGCATCATGTTCAGCGGCCATCCCGACCTGCGCCGCATCCTCACCGACTACGGTTTCGTGGGCCATCCGTTCCGCAAGGATTTTCCGATCTCCGGCTATGTGGAAATGCGCTACGACCCGGAAGCCGGGCGCGTGGTGTACCAGCCGGTGACCATCGAGCCGCGTGAAAACACCCCGCGCGTCGTGCGCGAAGAGAACTACGGGGACGTCGGTCATGGCTGAGATCCGCAACTACACGATCAACTTCGGTCCGCAGCACCCCTCCGCGCACGGCGTGCTGCGCCTGGTGCTGGAACTCGACGGCGAAGTCGTCGAGCGCGCCGATCCGCACATCGGCCTGCTGCACCGCGGCACGGAGAAACTCGCCGAGACGCGCACCTGGGTGCAGTCCGTGCCCTACATGGACCGTCTCGACTACGTCTCCATGATGTGCAACGAGCACGCCTACTGCATGGCCATCGAGCGCCTGCTGGGCGTGCAGGTGCCCGAGCGCGCGCAGTACATCCGGGTGATGTTCGACGAAGTCACGCGCATCCTCAACCACCTGCTCAACATCGGCACCCACGCGCTCGACATCGGCGCGATGACCATGGTGCTGTACACCTTCCGCGAGCGCGAAGACCTGATGGACGTCTATGAGGCGGTCTCCGGCGCGCGCATGCATGCGGCCTACTACCGGCCGGGCGGCGTCTATCGCGACCTGCCGGACCGCATGCCGCAGTACGAGGTGAACCGCTTCAAGAACGAGAAGACCGTGCGCGAGCTCAACGCCTCGCGCCAGGGTTCGCTGCTCGACTTCCTGGAAGACTTCACCGAGCGCTTCCCGCGCTACTGCGACGAGTACGAGACCCTGCTGACCGACAACCGCATCTGGAAGCAGCGTACCGTCGGCATCGGCGTGGTGTCGCCCGAGCAGGCGCTGGCCTGGGGTTTCACCGGCCCCATGCTGCGCGGTTCCGGCATCGCCTGGGATCTGCGCAAGAAGCAGCCCTACGAGGTGTACGACAAGGTCGACTTCGACATTCCGGTGGGCAAGAACGGCGACTGCTACGACCGTTACCTGTGCCGCATGGAAGAGATGCGCCAGTCCAACCGCATCATCCGCCAGTGCATCGACTGGCTGCGCAAGAACCCGGGGCCGGTGATCACCGACAACCACAAGGTTGCCCCGCCGCCGCGCGAGAAGATGAAGGCGAACATGGAAGAGCTGATCCACCACTTCAAGCTCTTCACCGAAGGCATGCACGTGCCCGCCGGCGAGGTCTATGCCGCGGTCGAGCATCCGAAGGGCGAGTTCGGCGTCTATGCGGTGTCCGACGGTGCCAACAAGCCCTACCGCCTCAAGCTGCGCGCCCCCGGGTTTGCGCACCTGGCGGCGATGGACGAGATCTCCCGCGGCCACATGATCGCCGACGTGGTGGCGATCATCGGCACCATGGACGTGGTGTTCGGCGAGATCGACCGCTAGCGCGGACAGGCGAGGGAAGGGCGGCCGCCGGGTGCGGCGGAACAGACGAGAACAGGCAGGCTGACGGGAAAACGAGTACGCAATGCTGAGCCAGGAATCACTCCAACAGATCGATCGCGAGATCGCCAAGTATCCGCCGGACCAGAAGCAGTCCGCCGTGATGGCGGCCCTGCGCATCGCCCAGGTCGAGAAGGGCTGGCTGGCCAACGAGACCATCGAGTTCGTCGCCAGCTACCTGGGCATGCCGGCCATCGCCGCGTATGAAGTGGCGAGTTTCTACAACATGTACGACCTCGAGCCGGTCGGCCGCCACAAGATCACCGTGTGCACCAACCTGCCCTGTGCGCTGTCGGGCGGGATGCATGTGGCCGAGTACCTCAAGGAGAAGCTCGGCATCGACTTCAACGAGACCACCGCGGACGGCAAGTTCACGCTCAAGGAAGGCGAGTGCATGGGCGCCTGTGGCGACGCCCCGGTGCTGCTGCACAACAACCATCACATGTGCAGCTGGATGACCCGCGAAAAGATCGACCAGATGCTGGCCGAACTGGATGGCAAATGAGCACGCAAGGAATGATCCTCGCCGGCTGTGACGGCGACCGCACCTGGCGGCTCCAGGACTACCTCGCCCGCGGCGGCTACTCGGCGCTCAAGAAGATCGTCGCCGAGAAGATCCCGCAGGACCAGATCATCGCCGAGCTGAAGACCTCGGTGCTGCGCGGCCGTGGCGGCGCGGGCTTCCCGACCGGCCTGAAGTGGAGCTTCATGCCGCGCTCCTTTCCGGGCGACAAGTACCTCGCCTGTAATTCGGACGAGGGCGAACCGGGCACCTTCAAGGACCGCGACATCCTGCGCTACAACCCGCACAGCGTCATCGAGGGCATGGCCATCGCCGCCTACGCGATGGGCGCGGCGCGCGGCT
>JAUVWV010000292.1 GCA_030603925.1 Thauera sp. | reverse complement strand
GACAGCCAGCCGGTGCTCGATGCCCTGCGCACGCTGTTCGAGCGGGTGGAGTCGCCCAAGCCGGCGCTGATCGAGATCGGCGAGTACATGGTCGGTTCGACCAAGCAGCGCTTCCGCGACGGCACAGCGCCGGATGGCTCCGCCTGGGCGCCCAACAGCCCGACCACGGTCGAGATCTATAATGGGCTCTTCGCCAGCGCCGGCGCCAAGCGCCCGCTGATCGGCGAAACCCTCCGCCTCTCCAACGAGATCAGCTGGCAGCTACAGGGCGACACGGCGGTGGATATCGGCAGTGCCGAACCGGAAGCCAACATGCAGCAGCACGGCGGCACCAAGGCCCAATGGCCCCACCTGTGGGGCGACATTCCGGCGCGCCCCTTCCTAGGCGTCAGCCCGGCCGACGAGGAGAACATCCTCGACATCGTGGGCCGCTATCTCGGCACCTGAGCGGCACCAAATCAGCAAACCGTTTTGCTCGTAGCGCGGCCCGCGCGCGCCCGATGATTGCCTCGTCAAGCAGGCAACAGGGAGCGCCATGAAGCGCATCGAGATCTTCGCGAGCGGTAACCGGACGGACAACGCGGGCGTGGCCCGCACGTTCTCCGATGCCGATCTCGCCGCTTCGGCCGCCGCCTACGACCCGGCGCTGCACGAAGCGCCCATCGTCATCGGCCACCCGAAGACCGACGCCCCCGCCTGGGGCTGGGTGCAGCGCCTGGCGGCCTCCGCCGGCCGGCTGATCGCCACCCCCGCGCAGGTACAGGCCGAATTTGCCGAGCAGGTGAAGAGCGGCGCCTACAAGAAGGTGAGCGCCGCCTTCTACCCGCCGGACAGCCCGCGCAACCCGGTACCGGGCGTCTGGTATCTGCGCCACATCGGCTTTCTGGGCGCCATGCCGCCCGCCGTGAAGGGGCTGCGCCCGGTGGAGTTCGGCGAAGCGGACGACGCCGTTGTGATCGACGTCGAGTTCGCTGAAACGCCCCCCGAGCCGGACCCGAAACCCGAACCCAAGCAACAGGAGACTGCCGTGTCCCCCGAAGAAGCTGCTGCGCTCAGGGCGCAGAACGAATCGCTGAAGAAGCAGAACGAAACCCTGCTGGCCGCCCAGGCTGACGCCGCCCGCAAGGCGCGCCACGCCGAACACGTGGCCTACGCCGAGCAGCTGGTGGAAGCCGGCCGTCTCCCCGGAGCAGCCGCGCCGGTGGTGGCGGCGGTGCTCGACGCCATCCGCCCGGCCGAGGCCGAGCCGGTGGAATTTGGCGAAGGCGACGACAAGGGGCCGCTGGCCGACAAGCTGCGCGCCCTGCTCGATGAGCTGCCCGCCCGCGTCGAGTTCAGTGAGCGGGCCACCCGCGAGCGTGCTGCTCCCGGTGGTGAGAGCGATGCCGGCGACGAGGCGACCTACGCCGAGAACGCCGACCCCGAGCGCGTGAAGCTCGACCAGAAGATCCGCGCCTACATGAAGGACAAGGGCGTGGACTACGCAACGGCCGCGCGCGCGGTCATCAAGTAAGGAGATCCACATGGCTGGCCGTCTTTCCAAACTGCGCATCGTCGATCCGGTGCTCACCGCCCTGGCTACGGGCTACACCAATGAGAACCTGGTGGGCAGCGTGCTGCTGCCCTTCGCGGAAGTCGACAAGGAGGCGGGCAAGATCCCGCGCTTCGGCAAGGAAGCCTTCCGCATCTACCAGACCGAGCGCGCACTGCGCGCGAAGTCCAACCGGATCAGCCCGGAAGACTTCGGCGAGGCGGATTTCTCGCTGGACGAGCACGATCTGGAGTACCCCATCGACTACCGCGAAGAGGCCGAAAGCGCCTTCCCGCTGGAGTCGCACGCCGTGCACGTGGTGACCGAAGGCATCCGCCTGCGGCACGAAAAGATGGTGGCCGACGTCACGCAGAACCCGGCGACCTACCCCACCGGCAACAAGATCGCGCTGTCGGGCAGCAGCCAGTTCACTCACGCCGATTCGGATCCGGAAGGGGTGGTGGATGACGCCAAGGCGGCGATCCGCAGCAAGGTGATCCGCGACCCGAACACCATGGTGATCGGCGACGCCAGCTGGCGCGCGCTCAAGCGCCACCCCAAGCTCAAGGCCATCCTCGCCGACAACCGCTCGCGCCTGGTGCAACTGGCTGACCTGCGTGAGATCTTCGAGATCGAGAACATCGTGATCGGTCGCAGTGTGTACGCCGGCGCCAACGACGCGTTCTCGTCGATGTGGCGTGACAACATCGTGCTGGCCTACGTGCCCACCGCCCAGGGCGGACAGCGCAGCGCCTACGACCCGAGCTTCGGCTACACCTTGCGCAAGCGCGGCAACCCGACCGTCGACACGCGTACCGAGGACGGCAAGCTGGAGCTGGTGCGCAATACCGACATCTTCCGCCCCTATGTGCTGGGCGCCGAGGCCGGCTACCTGATCAGCAACACCAACGGGTGAGCGCCATGAACAAGGTCGCTATCCACTCCGCCGCCGCCTCGCCCATGCTCTACCGCGTGGTGCACGCCCTGCTTGCCAGCGGTGTGCCCATCGAGGCCGGCGCGGCGGTAATCGCCCCGCCGGCGGACGCCGCAGGGCTGGTGCGCGCCGGCTACCTGGCGCCGCTCGACACCCTGCCGCCCGAAGGCGCCATCGTGCTGGGCCGGCTCGACGAGATGCGCCGCCTGGATGCCGAGGCGGCCGGCGAGCTGCTGTATGCCCAGGCCGAGGCGGTGGTGCCGCCCGGCGGCAACCTGGGCGAACTCCTCGGCAGCGTCTCCGCGGCGCAAGCGGATGCCGGGGCGGGCAGCCCCGATACCACGAACACCTCCCCCAGCGGCAGCGGCTCGGACTCCGGGGCACTGGCTCCGGAGTCCGCGACGGACGCCGCGACCGACAACCGCAGCGCAGAGGCAGCACCGGGGGCCGCCGCCGGAGGTGATAGCCCGGCAGCGGCGGCACCGGCCAAGGCCTCCACCACCAAGACTCCGCGCGCCGGCAAGGCCCGCACCACCGGGAGCACCTCCAAATGAGCACCGTGAAAACACAGCAGCCCATCCTCACCACCAGCATTCCCGCCACTGCCGACCTGGCGCACAAGCACCGCTTCGTGAATTTCTCGGGCGGCTACTGCACCTCGGGCGAGATCGCCCTGGGCACGCTTGAAGCCGAAACCGCCAACGGTGACCAGGCACCGGTCAACGTGCTCGGCATCGTGCTGGTGGAGGCCGGCGGCCCCGTCGCCCGCGCGACCGGTGTCGTACCCGACGACCAGGGCCGCGCCGTGGAAGCACCCGCCGCGATCGACGAAGGCGTGTCGCTGGACGAGGCGCTGGCGGCCGGCGACATCATCCGCATCGTGCGGGGCATCTGACCGCCATGGCCTACGCCACCGCCGCCGACGTGGCGCGCCTGGCAACGCGCGGCTGGGACGACGTGGCCCAGCGCGTGGCGCAGGACGCCCGCGTACCAGGTGCGCTGCTGCGCGCGCTGTTCGAAGGCGCCGACACCAGCACCTGGGCGCCGGCGGCGGTGGCGTTGGGCCAGCAGGCGCTGGCTTCGCTCAACGACAGTCTTGAGCGCGCCAGTCGCCATGCGGACACCTACATCGCCCCGCGCTACAAGGGCGTGCTGCCGCTGCCCGACCACCTGGTCGACGGCAGCGACCTGCCCAGCGTGGTGGCTGCAATCGTCTTGCGCCGGCTGATGGGCGCCACCGTGTCGAAGGACGCCACCGACAACACACGCTGGGCCGACGAATACCTGCGCGACCTGCGCGACGGCCGCGTGAGCCTGGGCGCCACCGATACCGCCACCGCGCAAGCGCCGGGGCGCATGGTGAGCCGCGCGCCGCGCAAGACGATCAACTGGAACAACTACTGAGGTAGGCATGGGCCTGTT
>JAUVWV010000277.1 GCA_030603925.1 Thauera sp. | reverse complement strand
CGGACTGCGAAATGAGGCCGATGCTGCCCTTGTTGGCGCTGGCGTGGGCGAAGGTGGCGTTGAGGCCCAGTTCCGGGCGCATGATGCCCAGGCAGTTGGGGCCGAGCAGGCGGATGCGGTGGCGGCGGGCGGCTTCCACCACCTGGCGTTCCAGCTTGGCGCCGCGCGGGCCGGTCTCGGAGAAGCCGGCGGAGAGCACGATCACCGCCTTCACGCCGGCGCGGCCACAGGCGTCGACCAGGGCCGGCGTCTTGTCGGCGCGGACGGCGATCACCGCGAGATCGAGGCGGTGGGGCACGTCTTCCACCGACTTGTAGCAGGGCACGCCGAGCACGGATTCGTGCTTGGGGTTGATGGCGAACAGCCGGCCCTTGAAGGCCGAGTCCAGCATGTTGCGGATCAGCACGTTGCCGAGCGAGGATTCGCGCTCGCTGGCGCCGATGACGCCGACCGAGCGCGGTTCCATCAGCGGCGTTAGGTAGTGCTTTTCTTTCATGGTGCGGTACCTGCTACGGTGTATTCGTGTTGTCGTGCCGGCCGACGGGTGTTGGGCCGGGCCGGGCGGCGTTCAGCCTGGTAGGGTGGTGGCCGCGTGCGCCCGCAAGGATAGTGCAGTGCACAATGACGAATTGTGACACAAGTCAAATCCACGACCGCTCCCGTTGCGCAATTGCCACGTGAAGCAGTTGGCGTTCATTGCTCGGCCGCTCCCGGGCTGTCCAGCGTGAAGTAGAACTGTGCGCCTTCTCCCGGCCGCGAATGCGCCCAGATCACCCCGCCGTGGCGGGCGATGATCCGCTGCACGGTGGCCAGTCCGATGCCGGTGCCGGAGAACTCCTGGTCGGTGTGCAGCCGGTGGAAGGGGCGGAACAGGTTGGCGGCGAAGGCCATGTCGAATCCCGCGCCGTCGTCGCTGATACAGAAGACCCTGCGGTCGCGGTCGCGTTCAGCGCGGAAGACGATGTGCGCCACCGGGCGGCGGGCGGAGAACTTCCAGGCGTTGCGCAGCAGGTTCTCCAGCACGATGCGCATCAGGTTGCGGTCGGCATTGACCAGCATGCGCTGGGTGATCTGCACCTCCACCCGGCGCCCGGGGTCTTCGGCACGCAGTTCGTCGACGATCTGCGCGGCGATCTCGGAGAGGTCGACGGTTTCGCGGGTCAGCGGCTGGCGGGTCAGGCGGGCGAGGTCGATCAGGTCGTCGATGAGTCGCGACATCCGGTCGGTGGCCTTGCGGATGCGTTCGAGATGCGCGCGCGAGGAGGGCTCCAGCTTGTCGTCCAGCTCTTCCTCGAGGATGCGGGCAAAGCCGTCGATCGCCCGCAGCGGCGCGCGCAGGTCGTGGGACACGGAGTAGGAGAAGGCCTCCAGTTCGCGGTTGGAGTTCTCCAGTTCGGCGGTGCGCACCCGTACCCGGTATTCCAGCTCCTGGTTGATGTTGACCAGGGTCAGCGCGGCAACCTTGCGCGCCGAGATGTCATCGAGCGTGCCGGCCAGGCCCGGCGGTCCGCTGTCGCCTTCCCGCACGGCGCGACCGGTGGCCTCTATCCAGCGTATCTCGCCACTGCGGGTGCGCAGGCGCAGTTCGCACTGGCACGAGACGCGCCTGCCCGCGGCCACATCGGCAAGGTTCTCCCTTGCGGCCGGAACGTCGTCCGCATGGAGGAAGGCGCACAGTTCCTGGCCCAGGCTCTCCGCGACCGGAAAGCCGCTGATGTTCTTCCAGGCGCCGTTCAGGAAGGTCAGGCGGCCAGCGGCGTCGGTGCGGAAGATCACCTCGTTCACCGACTCGACCACCTCGCGGTAGCGGGCCTGGCTCTCGCGCAGCGCGCGCTCGGTGGCCAGGCGTTCGGCGTCCTGCGCGGCGTGTTGCACGCGGGCGATCTGCCAGTCGCGCAGGATTCGCAGGCTGAGCGGCACCGCGAGGATGAGGGCGGCGAGCACCAGCGCGGCGGCGAACCATGCGTCCGCGGACTGCAGGCCGTCCGCGGCGCTCAGCGGCGCAGCGTACGACGCGATCGCCAGTGCCGCGCCGGGGAGAAGAGGTGCATGCCGCTTCACAAGGCATCCGTCGCTGGACGACGCCTCCTATGTCGCATGGTGGCACTTCTATATCACATATCGTCGGGCGCTTCGACCCTTTCCATGGGTGTCATGGGGGAAATGCCCGGATATGCCATCCGGCGTAGGAGGGCGCACGCCGCCGCCAAGCCCCCGCCGGGGGTGAAGTGCATCGGGATGCGGGCTAGAATCATCGGCTCCCGCCAGCGGATACCCTCGCCGGCCCCGCCCACCATCAAGCGGAACCTGACCATGCAGAACATCACCGAATCCTCCCTTTTCCGTCAGCAGGCCTTCGTCAATGGTGACTGGGTCGATGCCGACGGCGGCGCGAGCTTTGCCGTCAACGACCCGGCGACCGGCGAGACGCTCGGCCGGGTGCCCGATATGGGGGCGGCCGAAGCGCAACGCGCCATCGCCGCCGCGGATGCGGCCTGGAGCACCTGGCGCAAACGCCCGGCCAGGGAGCGTGCTGCGCTGCTGCGCCGCTGGTTCGAGCTGATCGTTGCCCACGCCGACGAGCTGGCGCTGCTGATGACCCGCGAGCAGGGCAAGCCGCTGACCGAGGCGCGCGGAGAGGTTCTGTATGCGGCTTCCTTCGTCGAGTGGTATGCCGAAGAAGCCAAGCGCGCCGGCGGCGAGGTGATCCCCACCACCGGCGCCGACCGCCGGCTGTTCGCCATCCGCCAGCCGGTGGGGGTGTGCGCGATGATCACGCCGTGGAACTTTCCCGCGGCGATGATCACCCGCAAGGCCGCGCCGGCGCTCGCCGCGGGTTGCACGGTGGTGATCAAACCGGCCGAGCAGACGCCCTACTGCGCACTCGCGCTGGCCGTTCTGGCCGAGCAGGCGGGCATTCCGCCGGGCGTGTTCAACGTGCTCACCGGCGATCCGGTGGCGATCGGCGGGGCCCTCACCGCCAGCCCGGTGGTGCGCAAGCTCTCCTTCACCGGCTCCACCGAGGTGGGCCGGCTGCTGATGGCGCAGAGCGCGCCGACCATCAAGAAGCTGTCGCTGGAACTGGGCGGCAATGCGCCCTTCATCGTGTTCGACGACGCCGACCTGGACGCTGCGGTCGAAGGCGCGCTGGCCTCCAAGTACCGCAACGCCGGGCAGACCTGCGTGTGCGCCAACCGCCTGCTGGTGCAGGCCGGCATCCATGACGCCTTTGCCGAGAAGCTGGCCGCGGCGATGAGCCGCTTCAAGGTTGGCCGCGGGGTGGAGGAGGGCGTGACCATCGGCCCGCTGATCGACGACGCGGCGATCGCCAAGGTCGAGGAGCTGGTGGCCGACGCAGTGGCCAAGGGCGCCCGCGCGCTGGCCGGCGGCGCCCGCCATGCGCTGGGCGGCACCTTCTACCAGCCCACCGTGCTGGCCGGCGCCACCGCGGCGATGCGGGTAGCGCGCGAGGAGATCTTCGGCCCGGTGGCGCCGATCTTCCGCTTCGATACCGAAGAGGACGCGATCCGCATGGCCAACGACACCGAGTTCGGCCTGGCGGCCTACTTCTATTCGCGCGACGTGGGGCGCATCTTCCGCGTCGCCGAGGAACTGGAGTACGGCATGGTGGGGGTGAATACCGGCATCCTGTCCAACGAGGTCTCGCCCTTCGGCGGGGTCAAGCAGTCCGGCCTGGGGCGGGAAGGTTCCACCCACGGCATCGACGAATACCTGGAGATCAAGGCCATCCACCTCGCGGGCATCGACCGCTGATGGAGCACGCCGTAAGCCCCGCGCCATCTGCCTGGGTGACCCGCTTCGCCCCGCTGGTGCGTGCCGGCGGGCGGGTGCTGGACCTGGCCTGCGGCGGCGGCCGCCACGCGCGCTGGCTGGCCGCGCGCGGCTACGCGGTCGAGGCGGTGGACCGCGACGCGGCGGCGCTGGCGGGTCTGCGGGATGTGCCCGGCGTCACACCCCGGCAGGCCGAGCTGGAGGACGGCCCCTGGCCCTACGCCGGCGCGCGCTTCGACGGCATCGTGGTCACCAACTACCTGTACCGTCCGCGCTTCGCCGAACTGCTCGCCTGCCTCGCGCCGGGCGGCGTGCTGATCTACGAGACCTTCATGCTCGGCAACGAGCGCTTCGGCAAGCCGTCCAATCCCGACTTCCTGCTGCGCCCCGGCGAACTGCTGGAGCGCCTGGCCGACGGCTGCCGCATCGTCGCCTTCGAGCAGGGTGAAGTGGCCGCACCGCGCCCCGCGGTGGTCCAGCGCGTGTGCGCGCTGCGCGGGACCGGGCAGGTGGTCAAGCTCCCGTAGGAGCGGCCTTGGCCGCG
>JAUVWV010000275.1 GCA_030603925.1 Thauera sp. | reverse complement strand
GCGACCTTGATCTTGAGCGATTCAGGCCACTCGGCCTGTGGGTCCAGCTTGATCCAGGCCATGCCGGGCAGGCCGGTCTTGACCTGCTTCAGGTGTTTTTTCAGCAGCTCGGGATCGATGCGGGCTTTCACCCGGAACATGAGCTTTTGCCGTTCAACTGCGGTTTCCACGGTTTTCGGCGTGAATTGCGCGACGCTCGCGACGAACGACACCTGCGCGGGAATCACATAGCCGGGCGCGGCATCCAGCACAAGACGCACCTCGCTGCCCAGCGCGACCTTGCCGGCCACCGTCTCGGGCAGGAAGAAGGTCATATAGACATCGCTCAGATCCACCATGTTGAGCACCTTGCCGCCGGCACCCAGCACTTCACCGGGCTGAGCCACGCGATACTGCACACGGCCGTCGCGCGGCGCCTTGAGCTGGCTGTCCTTGATATCCGCCTCGATGCGCGCAATCGTCGCGGCGGCGGCCTCGACAGCGGCGCGGGCACCGGTGACTAGTGACTTGCTTGCCGCGATGGCCGCTTCGGCCGCCTTTGCCTGGGCTTTGGCCGCAGCCAATGTGGCCTGGGCGTTATGCACTGCCGCCTGATCGTCGTCGAGTTGCTGGATGGATGTCGCGCCTTCACGCGATAGCGTTTGCGAACGGGTCAGGCGCCGTTTGGCGTTATCCAGTTCGCTCTCGCGCTGCACGACGATGGCTTGCGCCGCCGCCAGGTCGCTTTCACGCATCCTGGTTTGCGCTTCGGCGCTCGCCACGCCGGTAATCGCCTGTTGCTGCTGGGCGCGCGCCTCATCGCGCTGCGCGGTGAGCACATCGATCTGCATTTGCGCCAGCACCTGGTCTGCCTGCACAAAATCTCCCTCCAAGGCGAAAATCTCGACCACGCGCCCCGCATACTTGGTGGCGACATCGATCTCGGTGGCTTCGATACGGCCATTGCCGCTGACAAAGCCTTCGCCCAGGCCTTTCGGGCGGGTCATCGTCCACACGCCCCAGGCGAGCAGCGCAATGGCAATGGCCGCAGCGGCCAGGAGCAGGTTTTTCTTGAGTGCAGGGCTTAATGGATTCATGGTGAGTTCTCGTGTGTGCTGTCGTTTTAATTTGCCTGGCGGGTTGCCGTATCCGCCGGGGCGGCAAATTCCTGGCTGCCGCCGCCCAGCGCTGCATACAGGCTTACGCGGCTGGAGAGCAGGGCGCGTCGCGTTTGCACCAGTTGCTGCTCGGCCGTGAGCAACTCGCGCTGGGCATCCAGGACTTCAAAATAAGGGGCGCTGCCATTGTCGTAACGCAACTGGGATAGCCGCGCACGTTCGGTTTGCGCCGCCAGCGTCGCCTGTGCGATGCGCACCTGTTCAGTCAGCCAGTGGCGGGCGGATAAGGCATCGGACACATCACGGAAAGCCGCCTGCACGGTCTTTTCATAATTCGTCACCGCCAGGTCGCGGCGGACTTCGGCCAGATCAAGGTTGGCTCGGTTGCGCCCGGCATCGAAAATCGGCAAGGAAAGGCTGGGCATAAAGCTCCAGGCGCGGCTGCCGGAATCGAACAGGCCATCGAGCCCGGCGCTGGCCGTGCCTGCCGAACCGGTCAGAGTAATGCGTGGAAAAAAGGCCGCGCGCGCCGCGCCGATGTTGGCCTGGGCGGCGCGCAGCTGGTGCTCGGCCGCGACGATGTCGGGGCGTTGCAACAGCAGGTCGGAGGGCAGGCCGACGCGCAGTTCCCGCGCCAAGGCATCGTCACCGAGGCCGGTGTTTTCCGGCAGCGGCGGTAGCGGCGAGCCGACCAACAAAGTCAGCGCATGCGCCTGGACGGCTCGCCCCTGTTCGAGTTGCGCGGCCAGGGTTTGCGCCTGTTGCAGAAGAACCTCTACTTGTACCAGGTCCATCTTTGCGATCGCTCCGACTTCAAAGCGCCGCTTAAAAATGCGCAACGATTCCTCGCGGCTGGCGATGGTCTGCTGCGCCAGCGCGATGCGCTCATCCAGTTCGCGCAGCGTCAGATAACTGTCCGCCACCTGGGCAATCAGGCTGAGCGTGATTGCTCGGCGCGCCTCATCGGTAGCCAGAAAGTTTTCTAGGGCGGCATCCTTCAGGTTGCGCACGCGGCCCCAGAAGTCCAACTCCCAGGTGGACAGCCCCGCGCCCACCTGATACTGGCTGCTGACAATGGATTGCCCGCTCATGTTGAGATCGCCCGGCACACGTGCCCGGCTGCCATTGGCCGTGGCCGCAATGGTCGGCAACTGGTCAGCCCGCTGGATGCCATAAGCGGCCCGTGCTTCCGCGACGCGCAGTACCGCGACGTTCAGATCGCGGCTGTTATCCAGGGCCTGGGCAATGAGCACCCGTAGATGTGGATCAACGAAATAGTCGCGCCAGGCGATTTGGGGGGCGATGCGGCCTTCGGTTGTTGCGTTCGGGTGCATCTGGGTATCGGCGGGATAGGCCGTGGCGACCGGCAGCGTCGGAGTTTCATGGCGGGGGGCCAGTGAGCAGCCGGTCACTGCCAGAACACCTGCCAGCGCACACAGGGAGGCTACGCCGCGCAGTTGTCCATCCAACTGCATTCGGATGGGCGCGTCTTCTCGCCGGATAGAAGCGTTCATCATCTTCTTGCTCCTTGTCACGAAGTCTCTACGTGTAGCCACACAACATGCCTCGTCCCTCTCTCAAGGAAAAAAGTAGCTAGCTCGCAGTTGCACATAGTCCTGGCCTGGGTTGGGCTGCTTGATGTCGGCATTGGAGTAGTGAGTCAGACGCAGTCCAAGCAGCCAGGGTGTGCCCTGCAGTCGATGGAACAAGCCAACCGAACTGCCGAACTGAAATGTGGTCGAGATGTTTTTGTCGCCAAGATGGGTACCCGAAAACACGTTCGCGCCAACACCCAGTTCGACCCCGGTATTCGAAGCAAACCACCACCGTGCGAAGGGCGTGACGCCAACATGCAACAGGTCGCGGTTGGACTGGCCAGAGGCTGCGCGCACCATCCCCAGCGAGTATTCCAGACTCACGTCGAGGGGATGGGCTGCTAACTCTCCTTGCCAGAAAGGTGCGGTTTGATAGCTCAAGGCAATACTGTGATATCCATCGAGGCTCCCGGCGAGCCCGCCCAACTCATCCGCATGGACGACGTGACTCGTGGCTACCAGCGTTGTCAGCACGAAGACAACAACCGTGCGCGGCAGAGTGTTTTTATCATTCCTCATGTTTCTGCCTCGTTATCGGACAATTGAAAACCCCACCCTCACTTGCGTCCCACGGTCCATATTGTAGTCGAGCAGACTTTCACCGTACCCCTTGAATAGCTGGAAGTGCAGGAAGCCGCCGGTGCGAGCGAAAAACGGTTGGCGTAGCGGGTAGGAAAGATCGAACTGGGCACTGCCATGTCCGGAGGTGCCATTGCGCAACTGCATCGCCAAAAGCCAGCCGTCCTCGTGGCCATAGCGGAGAATCCAGTCCGCATAACCCCGGTAGCGCTGGATGTCCGTGTTGTCTGATTTTTCCAGATAGCCATAAACCTTGGGAGCGAAGGTCAACGTGCGTCCATCCGAAAATCCGGTGCGCCAGACGGGCTGCGCGAAGAGTGTGTTGATGCTGCGTGAATTCACGCCATCCTTACCGTTTGATTCGTGCTCGAAACCGGCGCGCAGCACCTCGGGCATCAGGCGGCTCTCGCCATGAGTCTCTCCCTGCCAAAAGAGACTGGGCCGGTAGCTGGTATCGCGAAATGGCGACGAATTGGCGCCCAGATCCCATATTGAAGTCTGCGTATAGCCGAAATGCAGGCGGGATAGAAAGGGAATCCACTGCACCGGACGGCTATCAGGGTCGAACAGCCGGTACTTGAAGCTCAATTGGAAACGGGCAGTGGCTCCGCCACCACCACCCACGACAAAGTACATGGGCTCATTGGCCGACAACACCGGTTCGTCCGTGGCAAATAATTTGCTGCCTGTACCGCTGGATCGCGTGACGGGCGTCGCGTCGCTATACATGGGCGCACGCATCCGCTCGATCGGATCGGCGGCAGTGACCACGAGGGCCAGCCGGTTCGATTCGGCTCCAGCCAGATGTGCCCGAACCAGCCCTGATAGATGGGCAGGCAATACCCCGCGATACGTTCGGCGTGTGTCCTCTGTCAAAACCGGATCTACAATAGCAAGTTCCACTTCCAGCGCTCTGTCGTCGCGCACTAACCTGAGCCTGAGAGTGTCCGGCCAATCCGCCTGCGCCGCCGGTTTGACGATATCGAGCATGATCGGTGCCCCCGCGCGCGCAGTCTCGTCGGGAGTGGCGATCAGCCAAGCTGGCGCCGCGGCGGCGGCGGGTAGTGCGACCAAGCACAGACAGAGATACGCGGCTAGCCTCATCGAAGCGGCCAGCGGCAGCAGGCCGCGAAGTCTAGCGAGCAATTCAT
>JAUVWV010000031.1 GCA_030603925.1 Thauera sp. | reverse complement strand
GCTGGCGCAGTTCGAGCTGGCCGGGCAGGGCGGGCGCACGGTGCGCGAGCTGTCCGGCGGCAACCGCCGCCGGGTGGAACTGATCCGCGCGCTGCTGCACCGCCCGGCGCTGCTGCTGATGGACGAAGCCACCGTGGGGCTGGACCTGGCCTCGCGCCGCGCGCTGCGCAGCCACATTGCCGACTGCATGCGCCAGCAGCCGATGGCGGGGCTGTGGGCCACCCACTGGATCGAGGAAATCGAGGATGCCGCCCAGCTTGTGGTGCGGCACCGCGGCCGCGTGCTGGCCGACGGCACCCAGCCGGCGGTGACCGCCGCGCTGGGCGAAGCCAGCCTGGAGCAGGGCTTTCTGAAGGCGGTCGGCCAGAGCGCCGAAGCGTCACCGCACACCTGATCACCCATCGCCTAACAAGGAGACACCCCATGATCCCCAAGACCGCCGTATCCCGCCGCCTGCCGAGCCTCATGGGCGCGCTGGCGCTGTGCTGCACCGCTGCCGCCGCGCAGGCCGGCACCCTGTTCGTTTCCAGCGAGAAGGACGACGCGCTGACCGTGATCGACCTGGCCACCCTGAGCGTGACCGGCACCGTGCCCACCTGCCAGCGCCCGCGCCACATGCAGCTTTCCGCCGACCGCAGCCAGTTGCTGGTGGCGTGCACCAAGTCGAACGCGGCCGACGTGATCGATCTGGCCAGCCGCAAGTCGGTGCGCCGCATCGAGCTGGGCGACGACCCGGAGATCTTCGATCTCTCGCCCGACGGCAAGACGCTCTACGTCTCCAACGAGGACGACGGCGAACTGGGCGTGGTGGATGTGGCCAGCGGCAAGCGCGTCTCGGCGGTGAAGGTTGGCCAGGAGCCCGAAGGCGTGAAGGTCTCGCCGGACGGCAAGATCGTGTATGTGACCTCGGAAGTGGCCAATCTGGTGCACGTGGTGGATGCGGCCAGCGGCAAGGTGCTGAAGAACATCCAGGTCGGCAAGCGCCCGCGCCGCTTCGCCATCACCCCGGATGGCGCCGAGCTGTGGGTGAGCAATGAGCTGGACGCCAGCGTGAGCGTGATCTCCACCGGCAGCCATGAGGTGGTCGACACCCTGCGCTTCGAGGTCAAGGGCGCACGCAGCGAGGACATCACCCCGGTGGGTCTGGCCTTCAGCCGCGACGGCAAGCGCGCCTTCGTCGGCCTGGGCAAGGCCAACCACGTCGCGTTCGTCGATGTCGCCAGCCGCAAGGTGCAGTCGCTGGTGCTGGTCGGCAAGCGCGCCTGGAGCGTGGCGCTGAATGGCGACGAATCCCGCCTGTTCGTGGTGAACGGCCTCTCGGACGACCTCACCGTGGTGGATGTGGCCAGTGCCAGGGCGCTGAAGACCATCCCGGTCGGCCGCGTGCCGCACACTGCGCTGGTGGTGGAGTAAGTCATGCGCCGAGCGCTGCTGCAGGGCGTCGCCGGACTGCTCGCGGGCCTCATGGCCTGCGGTGCGCAGGCGGCCGAGTTCCGCATCACCCTGCTGGCCCCGGCCGACGATCCGCGCCTGGAGCGCAACCGGGTGGAGCGCGCCTACCTGGGCCACCCCACCGGGCCGGCCGCGGACGGCGTGCGCCTGGCGCTGGCGGAAAGCGAGTTCGAGCTGCAGGCCGCCGGCCATCGTCTGCTGCTCGACGAGGCCACGGCCGCCTCGCCCGAGGCCGCGCGGGCGGCCGCGCAGCGCGCGGTGCAGGGCGGGGCGGCGCTGCTGCTGGTGGATCTGCCGGCGGCCTGGATTCCGGCGCTGGCCGACGCGGTGCAGGTGCCGGTGATCAACCTGGGCGCGGCGGCCGACACGTTGCGCGAGGCGGACTGCCGCGCCAACCTCTTCCACACCCTGCCGAGCGAGCGCATGCGCGCCGATGCGCTGGCGCAGACCCTGGTGGAGCGGCGCTGGCGCAAGGTGCTGTTGCTGGCCGGCAGCACGGCGCCGGACGCCGCCCGGGTGGCGGTGGCCGAAGCCGCGCTGAAGCGCTACGGCCTGGAGTTGGTGGCGAAAAAGCCCTTCAAGCTGTCTGCCGATCCGCGCGAGCGCAACCTGGCCAACCCGCAGTTGCTCACCGGCGGAGCGAACTACGACGTGGTCTGGGTGGTGGATGCGGACGGCGAATTCGCCCGCGCCTTGCCCTATCGCACCGCGCTGCCGCGCCCGGTGGTGGGCGATGCCGGGCTGGTGGCGCTGGCCTGGCATGCGCAGTTCGAACGCTTTGGCGCGCCGCAGGTGGCACGGCGCTTCCAGCGCGCCAACGGGCGGGCGATGAGCGCGCACGACTGGGCGGCCTGGATGGGCGGCAAGGCCGCGGTGGCGGCGGTGCTGGCGGGCGACGGCCGTGCCCCGGCGGCACTCGGCGCACTGCGGGTGGATGGTTCCAAGGGCGTGCCGCTGGCCTTCCGGCCGTGGGACGGCCAGCTGCGCCAGACCCTGCTGCTCACCGACGGGCAGGGCGTGCTGGCCAGCGCACCGGTGGATGGCGTGCTGCACCCGAAGAACGTGCTCGACACCCTGGGCGCGGACGAGGCCGAGCGGCGATGCCGGGCGCCGCGCTGAACCGCCGCAGTGGCGCCGCCGTGCGCCACGCGCTGCAGGCGCTGTGGGCCATCGTGGCGCGCGAACTGTTCAAGTTCTTCCGCCAGTACGGCCGCCTGGTCTCCGCACTGGTGCGCCCGGTGCTGTGGCTGGCGGTGTTCGCGGCGGGTTTCCGCAATGTGTTCGGGGTGGCCATCGTGCCGCCCTACGACACCTACATCACCTACGACGAATACATTGCGCCGGGGCTGATCGGCATGGTGCTGCTGTTCAACGGCATGCAGTCCTCGCTGGCCATGGTGTACGACCGCGAGATGGGCATGATGCGCCTGCTGCTCACCGCGCCGCTGCCGCGCGCCTGGGTGCTGTTCGCCAAGCTGGCGGCCACCACGCTGCTCTCCCTGCTGCAGGCGGCGGCCTTCGTCGCCATCGCCGCGCTGCTCGGCACCACCCTGCCGCTGTGGGGCGCGCACACCCCGCAGGTGCTGCTGGCAGCCACCGGCGGGGCGCTGATGCTCGGTGCGCTGGGCCTGCTGCTGTCGGTGCAGGTGCGCCAGCTGGAGAACTTCGCCGGCACGATGAACTTCGTCATCTTCCCGATGTACTTCATCTCCACCGCGCTCTATCCGCTGTGGAAGCTGGAGGAGGCCGGCGCGCGCTGGGTCTTCCTCGCCGCGCAGGCCAATCCCTTCACCTACGCGGTGGAATGGCTGCGCTTTGCGCTCTACGGCCAGGATGCGGGCTGGGCGCCGTGGATCGTGTGCGGCACCGCGGCGGCCTGCTTCGTCCTGGCCTGCCGCGGCTACGACCCGCAGCGCGGCTTCGGCCAGCTTGCACGGCGCGGCTGAGGCCGGCGCCGCCCGACAACTTCCCTGCGGAAAGAAAAGAAGGGGTACGACTGCCGCAGCGGCAGCCGTACCCCAGTTCCCGGTGCGCGATCCGGGAAAGAGGAGATACACGCGGATTGCGGTCGGGCGGCGACAAGTCGCTGTACACCGCATGCCGGCCAGCAGCTTCAGAAGTGCAGGATGCGTGCCAGCGGTGCGCCCTGGCATTGCGTCGCGCGCTTGTTCCAGCTTGTGACAGTTCTGTCATCAGTGTCCCGTGCAGGTGTGCCGTCGTGAGGCGCACGTTGACGTCAACGTCCGTAAAAAAGTACTCAAAAAGCGGCCAAACGCCGCCATCAATCACCTTCATGAGATCTGGCCCGGTTTGCAGTGGCATGCGCGGAATACGGCGCTCGCCGTGTGCCTGAGCAATCCGGCATGCATGTCCTGCGTTGCGTTCTGTGGCAGTTGTCCGGAAACGGGACGGATTTCGTTGCGTCGATCATGACCATCCGGGGACCTCGTCGTGGGGCGCCGGGAAGCCGGAAGGGCGTGTTTTCGAGCATCTTCCGCCATCGTCTTACCCGAAGCACGGTACTGGTACGACTGTTGCAGTGGCCCGGCACCACGCCATTCCTGCGATGGCAGGGGAGGACGCTGCATGGGTGGATAGTCCAGGCAGCGCACATCAATGAGAATCATCTGGAGACGATTCATGACGAAGAAGATCATCACGATGGCGATTGTCGCCGCTGCTTCGGGTACGGCTTTCGGCCAGGGCAATGTGACCATCTACGGCAATGTCGATATGGGTTACGTGCACCGCAGCGGCAATAACGGGGCAGTGGCAAACATGCGCTCGCATAACGCCGTGGAGAGCGCCGCCTCCGAGAGCTATCTCGGCTTCAAGGGTGCGGAGGATCTGGGCAACGGGCTGAAAGTCGTGTTCGACTTGCAGCAGCTGATCGACCCCGACGTGGGCACTTCGTCAGGGCTGGGACGTTCCTATGTCGGGCTGGCCGGTGGCTTCGGTACGGTGGTCGCGGGCAAGCTGGACGGTCTGCGCTACGGCATCTACGGTAAGTACAACCCGTTCGGCAACTACTCCGTCGGCAACTTCGCCTCGATGACCACGCAGTATGATCGCGCCGCCAACGCGCTGGCCTACGTCTCGCCGAGCTTCAACGGCTTCACCCTGATCCTGGCCACGTCGACCAATACGCAAACCCAGGAGGGCGCGCTCAATGCCGTCCATGTGCCGGTGAAGCCGGCCGGGGGCAATACGGGCGACGACCGCCTCTTCTCCATCAACATGATCTACGCCAACGGCCCGCTGAGCGTCGATCTCGACTACGAAACCACCAAGGCTGTCGGCTATTCGAACAGCCGCCTCTATGTGGTGACGACGGGCGCCTCCTACGACTTCGGCGTGGTCAAGCTGTCGGGCGTGTACGACGTCATCAGGGGCGACGAGAACTCGCTGATCGGCGGAAACATCGATCTCGACGCGAATACCGCAGGCCTCCAGAATCTGGGCGGGCTCGCCGCAGGCCAGGAATACGATCGACGCAACTGGTTCGTCGGTGTTGAAGCGCCGCTGAACGAGCGTGCGAAAGTGCTGGCAAGCTACGGCCAGATCAAGGACCGGACCCTGTCGCATGCCGATGCGAAGAAGTGGGCGATCGGTGCGCGTTACGCCTTGTCCAAGCGGACCACGCTGTACGCGGACTACGCCCGGATCAGCAACGGCTCGAACGCAGCGTTCACCATCAACCCCAAGGGTAATTCGCAAGGCTTGAGCGGTGTCGGTGTCAGGGGTTTCGCCGTGGGCATGAAGCACAGCTTCTGAGCCCGCGAGCGCTGGGTGGCACCATCTTCTTCTGATTCGAAGAGGGGCAGGGGGCGGCCCGCAAGCCGCCCACTCGAGCTGCGGCGCCGCCTGCGGGCGGCGTTGCGCCGTTTACGCCTCGATCAACCCGGCGCGTACGGCGATCAGCGCGAGCTGGGCGGCGTTGTCGGCATTGAGCTTCTGCTTGATGTGATACAGGTGGGTGCCCACGGTGCTGGGGCTCAGGTGCTGGGTGGCCGCCACCTCATTCACCGAGCGGCCGCGCGCGAGCTGCAGGAACACGCCGAACTCCTTGTCGGTGAGCGTGCAGCAGGGGTCGCTGGCGCCGCCCAGCTGGGCCAGCGCAAGCAGTGGCGCCAGGCTGGGGTCGATGTAGCGCTGTCCGCGCGCCACCTGCGCCAGTGCGCGCAGCAACTCGACCGGATCGGCACGCTTGGAGAGGTAGCCGGTGGCGCCGGCCTTCAGCGCACGCCCGGGGATCTGCAGGTCTTCGTGGGCGGAGAGCATCAGCACGCGGGCGTCCGGGTGGTGGGCGAGCAGGCGTTCGAGCGCACCCAGACCGCCCAGGCCGGGCATGGAGACGTCCATCATCAGCACGTCGGGGCGGTGTTCGGCGTACAGCGCGAGGGCACTCTCGCCGCTGTCGGCCTCGGCCACCACGGTGGCGCCGCCGCCTTCGAGCAGCAGGCGGAATCCCATGCGCACCACCGCATGGTCGTCGGCGATCAGGATGCGTTTGCCGTTGAGCGGGAGCTGTGTCATGGCGGAGTCCTCGTCGATGGGTTGCGGGTTCAGCAGGGCTGCGGAACGGCGGTCAGGGGATGCGCTGCGGCGCTCGGTGCCGGCCAGGGCAGGCGGACCTGCACATGGGTGCCGCCGCCCGGCAGGGATGCGATGTCGAGCGTGCCGCCCCATGCGCCCACGCGCTCGCGCATGCCGGCCAGGCCGTAGCGTTCGCTGCGCCGTTCGAGGTCGAAGCCGCGGCCGTTGTCGCGCACGCTGAGCTGCAGGCCGGCTGCATCGCTGCTCAGAACGACCACGACCCGATCGGCGTCGGCGTGGCGCGCGACATTGGTGAGGCTCTCCTGCAGCAGGCGCAGCACGGCGAGGCAGAAATCCTCGCGCAGTGAGCGGTCGATGCTGTCCAGCTGCGGACTCAGGGTGATCGCCGGGTACAGCGCGGCCCAGTGGGCGCAGTAGTCCTGCAGGGCGGTGGTGAGGCGCACCGCGGCCGGGGTGTCGTTGCGCCGCAGGCTGTGCAGGATGGCGCGCACGCCGTCCTGCATCTGTCCGGTGAGCGCCAGGATGGCCTGGGCGCTGCCGTGCAGGCCGGGATGGTCGGCGCTGCGCTGGACGATGGCGCCGGCGATGGCGCGCACCGCGGTGACGCTCTGGCCGAGTTCGTCGTGCAGTTCGCGCGCCAGCTGGCGGCGCTCCTCCTCCAGGCGGGCGTTCAGCGCATGGGCGAAGGCCTGGTCCTCTTCCAGGCGGGCGTTGCGCAGCAGGCTGCGGTCGAGCTGGGTGACGAGGCGGTTGTAGTTGTCGGCCAGGCGGTCCAGTTCGACGACGCCGTGGCGCGGCAGGCGGGTGTCGAAGCGACCTTCCGCACCGTGCGCGAGGGCGTCTTCCAACGCGCTGAGCGGCGCCAGCATGCGTTCGATGCCGCGCCGTGCGGCGAACCACAGCAGGGCCAGCAGGGCGGCCGCCCAGCCGGCGATGAGCAGCAGTTCGTCCCAGGCGTCGAGCACGCTGCGCGAGGCGTCGGGGCGCAGCACCAGGGTGCGTTCGCCGGCGTTCAGCTGGCGGGGCTGGAACTGCGGCGTCATCAGCGCGGCGAACCACTGCGGTACTTCGCGTCCGGCCTTGTAGGTGGGGCCGGGCGAGCGGTACAGCAGGCGGCCGTCGGCGGCGTACATGGTAAGCTCGTTGGCGCGCAGGCGGCCCACCGCCACCAGGCGGGCGGCGAAGCGCTCGGGTTCGGCCTCGGCTTCGGCGGCCAGCACCTGCAGCCATTGTTCGGCCACCCGGGTGGCGGCTTCCACTTCCTCGTGCACCGCGTCGCGCGTGGCGCGCGCCCAGCCCAGGCTGGAGAGCAGCAGCAACAGGGCGGCTACCACGGTGAGCAGCAGGCAGATGCGGTCGCGCAGGCGCGCCGGGGGGCGGGGCAGGCTAGCGTTCATCGCGGTGCTCCAGGGTGGCCCGTTCGAGTGCCGGATAGAGGTGGGCGACCGAGCGTGCGTATTCCTCCTGCGCCACCGCCCAGCGCGCATACAGGCGCGGCAGCGGCAGGGCCAGCACTTCGGTCATGTCCAGCCCGGCGGCGGCGGCGCTGCGCAGCTGGCCGTCGAGCCAGTGCAGGTAGTCGCGCGTCTGGCGCAGCGGGGTGTCGTCCTGCGCGACCGGGCCGTGGCCCGGCACCAGGGTGGTGAACGGCAGCGCCGCCAGTACGTCCAGGCTGGCGAGCCAGCGCGCAATCACCGCATGCGGGGTGGTGGGGCTGCGCGCGTGAAAGACCAGGTCGCCGGCAAACAGGGTGCCGCTGGCGCGGTCCAGTACGGCGAGGTCGGCGCCGGTGTGGCCGTCCAGCGCGAACAGTTCCAGCTCGCGTCCGCCGGCCTGCAGGCGGCCGGGCGCGAGGGCCACGGTGGGTGGGCTGACTGCGGTGTCGCGCATCCAGTCGCCGGCCAGGCGGTACATGTTGGTGTTGAAGTCCTCGCCCTCGCGCACGATGCCCTCGCGGGTGGCCGGCAGTGCGGCCAGGGTGGCGGGCGGGAAGGCCTGGTTGCCGAGGAAGTGGTCCGGGTGGTGGTGGGTGTTGATCACCAGCACCACCGGCAGCGCGGTGACGCGGGCGATGGCCGCGCGCAGCTGCCGGCCGTAGCGAAGCGAGGGGCCGCTGTCGATCACCACCACGCCGCTGTCGCCGACGATGAAGCCGGTGTTGACGATGTTGCCGCCGTTGCGCGTGGAGAAGTCCTGCTGCAGGCCGGTGAGTACGTACACGCCCTCGGCCAGCGCGCGCGGGGTGAGGCGATAGTCGAACAACGCCGGATCGGCGCGCAGCGGTGCGGCGGCTGCCAGGCAGAGGGCGCCGAGCAGGGCGAGGCAGAGCCGGCGGGCGCTCATCGGGCCACCTCGGCGGCGATGCGGTTGCCGTTGTTGTCGCGGCCGTGCAGGGCGAGCGCGCCGGGCGCGAGGCCGGGCGGCAGGTCGATGGTGAATACCGGGTTTTCCGCCACCGGTTCGGCCGGGTGGATGTCGATCAGCGTGCGCCCGTCGGCGCCCTGCAGGCTGAGGCGTTCGATGTGGAACACCGGCACGCCGTCGGCCAGGCCGGTGTCCATCGGGTGGATGATGCGCAGGCGCAGGCGCTCGCCGCCGTCGATGCGCGGCCACAGGCGGGCGCTGACTTCGTTGAGGCGCTCCTGCCATTCGGGCGAGGCGGAGCCGGTGGAGGGCAGGGTACAGCCGCCGCCGGTGGTGTTCACCCAGGTGCCGCCGACATGCCAGCGGCCGTCGGCGGTGCGCGCCGCGGCGCGTACCGGGGAGGACTGCTGCAGCTTGAGGCGGAAGCCCAGGCTGGCGCGCGCCGCGCCCGGGCGGAAGTCGAGCACCTTGAGGATGGGGTTGAAGTCGGCGAACACCACGACTTCCTCCACCCCGCGCAGCCGGCTGGCGTCCACCAGCACCGGCACGTCGAGCGGATTCTCGGCGGTGGCCGGGGCGCTGACCCGTACGCGTTCGTCGAACACCACCGTGGCGTCGGCGAAGAATACGCGGCGCATGTCCTCCCAGCGCGAAGAGGCCAGCGGGTCTTCAGGGCTCTGTGCCCAGGCGGTGCTGCCCAGCAGCCATAGGGCGGCGATCGTCGTGGCGAATCGCATCGTCTCGTCTCCTCCTGCGGTGCGCGATACGTGCCGCGCATCTGTCGCGTGTCCTTGTGCAAGCGACGTGCCAGCCCGGCGGAGCGCCTTGTCCGGGCAGGTGTGACGCTGCGTCTGTTCCGATTCGGGACAGTTGCTGACATGTGGAACACCTGTGCAGGGGCGTGGCGCAGGCGTCTCACCGCACGCAATCGCCACGGGCCGCGGGGCGTGGGCGGGCGTGGGGCGATGGCATGGGGCTTGCAGACGGGCGGTGCGCCTGTCCGGTCACACCGCGTTCCGGGGCGACAACAATCCGCAGACAAGACACACAGAAACCAAGGAGGAAAATCGATGGAGCAGATCCATACTCCCAAGCGTCGGCACCTGGCGCCGACGCTGCTTGCCGCCGCATTGCTCACGCTGGGCAGTGCGGGTGCGCAGGCGAAGGACGTGACCGACGCCGACATCCTGAACGATGCCACCAACACCTCGCAGGTGGTGACGCACGGCCTGGGTACCAAGGGCCAGCGCTTCAGCCCGCTGACCAAGATCAATACCGCCACGGTGAAGGATCTGGTGCCGGCGTGGTCCTTCTCCTTCGGTGGCGAAAAGCAGCGCGGCCAACAGTCGCAGCCCCTGGTGCATGACGGAAAGATGTTCGTCACCGCCTCCTACAGCCGCATCTTCGCGCTCGACGTGAAGACCGGCGCCAAACTGTGGAAGTACGAGCACCGCCTGCCCGACGGCATCATGCCGTGTTGCGACGTGATCAACCGCGGTGCGGCGATCTACGGCAACCTGGTGATCTTCGGCACTCTGGACGCCCAACTGGTGGCGCTGAACAAGGACACCGGCAAGGTGGTGTGGCGCGAGCGCATCGAGGACTACAAGGCCGGCTACTCGCTCACCGCCGCGCCGCAGATCGTCAAGGGCATGCTGATCACCGGCAATTCGGGAGGCGAATTCGGCATCGTCGGGCGCGTCGATGCGCGCGATCCGATGACCGGCAAGCTGATCTGGACCCGTCCGGTGGTCGAAGGCCACATGGGTTACAAGTACGACAAGGATGGCAAGGCCATCGAGAACGGCATCACCGGTACCACCAACGCCACCTGGCCGGGCGACCTGTGGAAGACCGGCGGCGCGGCGACCTGGCTGTCGGCCTACTACGATCCGGACGT
Source organism: Thauera sp. (assembly GCA_030603925.1). Classification (GTDB taxonomy): domain Bacteria; phylum Pseudomonadota; class Gammaproteobacteria; order Burkholderiales; family Rhodocyclaceae; genus Pseudothauera. The sequence goes on along the minus strand of JAUVWV010000031.1, from coordinate 9,550 downwards.
GAACCTGATCTTCATGGGCACCGGCAACCCGGCGCCATGGAACAGCCACCTGCGCCCGGGCGACAACCTGTACTCGACCTCCACCGTGGCGATCGATCCGGATACCGGCAAGATCGCCTGGCACTTCCAGAACACCCCGCATGACGGATGGGATTACGACGGGGTGAACGAGTTCGTCTCCTTCGAGTACAAGGATCCGAAGAGCGGCAAGCTGGTGAAGGCCGGTGGCAAGGCCGACCGCAACGGCTTCTTCTTCGTCAATGACCGGACCAACGGCAAGCTGATCAACGCCTTCCCCTTCGTCAGCCGCATCGACTGGGCTTCGGGCTTCGACCTGAAGACCGGGCGTCCGATCCCGAAGGAAGAGAGCCGGCCGGGCAGCCCGTTTGCCGAAGGCGGCGGCGACGGCCAGAAGGGCAGCACGGTGTTCGTCGCGCCGTCCTTCCTGGGCGGCAAGAACCAGATGCCGATGGCTTACAGCCCGAAGAGCGGCCTGTTCTACGTGCCGGCCAACGAGTGGGGCATGGATATCTGGAACGAGCCGGTGTCCTACAAGCGCGGCGCGGCCTACCTGGGCGCGGGCTTCACCATCAAGCCGCTCAACGACGACTACATCGGCGCGCTGCGCGCAGTGGATCCGGTGAGCGGCACCATCAAGTGGGAGGTGAAGAACAACGCGCCCTTGTGGGGCGGGGTGCTGGCCACCGGCGGCGACCTGGTGTTCTACGGTACGCCTGAAGGCCACCTGAAGGCCATCGACGCCAACTCCGGCAAGGAGCTGTGGCAGTTCCAGACCGGCTCCGGCGTCATCGCGCCGCCGATCACCTGGGAAGACAATGGCGAGCAGTTCATCGCCGTGGTGTCCGGCTGGGGCGGTGCGGTGCCGCTGTGGGGCGGGGATGTGGCCAAGCGGGTGAACTTCCTCGAGCAGGGCGGTTCGGTGTGGGTGTTCAAGCTGCACCGCAGCTGAGCCGCAGCGGCGTTCCAGGCGGGCGCAATGTCCGTCCGGGGCGCCGCTCGCCCCGCGCTGCGGGGCTGTCGGCAGAAGCGGTGCGCACAGCGCCGTTTGCGCCGACCGTCCCGGGTCTGTCTAGAGAGGATCGTTTGCAATGAAGACGCGCACCCTGAATTCGGCGCTTGCCGCTGCCCTGGCCACCTTTCTCGCTGCCGGCGCCCTGGCGGCCGAGCGCTCGACCCCGCGCGAGGCGCGCGCGATGTTCGAGCAGGCCGTCAAGTACATGGAGGAGAACGGTGCGGAACGCGCCTTTGTGGCCTTCAACAACCAGAAGGGCAAGTTCGTCCGCAAGGATCTGTACGTGTTCGTGATCGACGACAAGGGGGTGTATCACGCCAGCGGCGCGGCGCCCGAGGCGCTGGTCGGGCTGACCGTGCTCAATACCACCGATGCCGCCGGAAATCCGCTGTTCCGCGAGATGATCGACGCCACCCGGCGCACCCAGGAGGCCACGGTGCGCTACATGTGGCTGAACCGGGTGAGCAACAAGGTCGAGCCGAAGGTGAGCTACGTGCGCAAGATCGGCAACTACGTGCTTGGCGTGGGCTATTCGGCACCGCGCGCCACGGCCGACGAGGCCCGCGAGATGCTCGACCGCGCGGTGACGCTGGCCGGCGCGCAGGGCCCGGCGAAGGCGGCGGAGGCCTTCAACAACCGCGGCGGCGAGTTCGTCAGGAACGACCTCTATGTGTTCATGATCGACCTGGCGAGCGGCCGCTTCCAGGCCATGGGCATGAATCCGGCGCTGACCGACACCGATGCGCTCGGTCTGCACGATGCGGCCGGACATGCGCTGGTGGCCGAGATGGTGGACAAACTGAAGACCACCGACAGCGCCACGGTGGACTACGTGTGGCGCAATCCGGTGACCAACGCGGTGGAGAAGAAGCGCTCCTACGTGCGCAAGGTGGGCGGTTCGCTGATCGGTGTCGGGCACTACCTGGAATAGTGCACTGCAGGCCGGCCGCCGCGGCGGCCGTGCCGTTTCATGGGGGAGGCGGCTCCGCGTCCTCGTCGAACAGGCCCGGGGGGCTGTCCTCCGGGCACAGCTGTTCCGCTTCATCGCCCATCAAGGCCAGAATCAGGCGCAACTGGTTGCGCAGCTCGCGCAGGTTGCCGGCCCAGCGGTGGCGGCGCAGCAGCGCCAGTGCATCCGGGCAGACGTAGAGCGCGCGCTGCGGGCAGGTCTCGCGGACGAAGCCGCGCACCAGGGCGTCGAAGTCGCTGCGCTCGCGCAGGGGCGGCAGACGCAACAGGCGTCCGGCCTGCGCGTCGAATTCGGCCCGGGCGAACTGCCCGGCTTGTTCCAGGACGTCTAGCGGACGGGTGGTGGTGGCCAGTACCCGGGCCTTGCCCTGGCCGCCGCCCAGGTTCAGCAGCAAGGCCTGCAGCGGCACGGCCAGCGCGCCGATCTCGCACAGCAGCAGGGTGCCCGATGCGGCGCTGCACAGCGCATCGAGTGCCAGCTGCTCGCCCTGCGCGCCGGCGGGCAGGGTGCTGCAGTCCAGGCTGACCAGCGGGGCGCCGCTTGCCGCGCCCCCGTGATCATGGTGAAAGGCGCGTGCCAGATGCGTCTTGCCGCTGCCCGTTTCGCCTTCGAACAGCAACGGGGCGCGCTCCTGCGCCGCCAGCGCGAGTTCGTCCAGCAAGGCCGCGATGCGTGCATCGCCCAGGCGCATGCCGGCAAGCCCGGAGCACGGCTGGGGCGCCGGGCCGCGCGGGCGCTGCCTGTCGCGCGGGTGCCGGACCACGAGGGTGGCGCGTGCGGCGTAGGTGGCGCCGTGCAGCGTGCGCAGCGGGAATGGCGTGGGCTGGCGCAGCGCGGCCCAGCCGACCAGGCCGCCCCAGGAGGTGGCGAAGCAGTCCTCGCTCGACACCGCCGGACTGACCGGATCGAGCCCCAGCAGGCTGCGCGCCGGGCGGTTGCTGGCGACCATGCGGCCGTCCTCGTCGAACACCACCAGTGCCTCCAGCGGACTGCCGAGCAGTTCCGCGCGATGGTGGAAGTGCAAGGTGAGGAAACCATCGTCCAGGCTTTCGATGAGCTGGTGCTCGATCAGCTCCGCCGTGGTGCGCAGCAGGGCATCGGCGTGCGAGATGTCGGCGCGCGCGTCGGTCGATACGTCGAGTATGCCAAGCACGCCGCCACCCGGCGCGAGGATGGGGGTGGCCACGCAGGTGAGGAAGCGGTTGCGCGCAAGGTAGTGCTCGGCACCGCGGATGGTGGCAGCGCTGCCCAGGTGCAGGGCCGTACCGATGGCGTTGGTGCCCATCGTGGCTTCGCTCCAGCAGGCACCGGGGCTCAGGGCAACGCGCGCTGCGCGGTCGAGAAAGGCGGTGTCGCCCACGGAGGACAGGATCATGCCCTGGCGGTCGGCCAGCAGCACGGTGGAGTCGGGGCTGCCGATCTGGCGGTGCAGGTTCTCCAGTACCGGACGGGAGAAGGTCAACAGGCGGGCGTTGGCCTCCAGACGGTCGGCCAGGAGATCGCGCGCCACCGGCGGGTCCGGCAGCGGCTGGTCTACTCCCAGGCCGTGTGCGCGGCTGCGCTCCCACGAAGCAAGGACGTCGGCCGGTGGCGGAAGGCGGGCTGGTGCGGGATTCATGGGGTCGGAACGATGCAGGAACCATGCCGATTGCACGCAGGGAGGTCCGCGCCGGTAAACGGTGCTGGGCCATGCAATGCGGGGCGGGGTATTTCCATGCAATTGATATGGGTATCGGGATGTCGTGAAACGGTGCGCTGAGCCGTGGCACAGGTGTGGCAAAACGGAGCAGATGTCGCAGCGTCCGGCGGCGTCCGTGACCAGGCCGCTCGCCGGTTCCGGTGTGCAAGTCACTGATCCGAAAGGAAGCGGGAGCCGGCTGCGCGGCGTGCTGTGCCGCCTGGCACAGGCCGTGCAGATGGGATGCCGACGCCTGAACGTCATCATAACCCCGAACTGGAGGAGATCCCATGCTGTACGAATTGCCCGGCAACCCTGGCGCCAAGGTCCAGTACAAGTCCCGTTACGACAACTTCCTCGGCGGCAAGTGGCTCGCGCCGGTCAAGGGTCAGTATTTCGACGTGATCACCCCGGTCACCGGCAAGCCCTACACCCAGGCCGCCCGTTCCACCGAGGAAGACATCGAGCTCGCACTGGATGCGGCGCATGCGGCGGCCGACAAGTGGGGCAAGACGCCCGCTTCCGAACGCGCCAACATCCTGCTGAAGATCGCCGACCGTATCGAGCAGAACCTGGAGTTGCTGGCCTATGCCGAGACGGTGGACAACGGCAAGGCGATCCGCGAGACGCTGAACGCCGACATCCCGCTGTCGGTGGACCACTTCCGTTACTTCGCCGGCTGCCTGCGCTCACAGGAGGGCAGCCTGTCGGAGATCGACCACAACACCATCGCCTACCACTTCCATGAGCCGCTGGGCGTGGTGGGGCAGATCATCCCGTGGAACTTCCCCATCCTGATGGCGGCATGGAAGCTCGCCCCGGCGCTGGGCGCGGGCAACTGCGTGGTTCTCAAGCCGGCCGAATCCACCCCGATCTCCATCCTGCTGCTGGTCGAGCTGATCGCCGACCTGCTGCCGCCGGGCGTGCTCAACGTGGTCAACGGCTATGGCCGCGAGGCCGGCATGCCGCTGGCGACCAGCAAGCGCATCGCCAAGATCGCCTTCACCGGCTCCACCGCCACCGGCCGGGTGATCGCCCAGGCGGCGGCCAACAACCTGATTCCGGCCACACTGGAGCTGGGCGGCAAGTCGCCCAATGTGTTCTTCGAGGACATCGCCAACGCCGACGACGAGTTCTTCGATAAGGCCATCGAAGGTCTGGTGCTGTTCGCCTTCAATCAGGGCGAGGTGTGCACCTGCCCGTCGCGCGCGCTGATCCAGGAGTCGGTGTACGACAAGTTCATGGAACGCGCGCTGCCGCGCGTGGCCGCGATCAAGCGTGGCAGCCCGCTCGACACCGACAGCATGATGGGCGCGCAGGCCTCGCAGATGCAGATGGACAAGATCCAGACCTATCTCGCGCTGGGCAAGCAGGAAGGCGCACAGGTGCTGATCGGCGGCGAGCGCGCGAAGATGGGCGGCGAGCTGGCCGAGGGCTACTACATCGAGCCGACCCTGTTCAAGGGCCACAACAAGATGCGCATCTTCCAGGAGGAGATCTTCGGTCCGGTGCTGGCGGTGACCACCTTCAAGGACGAGGCCGAGGCGCTGGCCATTGCCAACGACACCCTGTACGGCCTGGGTGCCGGGGTGTGGACGCGCGACGGCAGCCGCGCCTACCGCATGGGCCGCGCGATCCAGGCCGGGCGGGTGTGGACCAACTGCTACCACGCCTACCCGGCGCACGCGGCCTTCGGCGGCTACAAGGAGTCGGGCATTGGTCGCGAGACGCACAAGGTCATGCTCGACCACTATCAGCAGACCAAGAACCTGCTGGTGAGCTACAGCCCGAACGCGCTCGGCTTCTTCTGAAACGGCGCACTGCCTGCGGCGGGCATCACGTCTGCCGCAGGCGACGGTGTCTCCCTCTCCCTCCTCGTGGGAGTTCTCTTCGGGCGGCCTTCGGGTCGCCCGTTTTTTTTTGTGTGCCGGCTTGCGCGCCGGCAGGGAGTGTTTCCATGGTCGAACGTGTCATTGCCACGCCCGCCGCGCTGGCGCTCATCGAACGCCTGGTGGTACGCCACGGGCCGGTACTGTTCATCCAGTCCGGTGGCTGCTGCGACGGCAGCGCGCCGAACTGCTTCAAGCGCAGCGAGTTCGCGCTGAGCCCGAGCGACGTGCTGCTGGGCGAGATCGGCGGCAGTCCGGTGTATGTCGGCGGCTCGCACTACGCGTACAGCAAGGCGACCCAGCTGATCATCGATGCGCTGCCCGGGCAGGGCGACAATTTCTCGCTGGAGGGGCCGGAAGGCATGGCCTTCCATGCGCGCACGCGGCTGTTCACCGATGAGGAATGGGCGGAACTGTCAGGGGGCGGGCGGGGCTGAGCGTTCTTCGCCCCACATGGGGTTGTGGCGCCACAATGCAGCGCCATCGACAAGGCAATGGGGCGCGAGCACGCGCAGCCCCGGATTGCGTTACGCGCCATCCGGGCAGCACGAGACCGTGGAATTCGTAGCCTGGATGGAGGCCGCAGGCCGGAATCCGCGGCCCGCACCGGCACGGAGAACGTCCGCTGGAGCACGGACGCAGGCCCGAGCAAGCGTGACACCTGCTCAACGATGGAGCAGGTGTCACATTCTGGAGCACTACCGTCAGCGGCTGTCGGGTACGCGGTGGCTGACGCCGTGTTGCGCGAAGATGCGCTCGAGCTCGCCGGAACGTTGCAGTTCGGCCAGCGCACCGCTCAGGGCGGCGGCCAGTTCGGTGTGTTCCACCTTGACCGCCATGCCCAGCGGCCAGCCGCGCAGGCGCAGTTCGGGCATGGTCAGGCTGTCCAGCGCGTAGCCGGGCGCGCCGCCCAGGCCGGCTTCCAGCTGGGTGCGGGTGCCCAGCACCGCCGCAATCTCGCCGCGCTGCAGGGCCTGCAGGGCGAGTTCGGTGCTGCGGAAATGCACCACCTGGTCGCGCAGCCGTCCGCCCAGCACGTGCAGCAGGAAGTCGCTGGCGTGGGTGTCGACCTCGGCACCGATGCGCTCGCGGGTGAACAGTTCCAGGTCCGTCGCGGAGGCCCCCGCCGGCACGCGCGCGCTGTCGCGTGCCAGCGCCATGGTCTCCAGGTGGTAGGGGCCGAAGATGGTGACCTTGTCGTTGCGCCGCGCCAGATGAACGTCCACCGGCACGTGCAGCATCACGTCGGCCGGCCGGGTGCCGAGGTAGTGGCCGCGCCACACCATGTTGCGCAGGTCGTCGTTCATGTCCTCGTCAGCGGCGAATTCGACGAACTCGGCGCGCAGGCCAAGGCGCTCGGCGAGCGCCTTGCCCAGCGCGATGTCGATGCCCTTGCCGCGCGCCGACCAGGGTGCGAAGTCGGCATACACCGCGATGCGCAGCGCACCGGCCTGTTGCAGTTCGGGTTGCGCGGCGGCGCGTGCCGGCAGCAGGCTGCCGGCGTAGAGCGCACCCGCGGCAAGCAGGAAGCGGCGGCGATCACTCTTCATGGACGGTCTCCAGCCAGGCGCGGATCGCCCACATCGCCTCCTGCGGCAGGATGCCTTCGAAGGGCGGCATGTATACGGCGCCGTTGCGCGTGACGCCGTTGCGTACCCGGCCGATGTAGTACTCGTCGGCATCGGCGTCCAGTTCCAGGTAACGCAGATCCGGCGCAATGCCGCCCGAGACGCCGCCCAGGCCGTGGCAACGCGCACAGTTCTGGTTGTAGGCGGAGTCGCCGATGCGAATCGCCTCCTTGTCGCCGCGGTAGGGGTTCTCCACGCGCCATTCGGCGCCCAGCGCCTTCAGGGTGGAGACGTCCACCGCCTGGGGCGTGACGTCGCCGTGGCCGAGCGCCGCCGTGGTGCCGCCGGCCAGGGCCGTGGCCAGCGCCAGGTTGCGAAGGGTGCGGGCCAGTGTCTCCATTTGGTTGGTCTTTTCCACCTTGTATGTCCTCTTTTGCGGGTTGATTCATCGGTTGAAGCCATCGTCGGGCCGGTCGCGCCGCTGCGCCGGCGGCGCAGTTGGCGGTGTTCAGCCAGGGGCAGGCCGGTTCTGCAAGCGGTATGCCAACCGGCGCGCCGCGCGCGCGCCGCAGGCCGAAACGGCGCTGCGACGCGGTCTGTGCGGAAACCTGGTAAGGAACTTGCATAGCTGTCGGCGGCAGCCGGGTGAACCAAGGTTGCTGCAAGACGTGGCAGGTGCTACGTTCTGACACAACCCCGAAACAAAAACGGCCGCAAGAGCCTGAACGGGGAAGGGACTGGAGGAGAGGATGGAAGGCAAGGTCATGCTGCGTGACGCGCACGAGTTGCGCGTCCGTTCGGCACGCCGGCAGTTCTTCGAACACGGCGACGATGCTGCGGATGGGGTGGCGGCGCTGGTGCTGCGCTCCTGGGTGCGCTGTGCGGACGAGGGGATCGATTTTCGCGCGGCGGTGGACCGCGATCCGGCCGGGCGCGCCCTGCTGTCCGATCTGCGCGAGCGCAGCAACGATCTGCTGCAACAGGCCGGCGGCATCATGGAGCATGTGTTCGAGCAGATCCGTGCATCGGGCAGCATGGTGATCCTGGCCGACTGCAACGGCGTGATCCTGCACAGCCTGGGGGATCCGGATTTCGTCGGACGTGCGCAGCGCGTGGCGCTGCAGCCGGGCGCCTCGTGGGGCGAGGCGCTGCGCGGCACCAACGCCATCGGCACCGCGCTGGTGGAGCAGCAGGCGGTGGAGGTGTGCGGTGGCGAACACTTCCTCGATCGCAACGGTTTCCTGACCTGCAGCGCCTCGCCCGTGTTCGATGCGCAGGGCCGGTTGAGCGGGGTGCTGGACATCTCGGGCGACTATCGCAACTACCAGCCGCATACCCTGGGGCTGGTACGCCTGTCGGTACAGTTGCTGGAAAAGCGCCTGTTCGAGAACGCCTTCGTGCGCGACATCGTGGTGGCCTTCCATGTGCGTCCCGAGTGCGTGGGTGGCCTGCAGGAAGGTCTGCTGGCGGTGTCGCACGACGGGCGGGTTCTCGGACTCAACGCCGCAGCGCGCGAATGCCTGGGTCTTGCGCCGGGCGAAGGGCTGGGCGGCGGGCTCGACGGCCTGTTCCGGCTGTCCTTCGGCAGCCTGCTTGACCGCGCCGGGCGCGATCCGGGGTCGCTGCTGGAGGTGGAATTGCGCAACGGGCAACGGGTTTACGTGCGCGTCAAGAGCACGGTGCCGATGCGCGTCGAGACACGCCCGGTGACACGTCGGGATCAGCCCGCGCGGGTGCGCGGCGGGTGTCCCCCGGGTGGCAAGGTGACGCTCGAAGCGCTCGCCACCGGCGACGAGCGCCTGCAACTGGCACTCGACCGCGGCGCGCGCATCCTGGGCAAGGACATTCCGCTGCTCATCCAGGGCGAGTCGGGTGTCGGCAAGGAATTGTTCGCACGGGCTTTCCACAACAGCGGACCGCGCAGCGACGGCCCCTTCGTCGCGCTCAACTGCGCGGCCATTCCGGAGAACCTGATCGAGTCCGAGCTGTTCGGCTACAGCGGCGGAGCCTTCACCGGCGCCCGGCGTGAGGGCGCGGTGGGCAAGATCCAGCAGGCGCACGGCGGCACGCTATTCCTCGACGAGATCGGCGACATGCCGCTGGGCATGCAGGCGCGCCTGCTGCGGGTGCTGCAGGAGCGCAGCGTGACGCCGGTGGGGTCGGCCAGCCAGGTGGCGGTGGATATCTCCCTGGTGTGCGCCACGCATCGCGTGCTGCGCGATGCGGTGCGCGACGGCAGTTTCCGCGAGGATCTGTACTACCGGGTGAACGGGCTCACCGTGACCCTGCCGCCGCTGCGCGAGCGCAGCGATATCCGCAGCATCGTGCAGGCCCTGTTGTGCGCCGAGCTGGGCGGCAGCGATGGTGGTGGCCCGCCGGTCGGCATCAGCGCCGAGGTGATGGACTTCTTCG
>JAUVWV010000279.1 GCA_030603925.1 Thauera sp. | reverse complement strand
GTGCTGCGCAGCTGCGGCGACCTGGCCGCGCTGGAGATCGTCGAGTACCTGCCCGCGCGCGATCCGCGCGGCGCGTGCGCGGACTGGGTGAAGACCTTCGCCGAGGCCGCGCTCGGCCCGGGCACCTATCTGCTGCGCGCACGCGAACGCGAGTTCGGCGCGCACAACTACGCGCCGCTGCCGGTGGTGTTCCAGCGCGGTGAAGGGGTGTGGCTGTGGGACGTCGAGGGGCGGCGCTACCTCGACATGATGAGCGCCTACTCGGCGGTCAGCTTCGGCCATTCCCACCCGCGCCTGGTGCGCGCCCTCACCGAGCAGGCCGGACGCCTCGCGCTGACCTCGCGCGCCTACTCCAACGACCGCCTGCCGCTGCTCCTCGAGCGGCTGTGCGTGATGTTCGGCTACCCGCGCGCGCTGCCGGTCAACACCGGCCTGGAGGCGGTGGAAACCGCGCTCAAGGCGGCGCGCAAGTGGGCCTATCAGGTGAAGGGCGTCCCCACCGACGCGGCCCAGATCATCGCCTGCAACGGCAACTTCCACGGCCGCTCGATCGCCATCGTCGGCCTGTCTTCGGTCGCCCAGTACCGCCAGGGCTTCGGCCCCTTCCCGCCCGGCATGGTGCGCATCCCCTACGGCGACCCGGCCGCGCTGGAAGAGGCGATCACGCCCAACACGGCCGCCTTCCTGGTAGAGCCAGTACAGGCCGAAGGCGGCATCATCGTGCCGCCCTCGGGCTATCTGGCGCGCTGCGCGGAAATCTGCCGCCGCCACAATGTGCTGCTGATCGCCGACGAGGTGCAGACCGGCCTGGGGCGCACCGGCCGGCTGCTCGGCAGCGACCACGACGGCGTGCGCCCGGACGCCATCATCCTGGGCAAGGCGCTGGGCGGCGGGCTGCTGCCGGTGTCCGCCTTCCTCGCCGACGCGGCGGTGATGGACGTCTTCCAGCCCGGCGACCACGGCTCCACCTTCGGCGGCAACCCGCTCGGCGCCGCCGTGGCGCTGGAAGTGCTCGACCTGCTGCTCGAAACCCGCATCTGGGAACAGGCCGAGCGTCTCGGCACGCGCCTGCGCGAGCTGCTCGCCGCACAGCGCCCGCCCTGCGTGCGCGAGATCCGCGGGCGCGGCCTGCTCACCGGCATCGAACTGGCCCCGGAGGGCTCCGCCGCCGGTCTGGCGGCCGAACTGCTGCTCGCCCGCGGGCTGGCCACGCGCGACACCCACCGCACGGTGCTGCGCCTGTCTCCGCCGCTGGTCATCGACGAACCGACCATCGAGCAGGCTGCCGCCACGGTGTGCGAGGTGCTGGCCGCCCTGCCGCAGGGCCGCTGAAGCGCCCGACGCACCATCCTTGTGCGCCGATGCGCGCCACTTGAGCGGAATTACGCGCCGTTTCGCACCCACCGCGCGGGTTTTCGTTGCTACACTTCGCCCCGCTGAAAATTCCTCGAAAACCTCGCGGAGAAGCCCTCCATGCTGCTCTGGCTCGTCGTCGCCTATCTCGTCGTCTCCATCGGCATCGGCCTGGTGGCCGCCACCAAGGTGCATAACGCCCGCGACTACATCGTCGCCGGGCGCAACCTGCCGATGTACATCGTGCTGGCCATGGTATTCGCCACCTGGTTCGGCGCCGAAACCGTGCTCGGCATCTCCGCCACCTTCATCGACGAGGGCTTCCGCGGGCTGATCTCCGACCCCCTCGGCGCCTCGATCTGCCTGGTGCTGTTCGGCCTGATCTTCGCCCGCCCGCTGTACCGCATGAATCTGCTCACCCTGGGCGACTTCTTCCGCGTGCGCTACAACCGCCAGACCGAGCTGATCCTCTCGCTGTGCATCATCGCCTCCTACCTGGGCTGGGTGGGCGCACAGATCGCCGCCCTGGGCCTGGTGTTCAACGTGCTCTCCGACGGCGTGGTGACCATGAACCAGGGCATGGTGATCGGCGCCGCGGTGGTGCTGCTGTACACCCTGTTCGGCGGCATGTGGTCGGTGGCCATCACCACCTTCGTGCAGATGATCGTCATCGTCGCCGGCCTGCTCTACGTCACCTGGTTGGCGGGCGACATGGCCGGCGGTTTCGACACCGTGATCTCGCGCGCCGCCGCCGAAGGCAAGTTCGAGTGGCTGCCCAGCCTCGACGCCCTCGACATGCTGGCGTGGACCGCCGCGCTGCTCACCATGGCGCTGGGCTCGATCCCGCAGCAGGACGTCTTCCAGCGCGTCAATTCGTCGAAGAACGAACGCATCGCGGTGTGGGGCACCACGCTGGGCGGGGTGAGCTACTTCTTCTTCGCCGCGGTGCCGCTGTTCCTCGCCTATTCGGCGACGCTGATCGACGCCGAGATGGTCGAGCGCCTGATGGACGAGGACACGCAGCTGATCCTGCCGCACCTGATCGTGAACTACATGCCCTTCGCCGCCCAGGTGATCTTCTTCGGCGCCCTGCTGTCAGTGATCATGAGTACCGCCTCGGGCACCCTGCTGGCACCGTCGGTGACCTTCTCGGAGAACGTGCTGCGCGGCTTCATCCCCAACATGACCGACCGCCAGCTGCTGTGGAGCACGCGCGTCACGGTGGCGGTGTTCGCCGTGCTGGTGACCGTCTACGCTACCTCAACCGACGCCACCATCCACCACATGGTGGAGAACGCCTACCGCGTCACCCTGGCCGGCGCCTTCGTGCCGTTGGCCGCCGGCCTGTTCTGGAAGCGCGCCAACAACCTGGGCGCCGCGCTGGCGATCGCCTTCGGCCTGGCGACCTGGCTGCTGCTCGAGTTCACCGTGCCGGAAGGCGAGGTCGAACCCCAGCTGATCGGCCTGGTGGCAGCGGCCATCGGCATGCTGATCGGCGGCTACCTGGGACCGAAGAGCCACCACCGCCCGCACGCCGGCCACCACCGCGCCGCCGCGGCCACCCACCACGCGCGCTGAGCGCCGCCGCGCCCACCTCGCCGCGCCCACCCCTTGACCCCGGTCAAAGCGGCGGCGCGGCACAGCGACTAAGGTTGCGGGGCTCTTCTTGCCCCGCAACCAAATGAACCCCACGCAACGTATCGAACTGGTCTGCCCGGCAGGCAGCCTGCCCGCGCTCAAGACCGCCATCGACAACGGCGCCGACTGCGTCTACCTCGGTTTCAAGGACGCCACCAACGCGCGCAACTTCACCGGGCTCAACTTCGACCCGGCCAGCATGCGCGAAGGGGTGCGCTACGCCCACCAGCGCGGCCGCAAGGTGCTGCTGGCGCTCAACACCTATCCGCAGGCCGGCAACTGGAGCGACTGGACCGCCGCCGTGGACCGCGCCGCCGAGATGGAACTGGACGCGGTCATCCTGGCCGATCCCGGCCTGATGGCCTATGCCGCGAAGACCCATCCGCAGCTGCGCCTGCACCTCTCGGTGCAGGGCTCGGCGACCAGCTACGAGGCGATCAACTTCTACCATGAGCGTTTCGGCATCCAGCGCGCGGTGCTGCCGCGCGTGCTCTCGCTGGCCCAGGTGGAACAGGTGATCGGCCGGACGCCGGTGGAGATCGAGGTATTCGGCTTCGGCGGGCTGTGCGTCATGGTCGAGGGACGTTGCGCGCTGTCGGCCTACGCCACCGGCGAGTCGCCCAACTGCAACGGCGCCTGCTCGCCCGGCAAGCATGTGCGCTGGGAGCAGACCCCGCAGGGCATGGAGACGCGCCTGAACGGCATCCTGATCGACCGCTTCGCCGACGGCGAGCGCGCCGGCTACCCCACGCTGTGCAAGGGCCGCTTCGACGTCAATGGCGAGACCTACTACGCCATCGAAGAGCCCACCAGCCTGAACACGCTGGAACTGCTGCCGGAACTCGCCCGGGTGGGCGTGCGCGCAATCAAGATCGAAGGCCGCCAGCGCAGCCCGGCCTACGTCGCGCAGGTCACCAAGGTGTGGCGCGCCGCGCTCGACCGCGTGATGGCCGATGCCGACAACTTCGCCGTGCAGCCGGCCTGGATGGCCGAACTCAACAAGGTGTCGGAAGGCCAGAGCCACACCCTGGGCGCCTACTACCGGCCGTGGAAGTAAGCCCGCCCCCGTTCAGCAGCCCCTGCCGAATGCGCCCTGCGACAAGCCCAGGGCGCACGGCAATGGCATCATCGACGAAATGCCCATGAAAATCGCCCTCGGACCCCTGCTCTACTACTGGCCGCGCCAGGCCACGCTGGACTTCTACGCCGACATCGCCGACAGCCCGGTGGACATCGTCTATCTCGGCGAGACGGTGTGCTCGCGCCGCCACGAACTGCGCCTGGACGACTGGCTGGAGGTGGCCGGCGTGCTGGCCGCCGCCGGC
>JAUVWV010000186.1 GCA_030603925.1 Thauera sp. | reverse complement strand
TAAGCTCGAACTTGCTCGCGCCTATGACGAGATGGGCGACAAGGAAGGCGCGCGCGAACTGCTCGACGAAGTGCTGCGTGAGGGGGACGCGACCCAACAGCAGACTGCACGCGAGATGCTGGCGAAGCTCGACTGAGTGCATTTGAAGTCGACCGGTTTTCGTTCCGTTCCGAACGCGCCCCGCTGGGGCGCGTTCTGTCTTGCAAGGGCAGTGCGATGCATGCGGGAAGCCTGATCCTCGCCTGGGTGGTGGGGGTCGGCCTGCTCCAGTTCCTCGCGCCCGACCGCCTGCTCGGCGTCGTCGGCGCGCTGCTGATCCTCGCCCTTCTGCTTGCGCGCCAGCGCACGCTGCGGCTGGTGCGCCGCGTGCGCCTCCTGCTGATCGCCATCGTGGTACTGTTTGCCGGGTTTACACCGGGTGAGGCCCTGCTGGTGGATTGGCCGGCCCTCAGCCCGAGCCGCGAAGGCGTGCTGCAGGCGCTCGAACATGCCGGCCGCCTGCTCGCCGTGGTGTGCTGCGTTGCGATCCTCCTCGAGCGCCTGTCCACCGACCGCCTGGTCGGCGGTCTCTACGCCCTGAGCCGGCCCTTTGCGCTGTTCGGCCTGTCGGCCGAGCGCATCGCCGTGCGCATGCTGCTGGTGTTGCGTTATGTCGATGCGCCGGGCGGGCGCGGCTGGCGCGACTGGCTGACGGAAGAAGAGCAGGACGGGGGCGAGTGCCTGCACCTGGAGCGCGAGCGCCTGGGTGTGGCCGATCTGCTGCTGGGCGTCACGCTGCTCGCGTTCCTCATGTGGATGGTGACAAGGTGAGAATCGCGCTGGGTGTCGAGTACGCCGGGAATGCCTTCCTGGGCTGGCAGAGCCAGCAGCACGGCCGCACCGTGCAGGATGTGCTGGAGGCCGCGCTCGGTCAGATCGCCGGACATCCCTTGCGTCTGCACTGCGCCGGACGCACCGATGCCGGCGTCCATGCCACCGCGCAGGTGGTGCACTTCGACACCCACAGTGTGCGTCCGCTGACGGCCTGGGTGCGCGGCGCGAATGCGCTGCTGCCCGATGCCGTGGCGGTGCGCTGGGCGGTGGAGGTCGATGAGCAGTTCCATGCGCGCTACCGCGCCTGCGCGCGGCGCTACCGTTACATCCTGCACAACGCGCCGGTGCGTCCGGCCCTGCTCGCGGGGCGGGTCGGCTGGTTCCACCCGCCGCTCGCGGTCGAGCGCATGGACGAGGCCGCGCGCCTGCTGCTCGGCAGCCACGACTTCAGCGCCTTTCGCGCGGCCGGCTGCCAGGCCAGGACGCCGGTGCGGCAGATGTACCAGGCCAGCGTGCAGCGCAGCGGCGAGTACCTGGCGTTCGATTTTCACGCCGACGGTTTCCTGCACCACATGATCCGCAACCTGGTCGGCGCGTTGTGCTATGTCGGTAAGGGCAGCCATCCGCCGGCCTG
Source organism: Thauera sp. (assembly GCA_030603925.1). Taxonomy (GTDB): domain Bacteria; phylum Pseudomonadota; class Gammaproteobacteria; order Burkholderiales; family Rhodocyclaceae; genus Pseudothauera. The sequence continues at coordinate 5,403 of JAUVWV010000186.1, read as the reverse complement.
GATGGGCGAGTTGCTGGCGTGCCGCGACCGCAGCCGCGCGGCGCCGACCTTCTCGCCGGACGGGCTGTACCTGTGCGGGGTGGACTACCCGCCGAACTGGCCGCTGCCCGACGAAGGGCGTATCATCGCGCTGCCCCGGCTTCCCCTCATCTGAATGTCCCGTACCCGCATCAAGATCTGCGGCCTCACCCGGCCGGAAGACGTACGCGCGGCCGTTGCGGCTGGCGCCGACGCGATCGGCCTGGTGTTCTATCCGCCCAGCCCCCGCCATGTCGACTTCGAGCGTGCGGCCGCGCTGGCTGCGCTGCTGCCGCCTTTCGTCACTGCGGTGGGCCTGTTCGTCAACGCGGAGGAGGATTTCGTGCGCGCCGCGTTGCAGCGCGTGCCGCTGCAGTTGCTGCAGTTCCACGGCGACGAGGACGAGGCGCAGTGTGCACGCTACGGCCTGCCGTGGATCAAGGCCGCGAGGATGCGCCCCGGGGTCGATCTGGTAGAATTCTCGGCTTCCCATCCGGGCGCACGCGGGATCCTCCTCGACGCCTTCGTGGATGGCTATGGCGGTGGCGGCAAGGTCTTCGACTGGTCGCTGATCCCGGAGGGTCTCGATCGTCCGCTGGTGCTCTCGGGTGGCCTCGATCCGGACAACGTCAGCGCTGCGGTGCGCCGGGTGCGCCCGTGGGCGGTGGATGTGTCCAGCGGGGTCGAGTCCGCCAAGGGCATCAAGGATGCCCGTCTGATCACCGCCTTCATCGCCGGAGTTCGCAATGCAGATGGCTGACACGCCTTACCCGTTTCCCGACGCCAGCGGCCACTTCGGCCGCTACGGCGGCGCGTTCGTCTCCGAGACCCTGATTCCCGCGCTCGACGAGCTGCGCGAGGCCTATGCTGCCTGCCAGCGCGATCCGGCCTTCATCGCCGAGTTCGAGTACGAGCTCAAGCACTACGTCGGCCGCCCCAGTCCGATCTATCATGCGCGGCGCTGGTCGGAGCTGCTCGGCGGCGCGCAGATCTACCTCAAGCGCGAGGATCTCAACCATACCGGCGCGCACAAGGTGAACAACTGCATCGGCCAGGCCATGCTCGCCCGCAAGATGGGCAAGCCGCGCGTGATTGCCGAGACCGGTGCGGGCCAGCACGGCGTGGCCACCGCTACCGTGGCGGCGCGCTACGGCATGGAGTGCGTGGTGTACATGGGCGCCGAGGACGTCAAGCGCCAGGCCGCCAACGTCTATCGCATGAAGCTGCTGGGTGCCACCGTGGTGCCGGTGGAGTCGGGTTCGAAGACCCTCAAGGACGCGCTCAACGAAGCCATGCGCGACTGGGTCACCAACGTCCACAACACCTTCTACATCATCGGCACGGTGGCCGGGCCGCATCCCTATCCGATGATGGTGCGCGACTTCCAGGCAGTGATCGGCAAGGAGTGCATCGAGCAGATGCCGGAGATGGCCGGCCGCCAGCCGGACTACGTGATTGCCTGCGTGGGCGGCGGCTCCAATGCGATGGGTATCTTCCATCCCTACCTGGCTCATCCCGGGGTCCGTCTGGTCGGTGTCGAGGCCGCCGGCGACGGGCTGGACAGCGGACGGCATGCCGCTTCGCTGACCGCCGGACGTCCCGGCGTGCTGCACGGCAACCGCACCTACCTGCTGCAGGACGAGGACGGCCAGATCATCGAGACCCACTCGGTGTCCGCCGGTCTCGACTACCCCGGTGTCGGTCCCGAGCATGCCTGGCTGAAGGACAGTGCACGCGCCGAATACGTCGGCATCACCGATGCCGAGGCGCTGCAGGCCTTCCACGACCTGTGCCGTTTCGAAGGCATCATCCCGGCGCTGGAGTCCTCGCATGCGCTGGCCTATGCGGCCAAGCTGGCGCCGCAGCTGGGGCGCGACAAGGTCCTGCTGGTCAATCTTTCCGGGCGCGGCGACAAGGACATGCACACCGTCGCCGAACGCTCCGGCATCCGTTTCTGATCCCATCGGGGCGCGCTGCGGCGCGCCCCGTCGCGTGAATACCGACATGTCGAAAATCCAGACTACATTCCGGCGACTGCAGGCCGAGGGTCGCAAGGCGCTGATTCCCTTCATCACCGCCGGCGATCCCGACGCGGACACCACGGTGCCGCTGATGCATGCGCTGGTCGAGGGCGGGGCGGACATCATCGAGCTGGGCGTGCCCTTCTCCGACCCGATGGCCGACGGCCCGACCATCCAGCGTGCGTCCGAGCGCGCGCTCGCGCGCGGCATGAACCTGCGCAAGGTGCTGGCGCTGGTGGCCGAGTTCCGCCGCAGCGATGCCGGTACCCCGGTGGTGCTGATGGGCTACGCCAACCCGATCGAGGCGATGGGCATGGATGCCTTCACCGCCGCCGCCGCGGCCGCCGGCGTGGATGGTGTGCTGGTGGTGGACTATCCGCCGCAGGAGTGCACCGAGTTCGCCGCCACCCTGAAGGCCGCCGGCCTCGACCCCATCTTCCTGCTTGCGCCGACCTCTTCGGCGCAACGCTTCGCCGAGGTGGCGCAGGCCGGCAGCGGCTACATCTACTACGTCTCGCTGAAAGGCGTGACTGGCTCGGCCAACATCGACATGGACGAAGTCGCGCGGCGCATCCCGCAGGTGCGCGCGGCGGTCGGCATGCCGGTGGGGGTGGGCTTCGGCATCCGCGACGCGGCCTCCGCCCGGCGCATCGGCGAAGTGGCCGATGGTGTGGTGATCGGCAGCCGCATCATCGAGGAAATCGAGAACAGCACCGCGGACCAGGTGGTGGTCCGGGTGCGCGACTTCATCAAGGGCATACGCGAGGCCCTGGACCAGATCGGAGAAACGGCCCGATGAGCTGGCTGCAGAAACTGCTTCCCCCGAAGATCAAGCGCGCCGAAGTCAGCGCGCGCAACAAGTCCATTCCGGAAGGCCTGTGGAGCAAATGCACCGCATGCGAGGCGGTGCTCTACCGCTCCGACCTGGAAAGCAACCTCAACGTCTGCCCGAAATGCGGCCATCACCAGCGGGTGCGCGCGCGCGCGCGGCTGGACATGCTGCTGGACGCCGAAGGGCGCTTCGAGATCGGCGCCGAGGTGGTGCCGGTCGATCCGCTCAAGTTCAAGGATTCGCGCCGCTATACCGAGCGCCTGTCGGCGGCCAACAAGGACACCGAGGAAGCCGACGCGATGGTGGTCATGCAGGGGGCGATCAACACCGTACCGGTGGTGGTGGCCTGCTTCGAGTTCGAGTTCCTCGGCGGTTCGATGGGTTCGGTGGTGGGTGAGCGCTTCGTGCGCGGTGCGCGCGCCGCGCTCGAGCAGCGCCTGCCCTTCATCTGCATCACCGCCACCGGTGGCGCGCGCATGCAGGAAGGCCTGTTCTCGCTGATGCAGATGTCCAAGACCACTGCGGCCATCACCCAGCTCGCCCAGCGCAAGCTGCCCTTCATCACCATCCTCACCGATCCGACCATGGGCGGCGTGTCGGCCAGCTTTGCCTTCATGGGCGCCGTGGTGATCGCCGAGCCGGGCGCGCTGATCGGCTTCGCCGGCCCGCGGGTGATCGAGCAGACCGTGCGCGAGAAGCTGCCGGAAGGCTTCCAGCGTTCCGAGTTCCTCCTCGAGAAGGGGGCCATCGACCTCATCGTCGATCGCCGCGAGATGCGTACCAAGCTTGCCGAACTGCTGACCCTGCTGACCCGCCAGCCGGCTGTCGCCGTCTGAGCGGGGCGCCATGTCGGCCAATGCATTGCCGGCCAGCGCCGCGGGCTGGCTGGAACTGATCGAGCAGCGCCATGGCCAGGCCATCGAACTCGGCCTGGAACGCGTGCAGGCGGTGCGCACGGCGCTGGGCGCCAGCAGCGAGGCGCTGATCATTACCGTGGGCGGTACCAACGGCAAGGGTTCGACCTGCGCGATGCTGGAGGCCATCCTGCTCGCCGCCGGCTACCGGGTCGGCTGCTACACCTCTCCGCATCTGCTGCGCTACCACGAGCGGGTGCGCATCAATGGGCGCGAGATCGACGATGCGGCGCTTGCCGCCGCCTTCGCCGCGGTCGAGCGGGCGCGCGGCGCAACACCGCTGACCTACTTCGAACACGGCACCCTGGCGGCCTGGTCCGCGTTCTGCGCTCAACCGCTCGACGTCATCGTGCTCGAGGTCGGGCTGGGCGGGCGGCTCGATGCGGTCAACGTGTTCGATGCCGACTGCGCCATCGTCACCAGCGTCGCGATGGACCACATGGAGTTTCTCGGCGAGACGCGCGAACAGATCGGTTTCGAGAAGGCCGGCATCTTCCGTGCGGACCGGCCCGCGGTGTGCGGCGATCCGCAGCCGCCGGCCAGCCTGCTGGCCCATGCCGAGGCGATCGGCGCCCGGCGCTGGGTGAGCGGACGCGATTTCGGCTTCGGCGGCGATCGCCAGCAATGGGGCTACTGGCGCTACGCTGCGCCGCCCGCGAGCGGTGCCCTGGTGCGGCGCGGCGGCCTGGCCTATCCGGCCCTGCGCGGCGCCAACCAGCTGCTCAACGCCGCGGCGGTGATGACCGCGCTGGAGTTGTTGCGCGAGCGCATGCCGGTGTCCATGCAGGCGGTGCGCCAGGGCCTGATGCTGGTCGAAGTGCCCGGACGCTTCCAGGTGCTGCCCGGCAAGCCTGCGGTGGTGCTCGACGTCGCGCACAATCCGCAGGCCGCCGGCGTGCTTGCGGAGAACCTGGGCAGCATGGGTTTCTATCCGGACACCTGGGCGGTGCTCGGCATGCTAGGCGACAAGGACGTCGAAGGCGTGCTCGCCCTGCTGCGCGAGCGCGTTGACCATTGGCTGCTCGCCAGCCTGCCCGGGCCGCGCGGCCTGTCGGCCGAAGCGCTTGCCGAGCGCCTGCGTGCGGCCGGCATCGAGGCCGATGCACGCTGTTTCGATTCGCCCCGGGAGGCGTATGCGGCGGCGCGGAAAAGCGCTGCCGAGGGTGATAGAATCGTCGCCTTTGGTTCCTTTCTGACCGTGGCTGACGTGCTTGCAGCGATCCAGGCGGAACGTCACTGAGGTTCTCGCGCGATGGACACAGACAACCTCGAGCTCAAGAAGCGCTCGCGGCGTCGCCTGGTGGGCGCGGCGGCGCTTGCGCTGCTGGCGGCCATCCTGCTGCCCATGGTGATGGACCAGGAGCCGCGCTCCTCCGGGCAGGACGTGCAGATCACCATACCGGACCGCGACGCCGAACTGTCGCGGCCGATCGCCGGGCGGGTCCCGCTCAACCTGGAGCCCGACCTCGCCCCGCCGCCGCAGGAACAGCCGCCCGCCAGCGCGCCGCCTGCGGCGGGTACACCGCCGGCGCGGCCCGTCGATCCGCCCGCGGAGCCGGCAAGCCCGCGCCCACCCCAGCCTGCTGCTACGCCTGCACCCGCGCCGCAGCCCGCTGCG
>JAUVWV010000076.1 GCA_030603925.1 Thauera sp. | reverse complement strand
GTGCAGCGCTCGCGACTTGTACGCGCGGCACTGAGGGGCGCCGACGGGTGTAGGCGCGGGCTTGCCCGCGATGCAGCAGACGAGCAAACCACCGCCGCATCGCGGGCAAGCCCGCTCCTACAGGCGATGCGCCCGTCTCAGATGCTGTAGGGCTCGGTGACCCAGCCGGTGACCAGTGCGATGTCGCGTTGCGGCAGGTAGGCGAGTTCGTCCTGCAGGTCGGCAAACACCTTGGGCGGCAGGCTGCGCGGCACGCGCCGCCCGCTGACCATGTGGAAGTACCACGCAAAGCCGTAGCCCGCGGTACGGTCGAAATCGTGCAGTTGCTGGGCCAGTTCGGTGCCGCGCGCCTCGTCGGTGCCTTGCCAGCTGGGGGCGTGGGCGGCCACCGGCACCGCGCTGTAGCGCGTCTGGCGGTAGCGGTCCAGGTGTTCGGACAGCGCCAGCACCCAGTGGTCGCTGAAATGGCGCTGCTGGCCGGCGCTGGAGCGCGCCCATTCGTCCAGGAAACGCATCACCGGCAGCGGGTTGCCCGCCTGGGCGCCGATGCGGGCGATATGCGCGGCCATGTCGGTGAGGCGGCGGAAGCTGTAGCGCGGGCGGCCGAGCGCTGCCGCTGCGGCGAGGCCGTCCGGGCGTTCCAGCAAGGCTTCGACCGAGTCGACCGCCTCGTCGGTGGCGCCCAGCGGGTGGCTGACCACCTCCTGCAGTTCTTCGACCTCCAGTTGCAGGTAATCCGCCGGCCCCTTGCCGCGGATGTTCACCAGGTAGTGGGTGATGCCCTGCTCGCGGGTCAGCACATAGCCTGCACCGCGCAGCCGGTCGGCGAGCAGCTCACCGTCCTCGCCGGCCTCCGCCCAGGCGGCTTCCAGCCAGCCCAGGGCGTCTTCGGCAACGCAGCGGCCTTCGCGGTCGAGGATGCGTCCGGGGCGGTACCAGCCGCCGCGCGACACGCGCGGGGCGAAGTCCGGTCCGCCTTCCTGGCGCAGCGCGTCCAGCAGGGTGGCGTGGCCGGGGACGGGCGAAACCGCCACGCAGAGCCGGAAGGCGAGTTCGGCAAGATCGTCGGTGACGAGCGGGGTCATGACGGGGTCCTCAGGTCGGGGGTGTCCGGGGTGGCCAGGCGTTCGGCGGCCAGCAGCCGCACGTCGGGCTCGGGGTCGTGCAGCACGGCGAGCAGGGCGTCGAGCGGGGCCTGGGCGACGGCGGCAGCGCGTACCGTCCAGTCGGGATCGGCGAGCATGCGGGCGGCGTCGTCCGGCAGCATGCGAGCGGCGACGATGGCGCGGATCTCGGCTTCTGTGTCCCGCGCCATGCGCGCCAGCGCAAAGGCCGGCAGGCGTCGGGCGACCTCCTTGCGCACCACCGGGTCGGGGTCGTCGGCCATGCGTGGCAGGCGGCCGTGCGGCAGGCGGCGCGCCACCTGCAGGCGCACCGCATAGTCGGGGTCGTGCATCAGGCGCTCAAGTTCGGCCGGCGGCAGACGGCTGGCGACGGTGACGCGCACTTCACGATCACTGTCCTTCGCCATGCGCAACAGCGCCTCCCCGGACAGCCGGCTGGCCACCGCGCGGCGCACGGTTTCGTCATGGTCGCCGATCAGGCGCATGGCGGCTTCGGCCGGTGCCCAGCGCGCGGCGATGGCGCGGCGCTCCCAGAACGGATCGTCCAGACAGGACTCGGCGTATTCCCGGTTGCGCGCCAGGAAGCGGTCGATCTGGCGGCCGCTGTCGACCACCAGACAGGCGTCGCCGGGCGCACAGGCGCCGCGCGCCAGGGTATCCGCACGCAGGCGGCAATGGCTGCAGGGGTTGTGTGGCGGCACGTAGTCGTGCCCGATCGAGGTGTGTTCGGTGTTCAAGGCGTGCGCTGCCGGCTCGAGGATCCGGCGATGCGTTGCAAGTCGCGTGCCGGCATCCGGGACGTCCTCGCAGGCGCCGCTGGCCTTGCCGTTGCCCATTGGATTGTCGCAAACCCGACAGGCGCCGCAGTGCCCGGTCGCGAATGCCACAGCCGGTCTGCGACGAAACCGTAACCGAAGTGTGGAATATTTTCCCCATAGTGGGGAATTCGCTTCACTTTGGCGGGGGATTGCGTAATATCGAAAAAAAGACGCGCCGGCGTTCTGCAGGGCGGAACGCCGAGGCGTGCGGCAAACGCCCCATCCACGCCTTCCGTTACAGACCGGCGCCCCGTCCGGCAGGGGCCATCCAGAACCGGCCGGCGCGCGCGGCGCGCATGGCAGGAGGAGATATGGCAGCATCCGCGCAATTGGGCCTGCGGGCCAAATTGTCTGCCATCGTGGTGATCGTGGTCGTACTGGTGCTGCTGCCCTTCGTGCTCGCCGGTGTGGCTTACCTCGACCGTCAGGGTCGTACCGAGGCGGAGCGCCAGCTCGCGGTGATCAACCGTCTGGCGATCGATCTGGTCGATGCCCATCACGCCGGCAGCGGCGACATCGAGGCCTTGCGCCGCCGCCTGGGCGAGTTCGTCATCGGCGACAGCGGCTACATCTTCATCATCGACGCCAACCCGGGGGCGGACTACGGCCGCTTCGTGGTGCACCGCGCACGGCGCGATGCCGATGCCTTGCGCGACAGCGACGAACGTGGCCGCGAGGTGATCCGCCAGCTGCTCGAGCAGGGTGATGGCGTACTGAGATACAGCTGGCGCAACCCCGAGCTGGGCGAGCAGAAGGCGCGGCGCAAGATGGCCGTGTTCGCCACCCACGCAGGGCTGGGCTGGCTGATCGGCTCGAGTGCCTACGAGGACGAGTTCAACCGCGCCTCGATCACCTCGCGCAACTATATGCTGGCGGCGGTGCTGACCATGGTGCTGCTGCTGGTCTGCGCGCTCAATCTGGCAATCGGCGGTCTGGTGGTGAAGCCGATGCTGCGCCTGCAGCGCACCTTGCGCACCCTGAGCCGTGGCAACGAGACCCTGGTGCATGCGGAGGACGAGGCGGGCCTGCTCGATGGCATCTGCCGTGTGCTGGTGGACACCGGGGGCTTCCGTTTCGCGCGCATCTCGCTCGGCTACGGCGCGCAGTTGCTCGACGAGGCCGCCGGCGCTGGGCGGGTGGAGGCCTTTCGCACGGCGCTTGCGGCGCACGCCACGGCGGCGGAGGATCCGGCCGCGCTGGCCGCAGGATCGCGACGCATCGTGTTCATTGGCGATCCGACCGATGCCGGCGAGGGAGTGCGGCAGGCGGTGCATGCGGCCGGCTGTCGCGCGCTGATCAGCTTTCCGCTGCTCGACGGCGAGCGTACGGTGGGCGCGCTGACCATCGGCGCGGCCGCGCAGGGCGACCTCGACGATGCCGGCGTCGCCCTGCTGCGCGAGCTGGCCGAGGATCTCGCCTTCGGCATCATGAGCCAGCGCACCGCACAGGCCCGCCACGCCGCCGAGGCGGCACTGCACCTGCGCGAGCGCGCCATCGAGGCCTCCGGCGACGGTGTGTTCATCGCCGAGGTGAGCGCCGGCGAGCCGCGCCTGATCTACGCCAACCCGGCCATCGAGCGCATCACCGGGCTGCGCCGCGATCTGCTGATCGGTGCCCCGGTAGGCATGCTGTCGAGTATCGCGCGCCAGGGCCTGGCCGACCTGCGTGCGGCCCTGCTGGCGCGGCGCGATGCGCAACTGGAGTTCGCCGGGCAGCGTGCGGACGGCACGCCGTTCTGGTGCGAGTGCTCGCTGGCCCGCGTGGGCGAGGGCGCGACCCATGTGGTCGGGGTGCTGAAGGACGTCACCGAACGCATGCTCTACCTGCGCCAGATCGAACATCAGGCCAAGTACGACGCCCTCACCGGCCTGCCCAACCGCAGCCTGCTGGGCGACCGCCTGGAGCAGGCCATCCACGCCGCGCGGCGCCACCGCACCGGGCTGGCGGTGGCCTTCGTCGATCTGGACCACTTCAAGCTGGTCAACGACAACCTCGGCCACCGCCAGGGCGATGCCCTGCTGCGCGAGGTCTCGCGCCGCCTGAGCCTGGCGCTGCGCGAGGGCGATACGGCCGCGCGCCAGGGCGGCGACGAGTTCGTCATCCTGTTGCCCGATCTGGTCGGCGAGCAGGACGGCTACGCGGTGCTGCGCCGCGTACAGGAGCTGCTCGCCGAAGCGATCGAGATCGACGGACGCAGCTTCTTCGTCACCTGCAGCATCGGCGTGAGCCTGTTCCCGCGCGACGGGGACGATGCCGAGACCCTGCTGCGCAATGCCGACATGGCGATGTATCGCGCGAAGGACGGCGGTCGCAACGCGATCCGCTTCTTCACCACCGATATGGACCGCCAGGTGCAGGACCGGCTGGAGATCGAACAGGAACTGCGTCAGGTGCTGGCGCGCGGCGAACTCCATCTGGCCTACCAGCCGCAGGTCGATGCGGGCAGCGGGCGGGTGGTCGGCGCCGAGGCCCTGTTGCGCTGGCAGCATCCGCGCCTGGGCAACGTGCCGCCGCTACGCTTCATCCCGCTCGCCGAGGAGAGCGGGATGATCGGCCCGATCGGCGAATGGGTGCTGCGCGAGGCCTGCGCGCAGGCGCAACGCTGGCGTGCGGCCGGGCTGGGGGAACTGCGCATCGCGGTGAACGTCTCGGCCCGCCAGTTCCATGCGCTCGACCTGCCCGAGCGCGTCGGCGGCATCCTCGACGAAACCGGGCTGCCCGCCCACCTGCTGGAACTCGAACTCACCGAGACCATGCTGATGGGCAACATCGAGCGCACCGAGGAGATGCTGCACCGCCTCAAGCATCTCGGCGTGGAGCTCGCGCTCGACGACTTCGGCACCGGCTATTCCAGCTTCGCCTACCTGCGCCGCTTCCCGATCGACACGCTGAAGATCGACCAGAGTTTCGTCAATGGCATGGTGAGCGGCTCCGATGCCGAATCGATCGTATCGGCCATCATCGCGATGGCGCACAGCCTGCGCATGCGGGTGGTCGCCGAGGGCGTGGAAACCGCGCAGCAGCAGCGCCAGCTGTTCCAGCACGGCTGCGACCAGATGCAGGGCTACCTGTTCGGCCGCCCGCTGCCGGCCGATGCCTTTGCCGAGCTGGCAGGGGCGGGCGGGGCATGAGGCGGTTGCCGAAGGCACGCGCTAAGATGTTGCCACCTTGATCCTGGGAGAACCCGATGCACAAGCCTTGCCTGATCGCGCTGCTCGCCGGCGCCGTCGTCGTCCTGCCTGCCGGCGCCGCCGGCGACCTGCCCAAGCGCGACCCCGGGGTGTGGGAGATGAAGACCGCACTGGCCGAGATGGGCGGCATGGGGATGACCGTCCAGACCTGTGTGGACGACACGGTGGACGAGCTCTTCGTCCAGCCCGACGAGGACTCGCAATGCACCGACGAAAGCTACCGGCGCGAGGGCAACCGGGTGCTGTTCCAGGCGACCTGCCGGGTGGACGGATCGACCGCGCGGATCAGCGGTGTGTTCAGCGGGGACTTCCGTCGCAGCTACCGCGGCGAGATCAAGACCACCTACAGCCCGCCCCTCGAAGGCATGGCGAGCAGCACCATGACGATGGACGCCCGCTGGCTGGGGGGCTGCAAGCCGGGGCAGCGTGCCGGGGACGTGATCATGATGGGTGTGCCGGGGATGGGCGACATCAATGTCGAGGAGATGCTGAAGAACCTGCCGCAGGCCCCGCGCCGCTGATCGCGCTTCAGCGCCGTGCCAGCAGGCGGTCGAGGCGGTTGGCGAAGGCCTGTCGGTCGGCCTGGCCGAAGGCCGGCGGGCCGCCAGTGTCCACGCCGCTGCTGCGCAGGCTGTCCATGAAGTTGCGCAGGTCCAGCAGTTCGCGGATGTTGTCGCGGCCGTAGGCCTCGCCGCGCGGGCTCAAGGCCTGTGCGCCGCGCTCGACCACCTCGGCGGCCAGCGGAATGTCCGCGGTGATCACCAGGTCACCCGCCTCCACCCGCGCGGCGATGTACTTGTCGGCCTCGTCGAAGCCGCCCGGCACCTGCACCATGCGGATCTGCGCGCCGGCCGGCACGCGCAGCATCTGGTTGGCCACCAGGGTGAGCGCCAGTCCGGTACGCGCTGCGGCGCGAAATAGGATGTCCCGCACCGCAGCCGGGCAGGCGTCGGCATCGACCCAGATCTGCATGCTCACCTCGGGGCGTCAGGTAGCGCCGGAAAGTGAAAAGGCCGACTCAGGGTCGGCCTTTTCGGTATTGGTGGGGGCACTAGGACTCGAACCTAGGACCAATTGATTAAGAGTCAACTGCTCTACCAACTGAGCTATACCCCCGGTTCTTCGTGCAGCGATTCTACTGCAGCAGCAGAAGCGCTGGTAGGCCGTGCTGGGCTCGAACCAGCGACCAACGGATTAAAAGTCCGCTGCTCTACCAACTGAGCTAACGACCCGCCGAAGAGGGGCGCATTCTAGAAGAAGCCAGGCGGGCAGTCAAGCAAGGCGTGCGGACAGCCGGGCGCGGGCGAACCCGGGCCGTACGCTCAGGCCTCGCGCATCATCAGCCAGTACTGCACCTTCATGGTCACGGCCGCGCCGGCGATGATCGCCAGCGTGGTGAGGATGGAGCCGAGCGCCAGTGTCGAGAAACCGGTCACGCCCTGGCCGATGGTGCAGCCGAAGGCGGTGACGCCGCCGAAGCCCATCAGTACCGCGCCGATCAGGTGGCGCACCAGGTCGCCCGGGTCGCGGAAGCTCTCGATGCGGAAGCTGCGGGTGAGCGCCGCGTAGAGGGCCGAACCGGTCACCACGCCGAGCGCGCTGGCGATGCCGAAGGTCACGATGCGGCTGGCGTCGCTCCACAGCATCAGCAGTTCGAGGGTATAGCCCAGCGGGGCGACGAAGGTGAAGGACTCCGCGCGTCCGCTGTTGGTGCCGATGAAGGCCTCTTCGAGGGTCATCGGGTGCTCTTCCACGTAGCCGATGTGGCCCGACACGTACCAGCCAGCGATCACCACCAGGCCGACCACGATGCCGCCCAGCAGCACGTCGGCGCGCCAGGACTCGCGGCTGGCCAGCGCGCCGGCCAGCAGCAGCCCGCCCACCACGCCCGCGGCGAGCAGCAGGGCGCTGTCCGGTGCCATGCCGGAGGCGGCGAGCAGAGCGGGGATGTCCTGGCCGGATTCGAGATCGACCGCCACGCTGTCGAGCCAGCGCACCCGCCATACGCCGAACAGGCCGCGCATGGTCATGTAGGCGGCGATGCCGAGGAAGACGAATACCACCAGCGACTTGAGGTTGCCGCCGCCGATGCGGATCAGCGTCTTGCTGCCGCAGCCCGAGGCCAGCGTCATGCCCACGCCGAAGCACAGGCCGCCCAGCAGGTTGGAGAACCAGATCAGCCGGCTGCCGGTATAGATCGACTTGGAGACGTCGAACAGGCCCGCCAGCTGCAGCGCGGCGGTGCCGAAGATGGCCACCGCGACGGCCAGCATCCACATCCGCATGCGGCTCCAGTCGCCCATATTGACGACGTCGGACACCGCACCCAGGGTGCAGAAATTGGTCTTGTTGCCGACCAGGCCGAAGACCAGGCCGAGGCCGAAGGCGAGCCAGGCGATGGTGGAGGTGGCGACGACGGTTTCGTCCATGGCATGCACTGTGGAACCGGAAGGGTTCCGAATTCTATTGGAAAAAGGGGCGGATGCCGGAGATTCTGCCCTTGCTGCCTGCCCGTGCCGGGCACACGGTTCAGTTCTCGCGGATCTGGTAGGGCGTGGGGTCGTCCACGCCGGCGGCCGCGAAGCCCGCGCGGCGCAGCCGGCAGGCCTCGCAGCGTCCGCATGCGCGGCCCTGGTCGTCGGCCTGGTAGCAGGTCACGGTGAGGCCGTAATCGACCCCGAGGGCGTTGCCGCGGGTGATGATCTCGGCCTTGCTGAGGGCGATCAGAGGGGCGTGGATGCGCAGCCGGGCGCCTTCCACGCCGGTCTTGGTCGCCAGGTTGGCCATGTTCTCGAAGGCGCGGATGAACTCCGGGCGGCAATCCGGATAGCCGGAATAGTCCACCGCATTCACGCCGACGAAGATGTCGTGCGCGCCGAGCACCTCGGCCCAGGCCAGCGCGATGGACAGCATCACGGTGTTGCGCGCCGGCACGTAGGTCACCGGGATGCCGGTGTTGGCGCCGTCCTCCGGCACCGGAATGGTCGGATCGGTGAGCGCCGAGCCGCCGAACTGGCCGAGGTTCACCCGGGCCAGGCGGTGCTCGCGCGCGCCCAGCGCGTCGGCAACGCGCTTCGAGGCGGTGAGTTCCGCCGCATGGCGCTGGCCGTAGGCCACCGACAGGGCGTAGCACTCGAAGCCCATGTCGCGGGCGATGGCGAGACAGGTGGCCGAGTCGAGGCCGCCGGAGAGCAGGACGATGGCGCGTCGGGTCTGGGTCATGGTGTTCGCGAACGGTTTCAGCGGAGCCGGGCGGGCCGGCAGACGGACGCCGGGCGCCCTACTTGCCCCGGGCGTCGGCCCAGAGCACCTTGTGCAACTGCAGCTGGAAACGCACCGGCAGGCGGTCGCGCACGATCCACTCCGCCAGCTGCGCAGGGTCGAGCTGTCCGGCCACCGGCGAGAGCAGCACTTCGCAGCGCTCGGCCAGTCTGTGGGTGGCGATGCGCTCGCGCGCCCAAGTGTAGTCGGCCTCGTCGGCCAGCACGATCTTGACCTCGTCGCCGGCGCGCAGGTGGTCGATGTTTTCCCAGCGGTTCTTCGCTTCCTCGCCCGAGCCGGGGGCCTTCAGGTCCATGATGCGCGCCACCCGCGCATCCACGGGGCCGATGTCGAGTGCGCCGCTGGTCTCCAGCGACACCGCATGGCCGGCGTCGCACAGGGCCTCCAGCAGCGCGAGGCAGCCCTTCTGCGCCAGCGGCTCGCCGCCGGTCACGCAGACGTTGTGCAGGCCGAATCCGGCAACCGTACGCAGGATCTCGTCGAGCGCGTGGGTCTGTCCGCCGGCGAAGGCGTATTCGGTGTCGCACCACACGCAGCGCAGCGGACAGCCGGTGAGGCGGACGAACACCGTGGGCAGGCCGACGCGCGTCGACTCGCCCTGCACGGAGGCGAAGATCTCGGTCAGGCGCAGCCGGACGGCGCGCCCTGCGGTGTTGCCCATGACGATCAGCGGCTGCCCAGGCGCTGGCTCGCGGCCTTGGCGGCGTTGCTTTCCGGGTAGCGTTCGACGACCTGCTGCAGGGTGCGGCGCGCGGCGTTCGCGTCGCCCAGCGCCTGCTGGCTGTTGGCCAGCCCGAGCATCGCATCGGGGGCGACCGGATCGGCCGGCCAGCGTGCCAGGATGGTGTTGAAATGGTTTGCGGCTGCGGCCACTTCCTTGGCCTGCAGCGCGGCGTTGCCGGCCCAGAAATGGGCGCCCGGCAGGAAGCCGCTTGCGGTGTAGGTGCCGATGAAGGCCTCGAAGGCGGTCATCGCCTCGCGATGCTGGCCGTTCTTCAGCAGGTTCAGGGCGTTCTCGTACTCGGCCGATTCGGCGGCCGGGTCGCCCGCGGCCTGTGCGCTGCCGGGCGACTCGATGCGTCGCAGGCGGTCGTCCAGGTCGACGTAGAAATCGCGCTGGCGCTGCTTGAGCGCCTCGATTTCGTGCAGCAGGACTTCGATCTGGCCGCGCAGACGGGCCACATCGGAACGCAGCAGCTCGTTCTGGCTGGCCAGTTCGAGCTGCGCGCGGTTGCTCGCCTCGAGCCGCTGGTTGACGTTCTCGCGCAGGTCATTGACCTGGCGCTGGGTCTCACCGCCACCGAACAGCTGGGCGGACGCGATGGACGGCAGCACGAGAAGCGCCGCCAGCGGGACGAGGCGCTTCATCAGAATTCGCCCGTGTAGAGCATGTCGCCGCGGCGATTCTGCGCGAAGCACTCTTCGCTGCGGTCGGTGCAGCGCGGCTTCTCTTCACCCAGGCTGACCGATTCGATCTGCGCGTCGGTCGCACCCAGCAGGGTCAGCGCCTGGCGCACCGCGTCGGCGCGCTTCTGGCCCAGCGCCAGGTTGTACTCGCGGCTGCCGCGCTCGTCGGTGTTGCCCTGGATCAGCATCTTCATCTGCGGGTTCTGCACCAGGAAGCGGGCATGCGCTTCGATCAGCGGGCGGAACTCGGGCTTGATCACGAAGCTGTCGAAGTCGAAGTGCACGCTGCGCTTGGACAGGATGTTGTTCGGATCGGTGAGGGCGGCGATGCCGCTGCCCGACACGCCCGGGGCGGTCACGGTGGCCACGCCGGCGCCGCTGCGGTCCTCGACCGCGGCACCGCTCTGGTCAAAGGTGCCGGTGCTGCTGCACGCAGCGAGGAGGCCGGCGAGGAGCGCGGGCAGGATCAGTTTCTTCATTGGTAATTCTCCGGTTTCCGTTTTATGAGACAGCAGTTTGGGTACAACGATGTTATTGCCTCGGCAGCGGACCCCAGGCGGGTTCGCGTACGTCGGCGGCCTCTACCGACAGGCGCTGGCGCACCCGCCCGTCCGCCGAGACGGCTGCGAGCACCCCGCGCCCACCGCTTTCGGAGGCGTAGAGGATCATGCGGCCGTTGGGGGCGAAGCTGGGCGATTCGTCACGTGCCGAATCGGTGAGGATCATGGTCTGGCGGGAGGCGAGGTCGAGCGTGGCGACCTGGAAGCGTCCGCTGTTGCGGGTGATGTAGGCGAGCGTGCGGCCGTCCGGCGAGGGGCGCGGAGTCACGTTGTAGCTGCCTTCGAAGGTCACCCGCTGGGCGGCGCCGCCCGCGACGGGAATGCGGTAGATCTGCGGACTGCCGCCGCGATCGGAGGTGAAGTAGATCCACTGGCCATCCGGCGAGAAGGCCGGTTCGGTGTCGATGCCCGCCGAACTGGCGACGCGGCGCACGCCCGAGCCGTCGGCATTGATCAGGTAGAGCTGCGACAGGCCGTCCTTGGTCAGCACCACGGCGAGCTGGCGGCCATCCGGCGACCACGCGGGGGCCGAGTTGGAGCCCTTGAAGTTGGCCACCACCTGACGCTGGCCGGTGGCCAGGGTGTGGATGTAGACGATGGGCTTCTTGGCCTCGAAGGAGACGTAGGCCAGACGCTGGCCGTCCGGCGCCCAGGCCGGGGAGATGATCGGTTCGCGCGAGATCAGCGCGGCCTGTGCGTTGGCGCCGTCCGCGTCGGCGATCTGCAGCTCGTAGCGCGCCCCGGCTTTCACCACGTAGGCGATGCGGGTGGCGAAGTAGCCCGGCTGGCCGGTCAGCTTCTCGTACACGAAGTCGGCGATGCGGTGCGCGGTGACGCGGTTCTGCTGCGGCGCCATGCGCAAGGCCTGGGCGCCCAGTTCGACCTGCTTCTGCGTGTCGTAGAGGCGGAAGCGCACCTCGAAGCGGCCGTCGGGCAGCGGCACCACGCTGCCGGTGAGGATGGCGTCGGCGCCGCGGCTGCGGAATCCGGCCAGATCCGGCACCACCGCCTCGGGCAGAGCGATCGGGCCGATGTCCACCAGCCTGAACAGGCCGCTGCGCTCCAGGTCGGCACGCACCACGTCGGTGATGCCGCGCGGCAACGCGCTCTCGCTTTCGAAGATGGGAATCGCCACCGGAAAGCGCGTCGCGCCGGCCCCGGTGATCTCGATGGAGAGCTGCGCCTGGGCCGCAAGGGCGAAGGCGGCCAGCAGGCTGGCGATGCTCAGGCGGAAGAAGTTAAGTGTATTGATCATGGCGGTAAGTGCGTCGAATTCTAAACCAATGACGGGTTCGAGGGCGTGTTTCACAGTGTCGTGCGACCGCCGGGGATACGGTGAACACGCCCTATTCCTCAAGCGGGCGGAACTTCAGCTCCAGCGTACGCTGGAACAGCGAACGGTTCTCCGGCAGCGGCAGCGGGCTGGAGCGCCGGATTGCGCGCTCGATGGCTTCGTCCAGTGTCGGAATGCCTGACGAGCGGGTCAGGCGCACATTGATCACCTCGCCGCTCGGTAGCTGGTCGACCATGAACACCGCCTCCGGGTTGCCTTGCAGGCCGGGCGGGCGCAGCAGATTGCCGCGCACCTTGGTGGCGATGGCGTTGCGGTAGGCGTCGGCCGCGGCGGCGGCGCGCGAGGCGGCCAGGCGTGCGGCGTCCTCGCGCAGCATGCGGTCGAGCTGGGCCTGCTGGGCTTCCTGCGCGAGGCGTTCGGCGAGGTAGTCCGGCTGCGGCGTCTCCACCGGCTTCGGCGCCGGCTTCGGCTCGGGTTTCGGTTCCGGTTTGGGCTGCGGCTTCGGTTCCGGCTTCGGTTCCGGCTTGGGCTCGGGCTTGGGCTCGGGCTTGGGCTCCGGTTTGGGCTGTGGCTTGGGCTCCGGTTTGGGCTGTGGCTTGGGCTCCGGTTTCGGCTTGGGCGGCTCGGGCGCCTTCGTTGCCACCTCTGGTGCGGGCTTGGGCTGCGGCTTGGGTTCCGGCTTCGGCTCGGGCTTGGGTTCGGGTTTCGGTGCCGGGCGCGGCGGCTCGGGGGCCGGCTGGGGGCGCGGCGTCGGCTGGGCTGCCGGCGGTGGCGGCGGCGGTGCCGCCACCAGGCTCACTTCCAGCGTGCCCGGCTGCTTGCTCTGCCAGGACAGGCCGAAGAACAGGAAGGCCGCCAGGGCAAGGTGCACCGCGACCGTGAGTACGAGCGATACCCACTTGCCGGGCGGCGGATCGCGTTCGAGCACGGCCTGGTTCATCGGCCGGCGCCGGCAGCGGTCTGCAGGCTGACCTTGCGCACGCCCGCGGTGCGCACTGCCTCCAGCACGTCGATCACGTTCTGGTAGGGCAGGGTCTTGTCGGCAGCCACCAGGAAGGGCTGATCGGGGTTGGCGGCCAGCGCCTCGGCGAGGAAGCGCTGCAGTTCGAGGTCAGTGTCCTTGCGCTGCGGCGCGCTCGCCGAGGGGCGCACCGACAGGCTGCGGTCGGCCTCGACGGCGATGATCATCGCCTCGGCCGGCGGCGTGCTGACCGCGCCGGCGCTGGGGACGTCGATATTGCCGGTCTGGATCATCGGCGCGGTGACCATGAAGATCACCAGCAGGACCAGCATCACGTCGATGTAGGGCACGACGTTGATCTGGTTCATCTGGCGGCGCTGGCGCATGGCGTGACTCTCCCGCGTCCTCAGCGCAACTGGCGCTGCAGGATGTTGGAGAACTCCTCCATGAAGCTCTCGAAGCGGATGCCGATCCGGTCGATGTCATGGGCGAAGCGGTTGTAGGCCACCACCGCGGGGATCGCCGCGAACAGGCCGATGGCGGTGGCGACCAGCGCTTCGGCAATGCCCGGGGCGACGTGCGAGAGCGTGGCCGAGGTCATGTTGGACAGGCCGCGGAAGGAGTTCATGATGCCCCACACGGTGCCGAGCAGGCCGATGTAGGGCGACACCGAGCCGACGGAGGCGAGGAAGGCCAGATGGC
>JAUVWV010000251.1 GCA_030603925.1 Thauera sp. | reverse complement strand
CACGTTCTTCGCCGCGATGGCGGCCAGCGAGGCGAGCGCCTCGTGCTCCGGACGGCTGCTGGCCAGCTGCAGGGGCTTTTCCAGGCGGATCGCCGTCGGCACGGTCTGGTCGATCAGTGCGTCCAGGCTGGGGGTGCCGAGCGCGGCCAGCATGGTGGCGATCTCGGCCGGGTTGGGGCCGATGTGGCGTTCGAGAAAGGCGTCGCGTTGTTCGAGGCGGGCGAGCGGGGCGGTGAGGAATTCCTGCATGGTCGTGGTCCGGGCCGTGGGGTCGGGAAAAGGTGTGACGCCGCCCGCGGGCGGCGTCGATGCACGTTTGTCGGCGCGCGGCGTCAGGCGATCGCGGCGGCGTAACCGGCGGCGTCCAGCAGGCCGCCGAGGTCGGCGCCGGCGGCCGGGCGCAGCTTGAACAGCCAGGCGGCGTAGGCGTCGGCATTCACGCTCTCCGGCGCGTCGGCGGCGGCCTGGTTGGATTCGATGATCTCGCCGGCCACCGGGGCGTAGATGTCGGACGCGGCCTTCACCGACTCGATCACCGCGCAGGCTTCACCGGCGGCGACCACCCGGCCGGCTTCCGGCAGTTCCAGGAAGACCACGTCGCCGAGCGCTTCCTGGGCGTGGTCGGTGACGCCGATGGTCAGCGTGCCGTCGGCTTCGACGCGGATCCATTCGTGGGACGAGGTGTACTTCAGGTCGGCGGGCATGTTGCTCATGGCGGGGTTTCCTTTGTGGGACGGTTTCAGGGATGTTCGAAGGGGTTCAGCAGGCCGATCCCGCAGCCCTCGAAGTCGCGGGCGTTGCGGGTGACCAGGGTCAGGTTGTGGGCCTGGGCGGTGGCGGCGATGAGCATGTCCGGCTGACTGCGGACAATGCCACGGCGGGCGAACTGCCCGCGCAGTGTGCCGGCCCGCCTGGCGATGTCCTCGGTTACGGGCAGCACGGTGCAGCGCTCCGCGAGGAACTGCTCGTAGCCGGCCAACAGGGCGTAACGCTCCTTGCGCACCAGACCGAAGACGGATTCATCGACCGAAACCGTCGAAAATGCGTAACGGGCCTGTCCAGAGAGCCAGGCCACGACACCGGCGTTGGGGCGCGGACGCATCAGTTCGCTGACGATGTTGGTGTCGACCAGGTACTTCATGCCGGCCGCTCGTCCTCTTCGAGCATCTCGTCGAAGGCGTTCGGGCGCATTGCGGCAAAGCGGTCGGGCTCCGGAATCGGGTCCTCATCACCGCCAGCAAGCGCACGCAGGATGGCGAACTCTTCCAGCAGGGTGCGCTGGGGCTTCTGCTGGCTGGCTTTCCAGTTCTGGAAGGCTTCCAGTTCGTCAGCCGGAATCACCGCGGCCACCGGGCGGTTGCGGTTGTAGATGAGTTGCGGCTCTTCGGCGGCGAGGCGCAGCACTTCCGAGAGGTGCTGCTTGGCCTGGGCAACGTTCCAGTTCATGGCCGTGTCCTCATGTCCATTTTCATGTTCATTATAGACATGATGAATGGTCCTGCTCGCCGCTCAGACCAGCGCCTTGCCGTTGCGCACGAAGGGCAGTTTCACCGTGCGGGCGGCGAGCGCCTTGCCGCGCACCTCCACCTGCACGGCTTCACCCGCCTCGGTGCCGGCCGGCAGGCGCGCGAAGGCGATGGATTTTTCCAGCGAGGGCGAGAAGCTGCCGCTGGTGGTTTCGCCCTCGCCGCGCGCGGTGGCCACCTTCATGTGGGCGCGCAGCACGCCTTTGTCTTCCAGGATCAGGCCGAGGAAGGCCTTCGCTTCGGCATGGATTTCCAATGCGGCACGGCCGACGAAGCTGCGGCCTTCGTCGCGCAGGTCCACGGTCCAGGCCAGTCCGGCATCCAGCGGGCAGACCTGCTCGTCCATGTCCTGGCCGTAGAGGTTCATGCCGGCTTCCAGGCGCAGCGTGTCGCGTGCGCCCAGACCGCAGGGGCGCACGCCGGCGGCGAGCAGGGCGTCCCACATGGCCGCGGCCCGCGCCGCGGGGACGGCGACCTCGATGCCGTCTTCGCCGGTGTAACCGGTGCGGCCGACGAACAGGTCGCCCAGGCGCACGGCGGAGAAGGGGGCGGGAATGCCGCTGGCGGTGTTCAGTTCGGGAATCGCCTGCGCGGCACGCGCCAGCGCGTTGGGGCCTTGCACGGCGATCATGGCGAGGTCGCGGCGCGCCTCCAGGGTGACGTTGGCGCTGCTGGCGGCGATGCGCTGGCGCATCCAGGCAACGTCCTTGTCCGCGGTGCCGGCGTTGACCACGATGCGGTACTCGGCCTCGGACATGCGGTACACGATCAGGTCGTCGATGACCCCACCGGCTTCGTTGAGCATGCAGCTGTAGAGCGCCTTGCCGGGCGTCTTCAGACGCGCCACGTCATTGGCCAGCAGGCCGCGCAGGAAGTCGGTGGCGCCCGCGCCTGAGAGGTCCAGGCCGAGCATGTGGGAGACGTCGAACATGCCGGCATCGCGGCGCACCGCGTGATGCTCCTCGATCTGCGAGCCGTAGTTCACCGGCATCTCCCAGCCGGCGAAATCCACCATGCGCGCGCCTGCGGCAAGGTGGGCGGAATACAGCGCGGTGCGCTTGGCGGGGGCGGTCTGCGAGGTGCTCATGGCGGGCTCCGGAAAGGTGAACGAAAAAGGGCGAGGCCGGCCGCCTTGGCCTGCTTCGCCCCATCTGTCCCTTCTACCTGAGAGATTCCGGCGGATCGCGCCGGGTGCCCCTTCGGTGGATGCGCCGGCGCATCGTGCGCCCGCATCGCTCTCCAGACTTGAATTGCCGTGCGCGGTCCTTTTGCCTGAGCGGTTCTGGGGGGTTACGCCTTCGGCGACTCGACTGGGAGTGCTCTCCCGCGCGACGGGCGGACGATAGCACCAAGCGGGGGACGCAGCAAGCACACTCCGGTATCCACGGCCGGGCATGCCCGGATTCCGTTGCATGCAGAACTGCATGCCGGCGATCGGTGATGTGCTGGCGCCTGCGCGCGACCGGGTCCGGGCGCCTGCCGCCTCACGCGTACTGCGCGGCAGCGTAGCCCGATGACCAGGCCCACTGGAAGTTGTAGCCGCCCAGGTGGCCGGTGACGTCCATCACCTCGCCGACGAAGTACAGGCCGGGGCAGGCGGTGGCTTCCATGGTGCGCGAGGACAGCGCGCGCGTATCCACGCCGCCCAGCGTGACTTCCGCCTTCGCATAGCCCTGGGTGCCGGACGGGGTCAGCGACCAGGCGGCGAGGCTCGCGGCCACCGAGGCGAGCTCAGGGTTGCTGAACTGGTTCAGCGGCCGGTTCCAGCCGTGCAGCTCGCACCAGGCCTGGGCAAAGCGGCGCGGCAGGCGCTCGGCGAGCAGGTTCGGCAGCAGCGTGCGTTCGCGCGCATGGGCGGCGAGCCAGGCCGCGGCGTGCTCGCCGGGCAGCAGGTCGAGCGCAACCGCGTCCCACTGGCCGCCCTCATAGGCCTGCGCCTGCCAGTAGCTCGAAATCTGCAGGATGGCGGGGCCGGACAGGCCGCGGTGGGTAATCAGCGCGGCCTCGCGGAAGCGGCCGCCGTTGCAGTGCGCCTCGACCTCGAAGGAGGCACCGGCAAGTGGTGCCAGGCGTGCGAGTGTTTCGGGCGGCAGGGTGAGCGGCACCAGGGCCGGGCGGGGGGCAACCATGGGCAGGCCGAACTGCTCGGCGACCTTGTACCCGAACGGGCTGGCGCCGATCTTCGGGATCGACAGGCCGCCGGTGGCGATCACCAGGCTGTGGCAGGCGAAGGTGCCGCGCGCGGTATGCACGGCGAAGCGCTCGGCATCCTCCTGCGCACGCTCGATGGCCTCGACGGCCAGCGGCATGGCCCAGTGCACGCCGCCGTCCTCGCACTCCCGGCGCAGCATGTCGATGATCTGCTGGGCGGAGTCGTCGCAGAACAGCTGGCCGTGTTCGCGCTCGTGCCAGGCGATGCCGTGGCGGTCCACCAGCTCGATGAACTCGCGTGAGCCGTAGCGCGCCAGCGCAGAGCGCACGAAGTGTGGATTGCGCGACAGATAGTGTTCCGCGCCCACGCGCAGGTTGGTGAAATTGCAGCGCCCGCCACCGGAGATGCGGATCTTCTCGGCGAGCTGGGCGGCATGATCGATCAGCAGCACGCGGCGTCCGCGCTGGCCGGCGAGCGCCGCGCACATCATGCCGGCGGCGCCGGCGCCGATGACGATCACGTCGAAAGTCTGTGGCATCCTGCCGGTGCTCCGCTGCGTCGCAAAGCGCGCGAGCTTAGCAAACATTTACGCCAATGAACCGCCCAGGGAGCGCGGAGCCTGATAGATTTCGCGCTTCACGCGCCGGACCGGGCCGCGGCGCCCGATGGTCCATACTTCAAACTCATACCCCGCATGCAATTCCTGGAGTCATCGATGCTCACGCCCGCTGCCCTGGCTGCCCGCCTGCGGCCCTCGCGCAGGCTGTTGAACTGGTCGGCCGCCGTGGTGGCCGCGTACGCACTGTTCGGTTTTCTCGCCGTTCCGCAACTGCTGCGCCAGCAGGGCGAGGCGCTCGCCGGCACGGCGAGCGGGCGCACGGTTGAACTGGGCAGCGTGCAGTTCAACCCGTTCACGCTGGCTCTTACGCTCGACGAAGTGCGCGTACTGGAAGCGGATGGCAGTGCCCCCGCCCTGTCGGTGGATCGCGTGCATGCCAACTTCGAGCTGCAGTCCGTGCTGCGTGGCGGACCGGTGCTGCATGAACTGCGGGTGGTGGCGCCAAGGCTGCAGGTGGTGCGTGGCGAGGACGGGCGCTACAACTGGAGCGATCTGTTCGAGCGCCTCGGCAATGCCCCGGAAGGGGGCGGGCAGGCGCGCTTCTCGCTCGGCAACATCCGTCTCTCCGGCGGGGAGGTGGTGTTCGACGACCGGCGCGCCGGGGTCCGTCACGAACTGAGCGAGATCGGTCTCGAACTGCCCTTCCTGTCCAACCTGCCGGTCAAGGTGGATGTGTTCGTCGAGCCGGCGCT
>JAUVWV010000098.1 GCA_030603925.1 Thauera sp. | reverse complement strand
GTTGACGCCGGCGACCATGCGCTCGCGGGCGGAATCACCAAACTTGACTTCTTTAGCTGCCATTCTTCAGAACTCCTTGAGTATTCGGTTGCGGATCGTGGGAGGCGGTGTCAGGCTCAGGCCTCGTCCACACCCATGATGTCTTCCTCGCGCATGACGAGGAGCTCTTCACCTTCGACCTTCACGGACTGGCCGGCGTACTTGCCGAACAGCACCTTGTCGCCGACGGCGACGGCCATCGGGCGGACCTTGCCGTCGTCCAGGATCTTGCCGTTGCCGACGGCCAGCACTTCGCCCTGGTCGGGCTTCTCGCCGGCGGAGTCGGGGATCACGATGCCGCTGGCGGTCTTGCGTTCGGCTTCCAGACGCTTGACGATCACGCGATCATGCAAGGGACGAATCTTCATCGAGCACTCCTTGGTTTTCGAATTGACACAGTGCGGCCGTAGCCGCAGATGAGATGAATTCCTGCAGGGCGGCGGACGGAGCGCTGTTAGCACTCACCGCCGACGAGTGCTAATAATAGGGACGGCCCTGCCCCTTTTCAAGGGCCGGGCGCTCAGAAAAGTTCGATGTCGGTCTTTTTCTTCGCTGCGACCAGACTCTCGGCGTAGGCCTGTTCCCGGCTCTCGATGCGCTGCGACACCGCCAGGGTGCTGGCCGCGCGCTTGCAGAACACGTCGCCGCTGCGCGGATCGAGCACCACCTTGCGCGACCAGTGACCAAGGAAGTCGGAGGCGAGCAGGGCGATGCCCTCGCGCGCCAGCCAGTCGCGGGTGAAGGCCACGTTGCGCTGGCCGATCTGGCTGCGATCGAGCGAGGACACCACCATCCCGCCGCCGAAGGCCTTGGCGACCAGGCGCGCCTTCTGCGCGCCGCGCACCAGCATGGCATTGAGCAGCGCTTCCATCGCGTAATCGCCGGCCAGCAGGGCGTCTACGTCATCCTTGCCGGCGACGCGCGACACGCTGGGCAGCATGAAGTGGTTCAAGCCGCCCATCTTCAGCACCGGGTCGTAGAGCGCCACCGCGACGCAGGAACCGAGCAGGGTGGCGACCGGCCGCTCGCGCTCCACCGCCCAGCCGCCGGGCATGATGACGTGGGCGGCCCGTTCGAGCTCGCGTCCGGTGAGGTTGTCCTGGGTGGGCATGGTCAGAAGGCGATCGCAATGCCGAAGTGCAGGCGCAGACTGCGCGTCTCGCGCCCCCAGGCCAGATCGAGCGCCAGCGGGCCGGCCGGGCTGGCCCAGCGCGCGCCCAGGCCGTAACCGAGCTTCGGGTCCAGCGCCTTGCGCGTGTCGGCGGCGTCGCCCGCATCGACGAAGGCCACCACAGCCCAGTCCGGCTTGAACCAGTGCACGTACTCGACGCTGCCCACCGCCAGATAGCGCCCGCCCACGGTAGCCTCGCCTTCGGCCACGCCCAGGCTCTGATAGGCATAGCCGCGCACGCTCTGCGCGCCGCCGGTGCGGAACAGGAAGTCCTGCGGCACGCCGTCGCGGCTCGGCGCGAGCGTGGCACCCAGTTCGCCGCGCAGGATCAGCACGTCGCGCCCGCGTATCGGCTGATAGCGCACATAGCGCCCGTACAGGCGCACGAAATCCTGGTCCGACAGCGCGGCGCGCGCGCCACCGCCGAGCTGGACTTCGAGTACGTGGCCGTTGCGCGGGTCGAGCAGATCGTCCACCGCGCGCTGGCGCCATGTCCAGTTGGCGGTCAGCGCGTTTGCACTGCTGCGCGCCGCACCCTCCGGTTCGCGTCGCTCGTTCTGCAGGCGGAAGGCGAGCTGGGTATCGATATCGCCGCGCGTGGTGGCACGCGCCACGCCCACCGCCTGGGTGGTCAGGCGCAGGCCCTGCAGGTCGCTGCGCTCGATCGCGCCGCCGAAGCTGTCGCGGTGGCGCGCCTGCACCGGCGGCAGGAAAACGTCGGCATAGAGCGACTGGCGGCGCTGCTCCAGGCGAAGGCCGGTGTACAGCTCCCAGCCGCGCCGCAGCAGGTTGACGTCCGAATAGGCGACCTCGCCGCGGTAGCCGGTATTGGTCGAGTAGCCGGCACCGAAGCCCAGCCGCCGGGCCTGCGCCTCGCTCACCTCGACACGCACCGGCACAGCATCGGCCAGCGCGGGATCGCGCTCGATGTCCACGATCACGGAGGCAAACTGCGGCGCGTTCTGCAGGGTGCTCTGCAGCGCCAGCAGGCGCTCGCGATCGTATGGCTCACCCACTTCCAGGGTGCTGTAGCGCGCCACCAGGTCGGCGGGCAGTTCGCTGAGGCCGCTCACCACCAGCGGCCCGAGCCGAAAAGGCGGACCGGAGTCCACCGTGACGCCAAGCGCAACGCTGCCCGCCACCGGGTCGACTTCGGCGCGACTGGCGGCCAGGCGCGCCGCCGCGTAGTCACGCGCCGACACCTGGTCGAGCAGCACCGCCTTAGATTCGTCCCACGCGGCCTGACGGAAGGGTTCGCCCGGCTGCAGCCGCCAGGCACGCCGCAGGGCTTCGCGCCGTGCGGCGCGCTCCTCCCCCCCGGCGGCAAGGTCGCCTGTGAAACCGATCTCCCGGCTGGCGATGCGTGCGCGCTCGCCGGGTGCCACCGTCAGCTGCCAGGGCGCATCACCGGCGCGCCGCAGACTGACCTGCGGGTCGAAGTAGCCTTCGGTGGCGAGCAGGTCGGCCACCTCGCGCCGGGTGCGGCGCACCAGTGCCGCGCGGTCGGCGGCGGCTTCCGGCAGCACCGCATCGGCACGCAGGATGCGCAGATGACGCAGCAGCAGGGCGCGCACCGACTCCGGCGCGTCGAGCTCGACCTGCAGACGACCCTGCGCTGCGGCCTGCGCCGGCAGCAGCACGCACACGGCAGCCAGCGCAGCCAGGCGCCGCCGCCCGCGCTCAGTTCTCGCGGTGGTAGGCGGCAACCCGTTCGACCTCGTTGAGCGAGCCGAGGATCACCGGCACGCGCTGGTGCAGCTTCTCCGGCTGCACGTCGAGGATGCGCTCGTAGCCGGTGGTGGCCGCGCCGCCCGCCTGCTCGATGATCATCGCCATCGGGTTGGCTTCGTACATCAGGCGCAGCTTGCCGCCCTTGTCGCGGCACTTCTCGTCCATCGGATACATGAAGATGCCGCCACGGGTCAGGATGCGGTGCACGTCGGCCACCATCGATGCGACCCAGCGCATGTTGAAGTCACGCCCGCGCGGCCCGGCCTTGCCCTGCTGCAACTCGGTGACGTAGCGCTGCACCGGCGCCTCCCAGAAGCGCGCAGTGGAGGCGTTGATGGCGAACTCGGCGGTCTCCGCCGGCACCGTCATGTAAGGATGGGTGTAGACGAAGCTGCCCATCTCGCGGTCCAGGGTGAAGCCATGCACCCCCTTGCCTACGGTGAGCACCAGCATGGTGGACGGCCCGTACAGTGCGTAGCCGGCGGCAACCTGCTCGCGTCCGGGTTGCAGGAAGCTCTGCTCGGAGGGCTCGGCCCCTGCTGCGGGCGAGCGCAGCACGGAGAAGATCGTGCCCACCGAGATGTTCACGTCGATGTTGGAGGAGCCGTCGAGCGGATCGAACAGCAGCAGGTAGCCGCCCTTCGGGTAGTCGAAGGGGATCTGGTGCACCTCCTCGACCTCCTCCGAGGCCATCGCGGCCAGGTGCCCGCCCCATTCATTGGCCTGCAGCAGGATTTCGTTGGCAATCACGTCGAGCTTCTTCTGTGCCTCACCCTGCACATTGTCGGTCCCGGCCTCCCCGAGCACGCCGGCCAGCGCCCCCTTGGAAACGTTGACCGAGATGGCCTTCACTGCCCGGGCCACCACTTCGATCAGCAGGCGCAGATCGGCCGAGGTGCGGCCGGCGCGCTGCTGCTCGATGAGAAACTGGGTCAAAGTGACGCGACGCATGGTTGTGTTACCTCTGGATCGGATTGCGAATCCTGCGATTATCCCGTTTCCGGGCGATGCA
This sequence comes from Thauera sp., assembly GCA_030603925.1. Lineage (GTDB taxonomy): Bacteria > Pseudomonadota > Gammaproteobacteria > Burkholderiales > Rhodocyclaceae > Pseudothauera. The sequence goes on along the minus strand of JAUVWV010000098.1, from coordinate 7,238 downwards.
CGCACCTGCGATGCACACGCCGCCACGCACCGTTCGCGCGCAATCGCCGGCGGCCCCGGCGCCCGCAGTGGGGCGCGAGCGGTTATCATCGCGCTTCAGCCTGCGTTGTCGTGCGCTGTTCCGCCGCGCACCGTTTCCGCAATCCCTTCGTCCGACCCGCAAAAAAGCATGCACGTCCTGGTTCTGGGCGCCGGCATCACCGGCGTCACCACCGCCTGGTATCTACGCCGCGCGGGGTTCGATGTCAGCGTGGTGGATCGCCAGCCGGAAGCAGGCCTGGAAACCAGCTACGCCAATGGCGGGCAGATTTCCGTCAGCCATCCCGAACCCTGGGCCAACCCGGCCGCGCCCTTCATCGCACTGCGCTGGCTGGGGCGCAGCGACGGCCCGCTGCTGTTCCGCCCGCGCCGCGAGCTTGCGCAGTGGCGCTGGGCGCTCGCCTTCCTGCGCGAATGCCTGCCTGCGCGCAGCCGGCGCAATACCGAGGCAATCGCCAATCTCGCGGTGTACAGCGCCGCGCAGTTGCGCAGCCTGCGCGAGGAACTGGGCCTCGGTTACGAGTTTCTCGGCCACGGCATCCTGCACCTGTTCTTCAGTGAGCGCGAATTCGGCAAGGCCGCCGAGCGCGTCGCCCTGCTGGCACGGCACGGCATCCGCGCCAGGCTGTGCAGCCGCGCGGAGATGCTCGCCCTGGAGCCCGCGCTGGCGGCCATGGCGCCCGGGCTGGCGGGCGGCATCCACGCGCCGGACGACGAATCCGGCGACGCCTTCCGCTTCACCCAGGCACTGGCGCAGAAGTGCCAGGAGGCCGGCGTGCGCTTCTACTACGGCACCCGCATCGACCGGCTGGCACACACCGGCGGCCTGATCGACGGCATCGAGGTGCGCGACTCAGCCGGCCGCAGCGGCCTGCTCAGCGCGGGCGCCTATGTGGTCTGTCTGGGAAGCTACAGCGCGCGCCTCGTCGCCCCGCTCGGTGAGCGCCTGCCCATCTATCCGGTCAAGGGCTACTCGATCACCGTGCCGGTGGCCGACCCGGCGCACGCACCGAGCGTAAGCCTGACCGACGAGTCCGCGCGCATCGTCTGCTCGCGCCTCGGCAACCGGCTGCGCATTGCCGGCACCGCGGAACTTGCCGGTTTCGATACATCAGTCGACGCGCAGCGCGGGCAGAACATCCTGCGCTGGCTGGACCAGCGCCTGCCGGGCGCGGCGCATGCCGAGAGGGCCGTGCTGTGGGCGGGCCTGCGCCCCGCCACCCCGGGCAACGTCCCGATCATCGGCAAGAGCGAGTGCGTGAATCTCTGGTACAACACCGGCCACGGCACGCTGGGCTGGACGCTGGCCTGCGGCTCGGCCGCGGCGCTGGCCGGGTTGATGAGCGGCGCCCCCCCGCCGGTGCGCTTTCCTTTCCGGCGGCCGCGGCGCTGAGCAGGATGCAAGCGCTTACAGCGCCCGCATGCCATCCGGCCGTATGCTGATTCCCCGAACTTGCGGAACTGACGTACCGACATGCTTCCCACGACACTTGATCTCTCCGCGACCGGCCGCAAGGGCCGGCGACCCGGCTGGCCGGGCTGCACCCTGGCAATCGCGCTGACACTCGGCGTCGCCCTGCCCGAACCGGTTCGCGCCGAGCCCCCCGCGCATGCGCCGGCGCACGGCTGGCGCAAGCAGCACGATCCCTACTATCTGGGGTATACAGGCAAGCAGTGGTCGCGGGACTACGGCATCCTCGCCGGGCGCTGCGACCGCACGGCGGTCGGGGCGGTGCTGGGCGCGGTGGTCGGCGGCGCCATCGGCAGCCAGGTGGGCGAAGGCAGCGGACGCCAGGTTGCGATCCTGGTGGGCAGCGCGATCGGCGCCGTTCTCGGCGCGGAAGTCGCACGCAATCTGGGCGACGCGGATCGTGCCTGCATCGCCCACGGCCTGGAACTGCTGCCGGTCGGCAAACGGGTGAGTTGGGACGCACCGGGCGGGCTGCGCTACCAGCTGATTCCGGAGAACGGCCCCAACAACCGCTACTGCCGTGATTTCACCCTGCTCACCGAGGGGGCGGCGCCGGCGCGTTCACGCGGGCGCGGCTGCCGCCGGCCGGACGGCAGCTGGGAGCTCACCCGTATCTGAGGACCCGTATCTGAGGACCGGCACCTGAGAGCCGGTCTCCGGGCAGCCGCGCACACGCGCGGCCGGCGAACTCAGGCTTCGGCCTTGTTCCCGTCGGCCGGCGTCGCGCAGGCGCAACCGCCGCCGCTCTTGCCGCCGCAACCCTCCTGGCCGGCGACGAAGGTTTCGGTCTCGGTGTCGAAGCCGATCGACTGGAGGTGGAAGGCCAGTGCGGCATCCATGCCGCCGGCGTGGTTCTCGAACCAGGCGGGCAGCTCCTCGACCAGCCGCCGGCCGAGGAAGCGGTCGCCCTGCGCGGCGCGCTCACGCACGTCGCGCAGCACTACCAGCACCCGGTCATGCTCGGCACGGTGACAGCCGGGGAAGTCAACCTTCTCCATCCAGCGGTTCTCCTGCTCAAAGTGCTCCACCGTGTGCGCGATGAAGGCGTCCAGCCGTTCGATGAAGGCCTCGGCAGGGGCGCCCTGCAGGGCATTGTAGAGTTCGACGAACTCGCGGTGCGTGTCGTCCATGCGGGCCAGCCCGAGTTCGAGCCGCTCACTCCATTCCATTGCAGGCATGCTGCCTCTCCAAGCAATTTGATCCGTTGTTGCCGCCGCCCATGCCCGCGGGCCGAACGGCACGTACTTTATAGACCGAAAACGGCACCCCGCTCATGACCCCGGTCAATCCCTGCCGCAGGCGCTGCAACGAAACCGTCACCGCGATGCCCTAGATTGCCGGCTTGGGACCACGGGCGCCAGGCCATGCACATACTGATGATCTCGGACGTGTTCTTTCCCCGCATCAACGGGGTGAGCACCTCCATCGAAACCTTCCGCCAGGCGCTCGCCGCCGAGGGCGTACGCAGCACACTGATCGCGCCGGCATACCCCGGCGCCCCGCCGGACAACGATCCGGACATCCTGCGCATCCCTTCGCGCTACCTGCCGATGGACCCGGAGGACCGCCTGATGCGCCGCCACGCGATCCGCGCCCTGTCCGGCGAACTGCGCACACGCGGCATCTCGCTGGTACACGTCCACACGCCCTTCGTCGCGCACTACGCGGGCCTCGAGCTGGCCCGCGCTCTCGGCGTCCCCTGCGTGGCGACCTACCACACCTTCTTCGAGGAATACCTCTTCCACTACGTCCCGTTCCTGCCGCGCGCCTGGTTGCGCGCCGCGGCACGGCGCTTCTCGCGCGTCCAGTGCAACGCGCTCGATGCGGTGGTCGTGCCCTCCACCGCAATGGCCGGCGTGCTGCGCAACTACGGCGTGCAACGTCCCTTGCACGTCCTGCCTACCGGACTGCCCGAAGCGCAGTTCCTCGGCGGCGACGGCTGCTACTTTCGCAGCCGCTACGGCATCGCCAAGGAGCGCCGCCTGCTGCTCTACGTCGGGCGCGTGGCGCACGAGAAGAACATTGCCTTCCTGCTCGGCGTGATGGAACACCTCAAACGCAGCCAGCCGGCCGCACTCCTGCTGATCACCGGCGAAGGTCCGGCACTCGCCAGCCTGGCGGCCACCGTACAGCAGCGCGGCCTGGGCGAGCAGGTGCGCTTCCTCGGCTATCTCGACCGCCACTCGGAACTGCATGACTGCTATCGCGCCGCGGACCTGTTCGTCTTCGCCTCGCGTACCGAGACGCAGGGACTCGTACTGCTGGAGGCCATGGCGCTCGGCACACCGGTGGTGGCGCTGGCCGAAATGGGCACGCGCGACATCCTCGGCGCGCAGCTCGGCTGCCGCATCGCCCCCGCCGACGAGGCCGGCTTTGCGGCGATCGTCGATGAACTGCTCGACGACCCCGCACGCCTCAAGGCGCTGGGCATCGAGGCGCGACGCCACGCGCGCGGCTGGCAGGCAGAGCTGATGGCACGCCGCCTCGCACTGCTCTACCGCAACTGCCTGGGTGCCGGCGAACGCCTACTTGATGACCTTGAGATGCCCGCCACGACCGCCGGCGGGACGCCCGGAGGCGGAATCCGCTGAGTCGGCCGACGACGGCGCCTCGGCGCTGCCGCCCTCATCCGACGCGACGTCCGCATCGGGCGTCGGCTCGGCCGCTTCGATCTCGAAGGCCATCCCCTGTCCGTTCTCGCGCGCGTACAGCGCCACCACGTTGCGCACCGGGATGGCCACCGACTGGGCGACGCCGCCAAAGCGCGCCTGGAAGGTGATCAGCTCGTTGCCCAGTGCCAGCTGATGGGTGGCGTCCGGCCCGACGTTGAGCACGATCTGGCCGTCGCGCGCCGTCCCCGGTGGCACCAGGGTGTCCTGGTCGACCACGGCCGCCAGGTAGGGCGTGAAGCCCTGGTCGACACACCATTCGTGGATCGCGCGGATCAGGTAGGGCTTGGTGGAAACAGTCGTCATGATGTGCAGCAGCAAGGCCCGCCGACCGCGCGGGCGGCCGGCGGGCGGGTGAATCGAATCAGCGGCGCATGACCTTTTCGGACGGGGTCAACGCATCGATGAAGCCCTGGCGGCTGAAGATGCGCTCGGCGTACTTCATCAGCGGCGCGGCCGCCTTCGGCAGCTCGATGTTGTAGTGTTCGAGGCGCCACAGCAGCGGCGCGATGGCCACGTCCAGCATGGAGAAGTCGTCGCCCAGCATGAACTTCTGCTTGGTGAAGATGGGCGCCAGCTGCACCAGCTGGTCGCGCACATGGGCGCGGTTCTTGTCCACACCCTTCTGGTTCTTCTCCAGCGCATCGATGTGCGAGAACAGCTCCAACTCGAAGGTGTGCAGCAGCTGGCGGGCACGCGCGCGCATGATCGGGTCGGGCGGCATCAGCTGCGGATGCGGGAAGCGCTCGTCGATGTACTCGTTGATGATGTTCGACTCGTACAGGATCAGGTCGCGATCCACGAGCACGGGCACCCGGTTGTACGGGTTGATGACGGCAATGTCTTCGGGCTTGTTGTAGAGATCGACGTCGATCACCTCGAAATCCATGCCCTTCTCGAAGAGCACGATCCGGCAGCGGTGGCTGAACGGATCGGTGGTGCCGGAATACAGGTTCATCATGATGAGGAAAACTCCGGGATACAAAAGCAAAAGCGCACCACGCGGCAAATCGCGTGGTGCGTCTGGCAGGATCGAAGCGGACTAGGCCTCGCGGCCGGTCACGCAAGCGGTCAATGAATATCCTTCCAGTAGTTCTTCTTCAATGCATAGCTCAGCACGAACAGGCCGGCCAGGAAGAGCAGCACGTACATGCCGATCGCCTTGCGCTTCTCGGCCACCGGTTCGCCCAGCCAGACCAGGAAGGACACCAGGTCGGCGACGGCACCGTCGAACTCCGCCGGGCTCATCTTGCCGGGCTTGGCCAGGCTGAGCTGGACGCTCTTGCTGCCGTCGGCGTTCTCGGTGACGGTCGCCACCTGGTCGCCCTGCAGCTCCCACAGCACGTGCGGCATGCCGACGTTCTCGAACACCACGTTGTTCCAGCCGCTCGGACGGGTCTCGTCACGATAGAACTGGCGCAGGTAGGTGTACAGCCAGTCGGCGCCACTGCCGAACTCGGAGGCGCGCTGACGCGCGATCAGGGTCAGGTCGGGCACCGCGGTACCGAACCAAACCTTGGCGTCGGCCGGACGCATGGCCACCTTCATCAGATCGCCGACGCGTTCGCCGGTGAACATCAGATTGTCACGGATCAACTGGTCGGTGAGGCCGATGTTCTGCAGCGAGTTGTAGCGCATGAAGCTCGCGCTGTGGCAGTTCAGACAGTAGTTCACGAACAGCTTGGCGCCGTGCTGCAGGGCAGCCGGATCCTTGCTTACCGGGGCGCGGTCGAGGTGCAGCTCCGCACCGGCCGCCAGGGCGAGCGCGGGGGCGAACAGCACCACGGCGGCCGCGCGCTTGATCAGATTGATTACACGCATCTTCATTTGAAAGTCACCCTTTCCGGTTCGGGTTTGCACTTGTCGATCTTGCTGTACCACGGCATCAGAAGGAAGAACGCGAAATACAGCACCGAGCAGATCTGTGCCGCCAGGGTGCGGCCCGGGGTCGGAGCCAGCACGCCCAGGTAACCCAGGATGAAGAAGCAAATCACGAAGATCACCAGGGCGCTCTTGAAGATCGGACCCTTGTAGCGGATCGACTTCACCGGGCTGCGGTCCAGCCACGGCAGGAAGGCGATGATCACCACCGAGGCCCCCATCGCCACCACGCCCCAGAACTTGGCATCGAGCCCGAACAGCGGGTAGGTGACCGCGCGCAGCACCGAGTAGAACGGGGTGAAGTACCACACCGGGGCGATGTGCGCCGGGGTCTTCAGCGGATCGGCCGGAATGAAGTTGTTGTACTCGAGGAAGTAGCCGCCGCCTTCCGGCGCGAAGAACACCACCGCGCTGAAGAAGAACAGGAAGGCCACCACGCCGACGATGTCCTTCACCGAGTAGTACGGGTGGAAGGGGATGCCGTCCAGCGGGATGCCGTTGGCGTCCTTCTTCTTCTTGATCTCGACACCGTCCGGGTTGTTCGAACCGACCTCGTGCAGCGCGATGATGTGCGCGGCGACGAGACCGATCAGCACCAGCGGCACGGCGATCACGTGGAAGGAGAAGAAACGGTTCAGCGTGGCGTCGGAGATCACGTAGTCACCGCGGATGACCAGCGACAGGTCCGGCCCGATGACGGGGATCGCCGAGAACAGGTTGATGATCACCTGCGCGCCCCAGTACGACATCTGCCCCCAGGGCAGCAGATAGCCCATGAAAGCCTCGGCCATCAGCACCAGGAAGATCAGCGTGCCGAAGATCCAGATCAGTTCGCGCGGCTTGCGGTACGAGCCGTAGAGCAGGCCGCGGAACATGTGCAGGTACACCACCACGAAGAACGCCGAGGCGCCGGTCGAGTGCAGGTAGCGGATCAGCCAGCCGCCCGGCACTTCGCGCATGATGTACTCCACGCTGGCGAAGGCGACCGGAATGCCGGAGGCGTTGAGCGTGCCGTCCGGCTTGTAGTGCATGACCAGGAAGATGCCGGTGACGATCTGGATCACCAGCACCAGCAGGGCCAGCGAGCCGAAGAAGTACCAGAAGTTGAAGTTCTTGGGCGCATAGTACTCGGACAGGTGCGCCTTCCAGGTGGACGTGAGCGGGAAGCGCTCGTCGATC
>JAUVWV010000056.1 GCA_030603925.1 Thauera sp. | reverse complement strand
TTCTGCTTAAGCCACGCCTCATCAGCCCCCCCGCGCCTTCGGCGAATTTCTAGCCAATAGCCCACCAGAGATCTTCACCTTATTTCGGAGCATCTTGGCATAGCGCGAAATTAAGTAGTGCTCAAGTGCCGGAGCTAAGTACCCAAGCTCTGGTGGAAAACCAACAGTGTAGATTCCCTTCCAATCTCCACAAAACTTGTAGACTCGCCGACCATCTTCTCGACAAATATCCCTCTGCCAACGAAAATAATTTCCAGTGCGACCGCCAATGCCGTTGTCTGAGTAATCATACTTTCCCCGGCGAATTCCGGAGCCGATGTACTCAATCCCTTTGTCTGATTTTAGGGCATAGACACCCGGCGAAAGATGGTTGTGTAGCTCTCCGATCCCACGCCAAAGTCGCGACCACTCCGGCTTCCCGTATTGCTGTGTAAGCGAACTGGGCCAATGCAGTGCCAAGAACTCGTCAAGGCCGACCTTCAATTCTTTGATCGCAAGCATTGCATTCTTCCTTGTGAGTAACCTTGTTATACGGGATAGGGATTGTTCGCATAGCACGTCGTCTGCAGCATACAGATCCCAGCGGTGACACAGAACAGGGCGCATGCGTGTTCTTGGCCAACGGTTGTCGGGTTTCTGACTTGGGGAGAGAAGTTCCGTAACTTGCGACAATGAACGCCTCCGCGTTGGCTCCGCAGCCTGCAGTCCAAAGTCATGGATGTCAAGTGGCTTCCTGCATTTGGCATCTCGCGCCCGAATTACTGGCCGGAATGAATTAGGATCGTATTCGTCCTCAATTATGTCAGTCGCGCGAACCCTATCAACGAATTTCTATTTGTGAAACTTTGCCGTTGCTGTGAAATACTCTTCAAGATTGATGGAATCGAACAAAACGGAGCGCGCCTGTGCTCGGTTCGCGAACATCCCTCGCTTGATCCGCATGCGCTTTAGTCGCTGGAAGAAACTCTCGACGACCAAATTATCTTTTCAGCTGCTACGCTTTAGTTGTGTTAGAGGCGTAGTGAACTGATTATGCCGAAGCAATGGCCGCCAGTCTTAGAAAAAGATTTATCATATATCTCAAGTGAGAACCGTCTTGTTCATCCCGCACTCAGTACGCCTCAAGCATTCGTAAAATGCCCGACGGACATTCATCGGCATCACCGCCGCGCCCACATCCGATAAGATTGCAGATGGTTTCATCGACCTCGGCAAAGAAATCCGCGATGTCAATATCCGCCTCTAGGCGAGACATCATGGCATCCTGGTCGATGATCAGCGTAGCTGCGCAGTAACGACGCAGTTTCTTCAGCCCATCTTGCGCAATGCAGGCTCGATTCTCGAAGCCGAACGGCAAGGTGACCACCGCAACGCAGGTAATTCCCTTCCTGCGGGCAACCTTGGCGATCACTGGCGCACTGCCCGAGCCAGTGCCGCCGCCAAGCCCTACGACCAGTATGAGCAGCTTGCATCCTCGCAAGACTCTACGAATCGCGCGTTCTGATTCAATCGCGGCAGACTTGCCATAAGAGGCACTTACACCGGCCCCCAAGCCGGATCGGCCCAGACGAAGCCTTTTCCGGACCTTTGTGCGACTCAATGCTGAGACGTCGGTGTTGGCGGCAATACACACGAACTTTTCCGTCTCACTCGCAGTGAGCGCATCGACCATATTGCAGCCGCCACCGCCCACACCCATTATGATGCAGCGGCTTATTGCGGAAGTTCGGACTCGGGACATGCAAGACTCCAATCTGTTTTGGGTTTATGCATTGGAGCATTTGTTTGCGACAATAAATGTCGCAAATTTCCGGATGATCGGTTTTCAGAGTTCACGGAGAACCGATCATGGCATCTCATCGCACGCCCCCGTCCACTGACGTCGTCACACTCGAACCAATCATTGTCCTATGGGTACTACGGATGCTGGTACCGCTTGGAGGTTATCGCGACTTCTTGCGCACAGTCGGTTTCGGCAACGACACCATAGCGGAGGTGATCGGGCTGGGGCACTGGTTCAACGTGCCCGCCGACAAGTTCGACCAGCGAGTTCTGCAGTCCGAGCTGCGAGACTTGCATCGGGCGGCTGAAAAGCGCTGGAAGAAGGCAATAGTTCCAGCGCAATTGGGCATCAACATCGGAAAATTGGCCGGACTGCTCGAGCTGAACCCGACCGACTGCAGAATCCTCGAGTTTGCCGTCCTGCTCAACAGCGAGCGCCTGCTCGATGACACCAGCGACTTTCTGCGTGAGATGACCTCTGCAAAGGTCTATAGCGCTCTTTCCGTAATCCTGGATCTGCCCGAGCCAGAAATTCGTGACGCATTGAGCGGGCGTGGCTTACTGGCCCGGTGCGGGCTGGTCTCGGTTGAGCGCTGCGGCGCAGGTTATCTGCGTACCAAGTTGGACCTGCTCTCCGTGGGCTTTGCAGATCAAATGCTCTCTGGCGAGGCTGATCCGGTTGGTCTGCTGCGCGGCACGGTGACACCTTCCGGTGCCGCACAGCTTCACCTGGCACATTACGACCACATCCGGTCTTCCCTCGATATCCTTGTTCCGTACCTGCGCCACGCTACGCAGAGCCGGCGTGACGGAGTCAACATCCTCCTCCACGGCGCGCCTGGGACAGGCAAGACTCAGCTGGTCCGTACCCTGGCCGCCGAGCTCGGGTGCGAGCTGTTTGAAGTGGCAAGCGAGAATTTCGAGGGCGACCCGCTCAATGGCGAGCGGCGGCTGCGAGCTTTCCGTGCAGCGCAGTGCTTCTTTGCGCGTAGCCGCACCCTGATTGCATTTGATGAGGTTGAGGACGTCTTCAACGACGGAAACCAGATGGCTGGCCAGAAGAGCACCGCGCAAAAGTGCAAGGCGTGGATCAACCGGATGCTCGAAGACAATCCTGTGCCGACCATGTGGTTGTCAAACTCGCTTACTGGACTCGATCCGGCATTCATCCGCCGCTTTGACATGGTCGTGGAGCTACCGGTGCCGCCCAAGGCCCAGCGTGAGCGGATACTCCAGGAGCAGTGCGGTGACTTGCTTGGCAGTGCCCACATTGCCCGGATTGCCGAGGCCGAAGCCCTGGCACCAGCCGTGGTGGCCCGGGCCAGCGGTGTGGTGCGGTCGATTCGCGATGAACTGGGCCCTGAGGGCGGCGCAAGCGCATTTGAGCACCTGATCTGCAACACGCTCGAAGCGCAGGGGCATCGGCCGCTCCTGCCGAACGACCCGAACCGCTTGCCGGAGGTGTACGACCCCGCTTTCATCCATGCCGATACGGACCTGGCCGGCATAGCGGCCGGGCTTGCGAAGTCGCGTGCGGGCAGGATTTGCCTGTACGGCCCGCCAGGCACGGGCAAGACGGCCTATGGCCGCTGGCTGGCCGGGCAGCTTGGCATGCGGCTGATGGTCAAGCGCGCCTCGGATCTGATGTCGATGTGGGTTGGAGGAAACGAGAAGAACATCGCCCGCGCTTTTCGCCAGGCGGCGCAGGACGAGGCGCTGCTCTTGATCGATGAGGTGGATGGCTTTTTGAGGGATCGACGCCAGGCCAGCGAAGAATGGGAACAGCGCCTGGTTAACGAGATGCTGACCCAGATGGAGTCTTTCCCCGGCATCTTCATCGCATCGACCAACCTGATGGAGGGCCTGGACCAGGCCGCCTTGCGCCGCTTCGATCTCAAGACGAAGTTCGACTTCATGCGCCCGGAACAGGCGTGGGCGCTGTTCTGCAGATACTGCACCATGCTTGATCTTGAGACGCCACAGGCGCTGAAATCGCGCGTCATGCGTCAGAGTCGACTGACCCCGGGCGACTTTGCGGCCGTGATGCGTCAGCACCGCTTTCGCCCGATCGATTCTCCGGCTTCGCTGATAACCGCGCTTGAGGCCGAATGCGCCATCAAGGAAGGCGCGAGCACGGGGATCGGCTTTGTTTGACAGCAGCCAAAGGCATGGGACGATGCGCTGGAGGAGAATGAACAAATGAGAGCGCTTTCAAAGTCCAAGTTGATGGCTTTCCGGCAATGCCCCAGGCGCTTGTGGCTTGAGGTGCATCACCCCGAGTTGCGCGCGGATTCGGCGGCCACCGAAGCGAGCTTTTCCGCCGGGCATCAGGTCGGCGACATCGCCAGGCGACTGTACGACCCCAAGGGCAAAGGGGTACTGCTCGATCCGCAAACGGAAGGTTTCGACGTTGCCCTGGCCCGCACGCAGGAACTGTTGCAGTCCCACCAACCGATCTTCGAGGCCACCTTGCGGGCAGACGGAGCGCTGGCCCTGGCTGACGTGATGCTGCCGGTGCGGCGGGCAGGCAAGCCCGGCTGGCGGATGATCGAGGTGAAATCATCGACCTCGGTAAAGGACTACCATCGTGACGATGTGGTCGTGCAGTCCTTCGTGGCCCATCGGGCCGGGGTTGCGCTCGCCGGCATTGCGCTCGCACATATCGACAGCACTTGGGTCTATCCCGGCAACGAGGAATACCAAGGGCTGTTGCGGGAGGAGGATCTGACCGGGGAGGCATGCGCCCGCGGCACGGAAGTGCGCGCCTGGATCGCAGACGCCCGGCAAGTGTTGTCTGGTAAGCGGGCGCCAGTGGTCTCGGCAGGCCGGCAGTGCGGGACACCCTACGAGTGCGGTTTCCTTGGCTATTGCCGGAGTCAGGAACCGCAAGCGGAACAGCCCATCGACTGGCTGCCGGGGCGTCTGGGCAAAGGCTTGCAGGCGCATATCGAAGCGCATGGCGTGAGCGAACTGCGCGATGTACCGGACGAACTCCTCAATGAACGGCAGCAGCGCGTCAAGGCGGTGACCCTCGCAGGGAGCCTGTTCTTCGACCAGGCGGGCGCGGCGGCGGCACTCTCAGCCCACCGGCTTCCCGGTTACTTCCTGGATTTCGAAACCATCCAGTTTCCCGTACCCATCTGGAAAGGCACGCGGCCCTACCAGCAGATCCCCTTTCAATTCAGCGTGCACCGGCTCTCCCGCACCGGAAAGCTCGCGCAGCAGGCGTTTCTCGATCTGTCCGGGGCGGATCCGTCCAGGCGATTTGCCGAGGCACTGCTGGCAGCATGCGGCGAGCGTGGCCCGATCTTCGTGTACAACGCTGGCTTTGAGACTGCCCGCATCCGCGAACTCGCGGAGCGTTTCCCGCGACTGGCCAAACCCCTGCTCGCCCTGAACGAGCGCGTCGTCGACCTGTTGCCCGTCGCCCGCGAGCACTACTACCACCCCAACCAACGCGGCAGTTGGAGCATCAAAGCGGTGCTTCCCGCCCTCTGTCCGGACCTGCGCTATGGAGACCTGCAGGGCGTTCAGGATGGCGGTATGGCGATGGAGGCTTACCTGGAAGCACTGGCACCGCAGACCAGCGCAACGCGCAAGGCGGAGATCGAGCGGCAGCTGCTGGCCTACTGTGCGCTGGATACTTACGCGATGGTGCGCCTCTGGTCGGCCTTTACCGGCACGACGTTGTCGGTCTAACCGGGCGGCAGCCGCGACTCCTGGATACCTATGACCGTCGCCGGAGAATACGGTCGATCAGCTGCTCTGCCGGCGGTAGTTGATCACGTACCACTCCTGCAGCACCAACGGAATCGCGCGCGGCTGAACCGAGCGGACCCGTTCCAAGGCATCGACCGGTGCCATCCCGCACTCGACCAGCAGGCAGGCAGCTACCGTCCAGGCACGGGCGAACCCCTCGTTGCAGTGGATGAGGATCCGCTCCCCCGCCTCGAGCACACCAGTGGCCTCCGCACGCACGTCGGACCAGATGCGCTCGAATGCGGGTCCGGGCGGGTAGCGGCGGCGAATCGGCAGATGATGCCAGCCCATTCCGCTGCGCCGTACCTGCTCAGGCAAGGCAGTAACACCGAGTTCATCGAACTCCGAACGATCCAGCACACTCAGTACTGCCTTCGCCCCCCACTCGCGGACACGGACCAGATCACGTGCAAGCACGCCCGAACCGTGTGCCCCCTCGCCGCCATGCCGTCCGGGACAGGACGAAACGCCAATCACGCCCCTGTCAGTGCGCGGGCTGATCTCTGCGATGTGGAACGGGGGAACGTGAGAAGTGATGGCAGTGCTTTCCATGATCAGTCAGTACCTGTTTTGCCTGAGGTCGATGGGATGGAGTGGCGCCTCGTTCGCCGCACAGCGGCCAGTTTGGCAACCAGAAGCGCATTGAACGCCGCGGGTCATGTCAGGCGCATTCCAGCATCGCGATACGTCACCACCTGTCGTATAGTCGACCGATCAGACACAAGGGAAAATCATGGCGGCATACCAGGAACGCGTTGAACGTCTGCAGGCGCTGCTGCGCTTCATCCCGCGACAGGCGCCGGCAGAGAACTGCCCCGATGCAGGCAGCCTGCTTGAACGGGCTGCCGCCTACTTCAAGGACAACGCGAGTCCATCTGCAAGGCGGCGGGCCATTCAGCGCGACCTGGAAGAATTGGTGTCCGGCGGCGAAATCGAGGTTGTAAATCCTGGCGGCAAGCCCCTGCGCTACCGCCGGGCGGGAGCACTCGACAGCAATGATCCCTACCTCTGGGAGTACGCCCGTCGCACGATGCGGCAAGCCATAGAAAGCGCCCTGCCGCTGCGCCGGCTCGAGCGCCTCTGGCCTCAGGTTCTGGATGGCAAGGCCGGCTTCGAACTTGGCGAAGACAAACTGCGTATCGTCAGCGACACCCAGCGCCTGCTGCCGGCCGACATCCGCGAGGAGGTGCTGGTCGACGTGCTCGAGGCGCTCGCCCGCGGCCGAACGCTGAAAGCCGGTTATCGCGATGGTCTCGGTACGCACACACAACCCGTGCTGCATCCGCAGGGTCTGCTGCAAAGAGGCCCCCGGCTCTACCTCTTCGCCCTGAAGAACGACGAAACCGAGCCGCTGCGCATGTACGCGTTGCATCGCATGACCCGCAGCGCAGTGGGTGAGGCGGATGCCCGAAAGATGTCGGGCTTCGATCTGCAGAGCGTGATCGACCGGGGGCAGGCGGACTTTGCGGGTGACGAGCACTTTGATCTGTGCCTTCGCGCCCGCGGTTACGTCGCCGACCTGCTGCGCGATTGCCCCCTGTCAGCAGACCAGCGGATCGAGGATGAGCCGGAAGACAGCGACTTCGAGGTACAGGTCCGTGCCCATGTGCCGGCGACCGGCCAACTCCTGCGCTGGGTCCTCGGCTGTGGGGACAAGGTTGAGGTGCTCGAACCGGACCAATTGCGTCAGGTGGTGATGGCGCAAACGAGCAAGGCGGCTGCGCTGTACCGGGTGGAGGACACGGCAGCCGACACCTGATCCAGGCAAAGAAACGTGGTCTGACTCTGCATAGCGACATATGCCGTCGCATCGTCGTGCTCTGATCGGGGAATTTCTGCCGCGGCCATAGAGGCCAAACAGCAGGCAGCCTCAGCAATCAAGCACGGAGAACGATCATGGATGAGCGCATCGCCGAACAGGTCGAGTCGCTGCTCGGCACGCACGTCTCAACCCGCTCGATGGGACGCAACCTGGTGACACTGAGCGGCTTCCTGGCCGATCAGGGTATCCCCGAGGAGACATCGGCCCAGCTCGAACGATTATCCCGCCTCCTCGTCCTCCAGGAAATCTTCGATTCGCTCGTCCAGACGCTCGGGAGCAACGCACGCTACCTGCGCGCACCGCGGATGAACGCGGACGCCCAGGACCAGCAGAGCATCACCTCGGACTTCGCCAATCTACTGGAAAAGGTCGATCACCTTCGCCAGGACATCATGGCTTTGGAGCCGATCAACTACAGCGTACTGATTGCCTGGGTGGTGACTCGGGCGCGGGAGCAGAAAATACTCAAGTCGCGGGGGCGGAGATAGCCTCCAAAGCTGATGGATTGATCGATACAGATCTCTTTCAAGCAGCCGTACTTTGATACTGGGCGGCAGCGACACCTTTTTGCATGAAGCCTTGCCGCCAGCCTCCGTATCCTTTGAGGATATTTTAATGTCGTGGCTTCCTGATGCAGATGAAGTTGCCTCGATGCACGAACGCATCAATCAGTTGTTCATGGAACTGGGCGCCCCAATATC
The DNA here is from genome assembly GCA_030603925.1 of Thauera sp. GTDB lineage: Bacteria > Pseudomonadota > Gammaproteobacteria > Burkholderiales > Rhodocyclaceae > Pseudothauera. The sequence continues at coordinate 7,892 of JAUVWV010000056.1, read as the reverse complement.
ACCACCTGGCGTGAAATCTCGGTCACTACTGGAATCAGCATGTGCGCGGCCACACACTGCTTCAGGAGACATTGAGAAGTACTGTAGTCTCGAAGCCAAGCTAGCGGCCCTTTTTCATTCGCTAACGAAAAATCATCCTTTTCATAATGGAAACAAACGTACGGCACTGGTGGCAATTATTACAGCGTTGCATAGAAATGCCCGTCGCGTTGATGACCGCACGACTCTTGACGAGATCTACGACTTTGTTGTCGCCGTTGCAGCGGATGAGTTTCCGTACCCGGGGCACAGAGGTGATATTGACGGTGTGATCCGTGAGGTCGCCTCGTGGTTGACCCTTCATACCGTCTCCACAGACGTCTCCAACCTGCCCGGAAATCACGGCACGATATCGCCAGAAGCTGATGGAGAGGCATATGCTGCATCCGATAAGGATGCGTATGTCCGCATGTATAGAGCTACGCAGAGGTCATGCAGCCTCGTGCCTGAACAATCTCTTCGTAAGCTCCCCCCTCACGAAGCGAGGAGTGTTCAATCCGCGGCCGATCATCAGGAAAATATCTCGTTGGAATACGCACAAGTATTTCGTTTTATCCCAGTGTTGAAACGGCTCGCAAATACTTAGTCCATCGTTTATATGTCAAATTGAAGCTTTTCGTGCAATCCATAAGATTCTGCTCTTGGGGTTTTCTAGGCGTAGGATCTTTAGCGGGCCTGGATTGACCTTTCGACTGCTATGAAGTGGGAAAGTGTAGGTTGGTCAGCAGCCCTTTGAATGTCCGAACTGGAGACGATCCCTGTCTTTCCGCCAGACGGACTTGAAGGACAGCGTTGGCCGAGAAGCTGACGTTTGCGCTTAACTGAACACCCTGCGTCTGGGACTCGTTCGGGACAGCGCTTCGCCTCCCGCCCGACCAATGACGACGCACCGCCACAACCCGACCACCCGGCGCAGAGAAACAACACCCCTCCGCACCGTGGCCGTAAACGAAAAAACCGCCGTAACCGGCGGTTTTTTCTCGGGAATTTTTGGTCGGGGAAAGAGGATTCGAACCTCCGGCCCCTGCGTCCCGAACGCAGTGCTCTACCAGGCTGAGCTATTCCCCGACACTTTCTTTACTGCCTTGCGAAGCCCACTAATATATCAGTGATTTCGCGCAACTGCAAAGTCCGATAATTGTAGCAGCGCATCCTTGAAAATGGAAGGGGGCAATGCATCGAGGGCATCGATTGCCAGCTGCGCTTCGGCGCGCGCGTGGCGGCGGCTCTCTTCCAGGGCGCCGGTGGCATGGATGGCGGCCAGCACGGCTTCGAAGTCTTCGCGGCCGCCGTTTTCGATGGCCTTGCGCACCACCGCGGCCTGCTCGGCGTTGCCCTGTTGCATGACGTGGATCAGCGGCAGGGTGGGCTTGCCTTCGGCGAGGTCGTCGCCCAGGTGCTTGCCGGTGGCGGCTTCGTCCGAGGAGTAGTCGAGCACGTCGTCGATGATCTGGAAGGCGGTGCCCAGGTGCATGCCGAAGGCTGCCAGGCGCTCTTCCAGTTCGGGCGTGGCGCGGCCGAGGATGCCGCCCAGGCGGGTGGCGGCTTCGAAGAGCTTGGCGGTCTTGTAGCGGATCACGCGCAGGTAGCCGTCGATGCCGACGTCGGCGTCGTGGCAGTTGAGCAGCTGCAGCACTTCGCCTTCGGCGATGACGTTGGTGGCGTCGGCGAGCACCTGCATGACGCGCATGTCGTTGACCCCGACCATCATCTGGAAGGCGCGCGAATAGAGGAAGTCGCCCACCAGCACGGAGGCGGCGTTGCCGAACATGGCGTTGGCGGTCTTGCTGCCGCGGCGCAGTTCGGATTCGTCCACGACGTCGTCGTGCAGCAGCGTGGCGGTATGGATGAACTCCACCACCGCGGCCAGTTCATGGTGATGGGTGCCGCGGTAGCCCATGGCGCCGGCGGTGTACAGCACCAGGGCCGGGCGCAGGCGCTTGCCGCCGCTGTGGATGATGTATTCGGCCACCTGACGGATCAGCACCACGTCGGAATGGAGACGCTGGCGAATCACCGCGTCGACCGCCTGCATGTCGGCTGCGATCGGGGCGAAGAGCTGCTGGATGGACAAGGCGGACGCGCTCACGGGGAAAAAGCGGGATGGTAGGAGGCGGGTCGCTGCGCCGTCAAGACGAAGCGCCGCGCAGGGCGGCGCCGCGCGGCGGCGCGACGATGCGCTCCGGGTGGTCGGTGATCACGCAATCCACGCCCCAGGCGAACAGTTCGGCGGCCCGTTGCGGGTCGTTGACCGTGTAGACCACCAGGTGCAGGCCAGCCTCGCGCACCGCCTCGGCATCCGCGCGCCGCAGCAACGCGGCGTCGGCATGCAGGGCGATGGCGTCCAGGCTGGCGCAGCGCGCCGCGAAGTCATGCGGCACGCCTCCGACCAGCAGGCCGCGCGGCAGGGTCGGCGCCTGCCGGGCCGCAGCGGCGAGCGCCGCTTCGGAGAAGGACGACAACAGGGGCGGCAGCGCCTGCCCCGCCCACAGGCGCTGCGCCGCGACCGCGGCGAGCTGCCCGGTTTCCACCTCGAAGCCTGCGGCCGGTTTGACTTCCAGATTCACCGCAAGTCCGAGTTCGAGGCAGCGCCGGGCAGCCTCGCTCAGGCGCGGGATGCGCTCGCCGGCGAAACGCGCAGCGAACCAGGCACCGGCATCCAGGCGCTGCAGGGTGTCGCAGTCGGCCGCGGATACGGCGCCGCGCCCGTTGGTGGTACGGTCAACGGTTTCGTCGTGGATCAGCACCGGCACGCGGTCGGCGGTGAGCATCACGTCGAACTCGACCCCGCCACAGCCGCAGGCGGCCGCGGCATCGAGCCCGGCCAGGGTGTTCTCCGGCGCCAGCGCACCGCCGCAGCGATGCGCCAGCACGCGGGGCCAGCGCCAGTGGCCGGTGTCCATGCGCTTCAGCGCCCGCCTTCGAGCGGCTGCGTGCGGATCACTGCGGTGTCGAGCGCTTCCTTGGCCGGCTTGAGATCGGCCCACACCGCTTCGAGCTCTTCGTCCAGGATGCGGCGCACCCCGCCACGCCCGACCACCGCCGAGGCCGCCGATTCGTTGGTGGCCGGCTTGTTGGTGAGCTGGCTCACTGCGACCCGCACGTTCTCCAGCTCGGGGCCGAGCAGTTCGCTCTGCGAGGCGAAGATGCCCGCGCGGTTGAGCGGCAGGAAGCCCGCCTCGCGCTGCCAGGCGACCTGGTTCTCGGGCAGCAGCCAATAGGCCACGAAGCGCGCCATGGCGCGGTATTCGGCCGGCTTCTTGCCCGCCGCCACCCACAGCGACGCACCGTCGGCCAGGGTGGTCTGCGGCGCACCGGGGAAATCGTCGTAGAACGGCAGGCGCAGCACGCCCACGTCGAGTCCGGACTGGCGGCGGAAGGCCGTCCAGCTGGAGGAAGGCGCGGCGAGCACCGCGCATTCGCCGCTGGCGAAGCGGCGTTCGGCCTCCGGGCCGCGATCGAAGATGTGCAGGTAGCGCGCACGATGCCAGCTGGCCATCATCGCCACATGCTTGATCTGCACCATGCCGTTGAAGGACGGCGCATCCACCCGCCCGCGCCGCGCGGTGACCGGCACGTTGTGCCAGGCGCTGAGGTTTTCCACCATCACGCGGCCGGGTTCCGACACGGTGTAGGGGCAACCGTGCCCCGCGTCGAAGAGCTGCCCCAGGGCGTGCTGCAGGTCCGCCCAGGTGCTGATCGGCGCCTCGGGGTCCAGCCCGGCGCGGCGGAAGGATTCGCGGTTCACGTACAGCACCGGGGTGGTGAGCCCGACCGGCAGCGCGAGCAGCCGCCCCTGGGCATCCACCGGCTTGCGCGTCATCATCACCGGCGGGCGCACGGTCTGCAGCGGAATGCCGGCCGCGCGCATCAGTTCGTGCAGCGGACGGTGGCGCTTGCCGCCTTCCAGGAAGCGCTCCTCTTCCTCGCCGTCGAGGATCAGCAGATGGGGCAGGCCGTCCTGCTGCCAGTCGCGCCGGGTCAGCACGAGGCGATAGTCCTTGCTGTCCGCATTGAAGCGGTCGACCAGCGCCTGCAGGGCCTCGGTTCTGGCAAGATCGAAGCGGTGTACCAGTTCGATCTCCTGCAACTCGGCAGCGGGTTTCGCCAGGGGTTGTGCGAGCGCCGGGGTCGCGGGCAGCAGCGCGGCGAACAGCATGCACAGCCGCCGCACGCGGGCCAGGACGGTGGTCGAAGGCTTCATGTGGTCAAATTCTCGATCGAAGTGTTTCAAGATTTTCCGCCAGCTGACGTTATTTTTCGGTGTACGCCTCGATACAGGCTGTAAGAAAGTATGTTGACCGCTGCCAGACGCCTGCTGCCCCTGCTCTTCCTGCCCATGTTGCTCGGTTGCGAGCGCCTGGCCGATCTGCTCGAACTGCCCGATCCGCACAAGGAGGCGGAGGCCGCCGAAGCGGAAGGCCGGGCCATCGGCGGGGCCTGCCGCCACGCCGGCCGCTCGCTGGAAGACTGCTACGCGCTCAACCCGAAGGCGGTGAAATCGGCGGTGTTCGCCGGCTGGCGGGACATGAACGACTACATGATGGAGCACAAGCTGCCGGAGGTGCCGTCGCAGATCGCCCCGCAGAGCGTGACCATCATCCCGCCGGCTGGCGAACCGGGCGCCATACCGCCGATCACGCCCGGGGCACCCTACGCGCCGATCCAGCCTCCTTCACGATAGCCTGCATTTTCCCCACCGGCACGTACTCAGGGCGCCGGGTTGGTGTAGCGCAGGTGAATCGCGTCGATCTCCGCCAGCAGTTCCGCGTCCGGCCGGTCGCGCCAGGCGGCGAGGTTTTCTTCCAGCTGCGCCAGCGTGGTGGCTCCGATGATGGTGCTGGCGACGCACCAGCGGTGGTACACGAAACCCAGCGCCAGGCGGGCCGGGCTCATGCCGTGGCGGCGCGCCAGCGCCGCGTAGGCAGCCACCGCAGGCTGCACATTGGGTTTGCCGTAGCGCTGGCCGAAGCTCTCGAAGGCAGTGAGCCGCCCGGCAGCGGCCGGGTTGTCCAGGTACTTGCCGGAGAGATGACCGAAGGCCAGCGGTGAATAGGCCAGCAGGCCGACGCGCTCGCGATGGCAGACCTCCGCCAGACCGTACTCGAACACCCGGTTGAGCAGGCTGTAGGCGTTCTGGATGGACGCCACACGCGGCAGGCCATGATCTTCCGCCAGGCGGACGAACTGCATCACCCCCCAGGGATGTTCGTTGGACAGCCCGACGTGGCGGATCTTGCCCTCCTCCACCAGTTCGGCGAGGGCCTCCAGTTGCGCGCGGATGGGCGTGCAGGCGCGCTCGCGCGAGGGTTCGTACTGCCACTGGCCGAACATCGGCTGGTTGCGCTCCGGCCAGTGCAGCTGGTAGAGGTCGATGTAGTCGGTGCGCAGCCGGCGCAGGCTGCCTTCCACCGCCGCGCGGATGTTGGCGCGGTCGAGCGCCGGCGGACCGCCGCGGATCCAGTCCAGGCTGCGCGCCGGACCGGCCACCTTGGTGGCCAGCACGATGCGCTCGCGCGGCTGGCGCGCGAGCCAGTTGCCGACGATGGTTTCTGTGGCCCCACAGGTTTCGGCACGCGGGGGCACCGCATACATCTCGGCCGTGTCGATGAAGTTGATGCCATGCGCCAGCGCGCAGTCGAGCTGGCTGTGCGCCTCGACCTCAGTGTTCTGCTGGCCGAAGGTCATCGTGCCCAGGCACACCGCCGATACCTTCAGCCCACTGTCGCCCAGCAATCGGTATTCCATTCCGCCATCCTCCTTGTTCATCAGGCTATGCGCCCCCGCCGCAGGGGCTTATCATCAACGGTTTCGCCCGATGATACGCCAGCCCCCTGCGCGTACCCCACACCCCATGTCCGCACCCCCTACCCTCGGCCTGCAGGTTTCCGGCCTGTTGGCCCTTTGCCGTGCCGGTTTCGAGAAGGAACTGGCCGCCGAACTCGACGAACTGGCTGCCGACGCCGGCCTGATCGGCCACATCCGCACCCGCCCGGATACCGGTTTGGTGATCTATGAGACCTTCGAACCCGTGCCGGCGGCCCTCTTCGAAACCCTCGCCGACTGGCGCCGGCTGGTGTTCGCGCGCCAGCTGATGCCGTGGTTCGCGCGTGTCGGCGACCTGCCCGAGCGCGACCGCGCCACCCCGCTGCTGACCGCCGTCAAGGCCAGCGGCCAGCGCTTCACCGACCTCGTGCTGGAGACCCCGGACACCGACGAAGCCAAGCAGCGTTCCGGCTTCTGCCGGCGCTTCACCGAACCGCTCGCGCGCGTACTGGAGAAGACCGGCGCGCTGCGCACCGGCAAGTCCGGGCTGCCGGTGCTGCACGTGGTATTCGAAGACGCCACCACCGCCTGGCTGGCCTCCGCCCTGCCGCAGTACAGTTCGCCGTGGCCGATGGGCATTCCGCGCCTGCGCATGCCGGGCGGCGCCCCCAGCCGGTCCACGCTGAAGCTCGCCGAAGCCTTCATGACCCTGCTCTCCGAGGACGAGCGCACCGCCACCCTGCGCGCCGGCCTGCGCGCCGTGGACCTGGGCGCCTCGCCGGGCGGCTGGACCTGGCAGCTGGCCAGCCGCGGCATGCACGTCACCGCGGTGGACAACGGCCCGCTGGCCGACTCCGTGCTGGCCACCGGCATGGTGGAACACCTGCGTGCGGACGGTTTCACCTGGCGCCCGCAGCGCACCGTGGAGTGGATGGTCTGCGACATGGTGGACCAGCCCTCGCGCATCGCCTCGCTGGTGGCCGAATGGGTGGCCACCGGGCGCTGCCGGCGCAGCATCTTCAACCTCAAGCTGCCGATGAAGCGCCGCCTGGACGCGGTCGAGCAGTGCCGCACGCTGATCCGCAAGCGTCTGGCGAGCATCGGCCCCTACGAGTTGCGCATCAAGCACCTGTACCATGACCGCGAGGAAGTCACCGCCTACCTCGCCCTGCGCAAGTAGCCGCCGGCGCCCGTCAGCACCCTGCGTACGCCGCGCCACTGTAATCGGCCGCTCATGACGCAGGGTGTATAATCGCGCCTTTCCAACGCGTCCGCCCCCTGCGGGAGCGGAACCAGAAAGGCGCCCATGAGCTTCGCCGAACTCGGCCTCATACCCGAACTGCAGAAAGCCGTAGCCGACTCCGGCTATACCGAACCCACCCCGATCCAGCGCCAGGCGATTCCCATCGTGATCGCCGGCCACGACGTGATGGGCGGTGCCCAGACCGGCACCGGCAAGACCGCCGGCTTCACCCTGCCGCTGCTGCACCGTCTTGCGCGCCACGCCAACACCAGCACGTCGCCGGCCCGCCACCAGACGCGCGCGCTGATCCTCGCGCCGACGCGCGAGCTGGCGATGCAGGTGTACGAATCGGTCAAGACCTATTCCAAGTACGTGCCGCTACGCGCCACCTGCATCTACGGCGGGGTGGACATGAACGCGCAGATCCAGGAACTGCGTCGCGGCATCGAAATCGTCATCGCCACGCCGGGCCGCCTGCTCGACCACGTACAGCAGAAGACCATCAACCTGACCCAGGTCGAAATGCTGGTACTGGACGAGGCCGACCGCATGCTGGACATGGGTTTCATCCCGGACATCAAGCGCATCCTCGCCCTGCTGCCCACCACGCGCCAGAGCCTGCTGTTCTCCGCCACCTTCTCGGACGAGATCAAGAAGCTCGCCGACCAGATGCTGAAGAACCCGCAGCTGATCGAAGTGGCCCGCCGCAACATGGTTTCCGAGACCATCACCCACGTGGTGCACCCGGTCTCCTCGGGCATGAAGCGCAACCTGCTCGCCCACCTGCTGCGCCACCAGCCCGACACCCAGGCGCTGGTCTTCGTCGACACCAAGATCGTGTGCG
>JAUVWV010000248.1 GCA_030603925.1 Thauera sp. | reverse complement strand
CTCGCTTCCACCGGCCAGGATAATTGACGTCGACCGGCCAAGATAATTGACGCGGGGCACCGGAACGCATCAGTGCCAGTTCCACCTGGTCCTGGATGTCCTCGATGTGCACCGTGCCGCCGCCCGGCAGGCGGCGGGTGAGCGCCTGCACCACGCCGGCGGTGAGGCGTGCCACCAGGTCGCGCACCCGCGCCGAGGCGCCGCCCTGCCCGCCTTCGACGGCGATGAAGGCCTTGGTCATCGCCAGCGCGATCTTCTCGGCATTGAAGGGCACGATGGCGCCATTGCGGCGGATCACCTCGAAGGCACGCGCAGCCTGCGCGAACTCGGAGAGCGGCGGCGCCTTGCGGGGGACGGAGGATTCGGTTTCGGTATGGCTGGCGACTGCCTGCATGCTTGCACTCCCGTAGCATCGGGGCGCAATGCCGGCACGACGGGATGCACTGCGGACGGGGCCGCAGGCTCCGCCATGGAGACACCCCGCCCCAGGTCAGAAAACCGGCCCGTCACACGGGCCGGCACGGCGTCGGCAGGTCTCCTGGCTCACGGGTCCTCGCCCGCCACCGGCCTTCCCGGAAGTGCTGTCTTCCAGTGGCTCGAATCGGTGGCGGACTCGCCGTCTACAGTTGCGGGGGCAGCTCCGGCATCGGCGCACGCATCGCTGCACGCCCCTGACCGGATTCCCTTTTCATCCCTTGCGGGAACCGTCGCAGGGCGCAGTGTAGCGCCGCGACGAATCGATGCGCAACAAAGAATACTAAATATTGACAGAATAGAACGGTGAAGCACTACATCCAGTAGTCCTCATCGGAAGCATCGCGGACGGGCATGCTGCGCTAGCCCGCAATTCTCACACCGTCACGTCGCGAGGGAGTACGGCGTGCCACGGCGAGTGCATCGGCACCCGCAGCAGGGATGGTGTAAGAAATTCGGGCTAGACTGGTGGGCAATCTCCCCTGCCCCGCCTGCCCATGAGCACACCCCAGTTCTGGCGCGACCCCTCGCTGCCCCAGATCGAACTCCGCAAAGTGGAGGACGGCCGCAGCGTCTGCTATGCGCCGCACACCCACGCCCAATGGTCGATGGGCGCGATCACCCGTGGGGAGAGCAGCTTCGCCTGCGCCGACACGCAGCATCACATGCGCGCCGGTTCGCTGGTGTTCGTCAATCCGGAATGGGTACACGTCTGCAACCCCATCGAGGACCGCCCCTGGGCCTACTACATGCTCTACGTGGACGCCGCCTGGCTGGCGGCGCTGCGCCACCGCCTCGGCTTGTCGGACACGGCAGTCTGGCAGGATCTGGCGCCCGAGGTGATGCACGCACCGGACACCTTCGCGGCCTTCGTGCGCCTGGCCGAAGACCTGCTCGACCCGACTGTGGCGGTGGTGGACAAACGCGCGCGGCTCACCGCCTTTCTCGCCAACTTGCTGCCGCAGCTGCCCGCGCTGCCGGCCCGCCAGCCGGCACCACCCCGGCTGCGCGCACTGGCCGCCTTTCTCGACGCGCGTTGCACCGAGGAGGTGTCGCTCGACACCCTGTGCCGGCACACCGAACTGAGCCCCGGCCACCTCATCCGCAGCTTCAAGCGGCATTTCCGCATGACGCCGCACGCCTACCTGATCAACCGCCGCATCCAGCTCGGCCAGAGCGAACTGCGGCGCGGCCGACCGATCGTCGAGGCTGCGCTCACCGCCGGCTTCGCCGACCAGCCCCACTTCCAGCGCACCTTCAAGCGCCTGCTCGCCGCCACGCCGCGCCAGTACCGCGCGCCTTCAGTCGATCAGCAGGAATAGGCAGCTGCCGGCCAGCAGCGCCGCCAGCACGCGATTGATCGCGCGCATCACGGCCGGGCGCTGCACATGGCGCCGCAGGTAGGCCCCGGCAAACACCCAGCAGCCCAGCGACAGCCAGCAGATGGGCGCGTACAGGCCGGCGAACAGCATCAGGTCGCCGAGTTGCGCGGCATTGGTGTAGGCGCCGATACCCGAGGCTGCCGCCAGCCATGCCTTGGGATTGAGCCATTGCATCAGCGCGCCGCTCAGGAAGCCCGGTGCCGCACGCCCTTCCCCGCCGTCCAGCTCACCGCTGTCGGCGGCCAGCCGCCAGGCGAGGTAGAGCAGAAAGGCCACGCCGGCCCAACGCAGCACCTCGACCAAGGCCGGCAGGCGCAGCAGCACGACATTGAGCCCCAGGCCGAGCGCGACGAACAGGACGAGGAAGCCCGCCGTCGCGCCGCTGACGAAACCCAGCCCGCGGCGTACCCCATAGCGCGTGCCGCTGCTCAGGCAGACCAGGTTAACCGGCCCGGGCGAGATCGACGCTGCCAGCGCAAACGCCGACATCGGCAACACCAGTGCAAGATTCATCTGAGGACTCCGTCAAGGACAAGGCCCTCACTGTGGCGAAGCGCGGCGAGCGGGTATTGAAGGAAATTGCGCCGACGCCGTGCGGGCCCGCGACGCAGGCCCGCCTTCCGGCACCGTCGGCAGGCTTAGTGCGCCGCTTCGTACAGGCGCTTTTCCAGCGCCATGCTGCCCTTGAACTGATGCAGCGCCTTGGCGCCGGCGAGCACGGCCAGATCGACCAGCGGTTCGAGCACCACCACCAGCATGTAGGCGGCACCGAAGCTGAGGACGCTGCCCAGGTTGTCCGCGCCCACGCCCTGGCCGTACAACGCCCAGAAGGCCACCCAGGTGACGATGCCGCCCTGGTAGGCGAGCGAGAGCTTGAACACCTGGCCGTAGCGCAGATCGACGTAGGGCGTCTCGGCCGGGATGATGCGGCGGGCCAGCGCGGCGATGACGAACAGCGGCACCAGCAGAGTGGTGACGTTCATGGTGTATTGCGGCAGGTCATCCGGGGCGAAGAACAGGCCCTGGACGAGCAGGCCGGCAGCCAGGCCGATGGCGGTGGGGCCGGCGCCGAAGAGCAGCAGCAGCGTCGAGCCGAGGATGAGGTGCACCTCGGAGACGCCGACCGCCTGCGTCGGAAAGACTTCGAAGAAGACGAAGACCAGTACGCTGGCAAGAATGGCGCGCAGCGCGAGCGAGGCGATGCCGTCGCGCTTCACGGTATCCACCGCCAGCTTGGCGCCGTAGCCGATGGCTGCGGCGGCAGTGCCGTAGCTGAGCAGGATCTTGCCGCCTTCAACGATGCCGGGTTCGATATGCATGGGTGTTCTCCTGGGTTCAAACGTGGGTGATGAAACAGGGCGTCAGGCGATTGCCGACGCCAGCTCGGAGGCGGACGCGTGGTCCGCCTGCCATGCGCGCGCGAGTTGGCGCGCACGGCCGAGGGCAATGGGCCCCTCGTCGAAATCGATGATGGTGCAGGGGTCCGCCAGCCGCGGGCGCGGCGGCAGGACGGCAAAGCGCAGGTCGGAAAGCAGCCACACGGCAAGCTGCTCGCCGGGATCGCTGCGCCGACGGCGCGCCAGCACCTGGTCGGCCAGCGCCACCGCCGCAGCCGCCGGGCTGCCGCCGCCGCCAGCGATGGGGGCGATCCAGCGTTCGTTGAAGGCCACGGCCTTGCGCGGGGCCTGCAGCAGGTGCGCGCCCTGACCGCCGAAGCCGATCACCGTGAGCGCCTCGCGGCGGCGGTAGAGCTGGGCAGTCCACGCCAGCAACAGGCCCTTGGCCAATGCCAGACGCCGGCCACGCAACATCGAGGCCGAGCAGTCGAGCAGCAGGCAGTGCAGCGTGGCGGCGCCGGCCGCTGGCGGGCGATGGCGCAGGTGGCTGCGCGCGAGCGCCGCCGGGCCTTTGGCCGCCAGCGTGCGCGACCAGTCGATGCGCTGGCCGGGCTGGCGCGCGGTGCGGCCTCGGCGGGCCGGGTTGCTCCCGCGTCCGGCCAGCCCCACACCGGGGGCGGCCGGACGCGTCAGGGCTTTTTTGCATGCAGCGGCCTCACGCTCTTGACCCCGGCAATCGGCACGACCTGCGGTGGCAGCGCCCCCCAGTCGTCCTCGGGCTCAGCGGTATCGGCGGGGGCTTGCGCCGTGTCATGCTGCCGTCCGCTGGAGTCCGAAGGCAGGGGCGGCGGCGTGTGCGACGCCTGCCCCGCCTCCGCTTCGGCATGGCGGCGGTGGGCGAGCACCAGTTCGGCGACCGCGTCGATGTCGGCGGCGTCGATCGCCCCGCGGCCGGCGAGCGCCGCATGGGCGCGCGCGGCGCGCAGCATCACCAGGTCCGCGCGCACCCCTTCCACCGCGGCGGCGTGGCACAGCGCGGCGACCCGCTCGTGGTCGGCGTCGCTGAATTCGATCTGCGGCAGGGCCGCGCGCGCGCTGGCGATGCGCGCGGCGAGCGCCTGTTGGGCTGGGGCGTGGCGTGCGGCAAAGGCCGCGGGATCGGCGTCGAAGGCCAGGCGAGCGCGCACGATGGCCTGGCGCTCGGCGGGCGGCAGGACGTTGTCGAGGCGCACGAAGAGGCCGAAGCGGTCGAGCAGCTGCGGGCGCAGTTCGCCTTCCTCGGGGTTCATCGTGCCGACCAGGGTGAGGCGCGCGGCATGCGCGTGGCTGATGCCGTCGCGCTCGATGCGGTTCACGCCGCTGGCGCACACGTCGAGCAGCAGGTCCACCAGCCCGTCGGCGAGCAGGTTCACCTCATCCACGTAGAGCACGCCCTCGTGGGCGCGGGCGAGCAGGCCCGGACGGAAGCGCACCTCGCCGCCCTGCAGCACGGCTTCGAGGTCGAGCGAGCCGACCAGTTGCTCTTCACTGGCCGACAGCGGCAGGTTCACGAAACGCCCGCCCGGCAGCAAGGCGGCGAGCGCACGGGCGGCGGTGGATTTGGCGGTGCCGCGCGGGCCTTCGACGAGCACGCCGCCGATCAGCGGGTCGACGGTGGCCAGCAGCAGTGCGCTCTGCAGCAGCGGCTGGCCGTGCAGCGCGGTGAAGGGAAAGGGGGTGTCGAGGGTCATCGTTCTTCCAGGTGCTGTTCGGCGGCGAGCAGGTGCTGCTCGACGCGTTCGCGGTAGTCGCCGGGTTCCGCCCACAGGCCGCGGTCCATGGCTTCGAGCAGGCGTTCG
>JAUVWV010000109.1 GCA_030603925.1 Thauera sp. | reverse complement strand
GTGCTGCTCAGCCAGGCCGTGCTGCTGCGCCAGCACGCCCCGGCAGTGCTGGCCGACACCTTCATCGCCAGCCGCTTCGCGCCCCCCGGCGGCCAGGTGCCCGGACTGCTCGGCGACCCGTCGGTGGCGCAGCACATCCTCGAGCGCGCCTGGACGGCCTAAGCCGCCCGCCCCGCCGGCATGCATCTTTGCTAAGCTCCGCGGCTACTCAACACTTGCCGGAGCCCCGGGTGAAAAGCGCGCTATTCGTCGATTTCGACAATGTCTATTCCGGGCTGCGCAAGCTCGATCCGGCCATCGCCGACCAGTTCGCGCTGCGCCCGCAGCTGTGGATGCAATGGCTGGTCGACGCCCTCGCCCTGCCCGAGCACGCCCCCGCGGATGCGCGCCGCCGCGTGCTGGTGCGACGCTGCTACCTCAATCCGCAGGCCTTCCAGCGCTTCCGGCCGTCCTTCAACCTGGCCGGCTTCGAGATCATCGACTGCCCCGCGCTCACCGGCGAAGGCAAGACCAGCACCGACATCCACATGGTGCTCGACATCATCGACCTGCTGCAGCACGAGGCGCACTACGACGAATTCATCGTGTTCTCCGCCGATGCCGACTTCACCCCGGTGCTGCGCAAGCTGCGCCGCTGGGACCGCCGCACCACGGTGCTGGCGATCGGCTTTCCCTCCGCCGCCTACCGCGCCTCGGCCGACCTGCTGATCGACCAGGACGAGTTCGTCCGCGAAGCGCTCGGTTTCCGCGACGAGGACGAGGGCCGCAGCGCCGACGCGACGCCACCGGCCCCCGCCGCCGCCGGCAGCGCGCCGCGCACCCCGCCCGCCCCTGCGCCGGCGGAAGCGCCCGATGCGCGTCCGCGCATCGCCCGGCTGATCCGCGACGAACTCGCGCGCGCGGCGCAGCCGGTGGCCTGCGCGCGCATCGCGCAGCTGCTCATCGCGCGCGACGACACCATCGTCGAGGACTGGAACGGCGCCGGCTCCTTCCGCAAGTTCCTCGACGGGCTGGACCTCGGCACCCTGCGCATCGACTGGGCCGGCGCCGGCGGGCGGATCTACGACCCCGCGCGCCACAGTCTCGCCACCCCGGGCAAGGCGCCGCGCAGCAACGGCAACGCCGCGGGCGACTGGGGCAAGGATGCCGATCTGGTGCCGGTCGCCGGACAGATCCACGACGTCACCAACGCCCCGCTGCTCGCCCCGGCCGACTACCGCGCCCTGTTCGGCATCATCGCCGCCGACCTGGCCGCGCACCCCTTCGAACTCAACGAAACCGGCAAGCGCGTGCGCGACCAGATCCGCGCCGCCGGCCATCCGGTGAGCCGCGCCGACGTCACCTGGGTGCTGCGCGGCCTGTTGCTGCGCGGCCATGTGTTCGGCCGCGGCGAGGACGACGCGGCTCGGCTGGCGCGCAAGACCGCGGACAACATCCGCACACTGTGCCTGCGCGAGCAGATGCTGATCGACCTTCCCACCGATAGCGCGATCAACCGCTGGATCGCCGGTTAGCCCGGCGCAGCCCAGGGCGCCGGGCGCCGGCGTTCGAAGCGGTAGAACAGGTTCGGCTCGGACAGCACGTAGAGGGCGCCGTCCGGTCCCACGGCCAGGCCTTCGGCCTGCGGCACGCCGCGGCTCAGGCCGTGCAGTCCGCGCCACATCGGCAGCATGCTCACCGGCGTGCCGTCCGGCGCGTACTCCACCACCACGGCGGTCTCGTCGCTCAGCAGCAGGACGTTGCCGGTCTGCTCATGCACGGTCAGCGAGGACAGGTCGCGCATGAACAGGGTCCGGGCACGCGGCGGCTTCCACTCGCCGATCTGCAGATCGATGCGCTGCCCGTTGACCAGCGTCTCCAGGCCGTCCACGGTGAGCACGCGCATCGGCGACTTCTCCTTGCTGACGTACAGCCGCCGGTTCACCGAATCCCACGACACGCCCTCCAGCCCCAGGTTGCGGGTCAGATCGACGGCCAGACCGAGGGTCGGCGCGGTACGCACATCGACCGTGTCGACTTCCGGCCCGATGCGGACGAAATACAGCTGATGGCGGTATTCGTCGGCGATCACGAACAGATCGTCCACGATATGACTGATCCCCTCGGTGTCGGCAGCCCCTTTCAACGCGATGCGGCGCAGCAGTTCACCGTCCCGGCTGAGTTCGACGATCTCCGGCGGCTTGTTGATGGTGGCGAACAGCGTGCCGGTCTGTTCATTGAAGGTCAGCCCGGAGGCATTGTCGGCAATGCCCTCGATCACCCGGCCGTCCACCGCCACCCGGTAGTCGGGCAGCCACACGCCGGCAGACTGCCAGTGCGGCGCGCTGCCCTGCATGCTCAACCAGTAGTAGGCCAGCGCGTGCAGTTTGAAGTGCCAGACGAGGGAGGCGGCAAGGATCACGGCCGTGGCGGCCAGCCAGCGTGTTCTGCGGATCTTCGGCATGCGGCGGGCCGGGCGCGGCGCGGCGCGGCGGCGCCCGGCGCCCGGCGAACGGGAGTGGAAGGCCGGCCATGCTAGCCGGCGCGCCGTTGCGGGAACGTCAAACCGATGTGAAGCGAACGTGAAACGCGCGCCGCGCACCGCGCTGCGGCGGGTTCCGGATCAGCACTGACCCAGCCACACCTCGACCCGCGCACCACCCAGCGCGCTGCGCGCGAAACTCAGGCTGCCGCCATAGGCCAGCGCGATGTCGTGCACGATGGCCAGGCCGATGCCATGCCCCGCGATGCGCTCGTCGCCGCGCAGGCCGCGCTGCAGCAGGCGCGGTGCGTCGGCGATGCCGGGACCGTCGTCCTCCACGACGATCAGCAGACCGCCCTGGTGGCGCCTGGCCTCCACCCGCAGCTCGGTGGCGGCCCACTTGCAGGCATTGTCCAGCAGGTTGCCGAGCAACTCGAGCGCGTCGCCTTCGTCGATGCGCGCCGCGAGCGCCGCGGGCACCGTGTTGTGCAAGGCCAGGGCGCGCGTCACGTGCACCTTGGCCATCGACGCGAGCCGGCGTTCCACCAGCGGGGCCAGCGGCCGGGCCTCGGCGAGGCGGCTGGCGCCGGCGGTGGCGGCGCGCTGCAGCTGGTAGTTGACGATCTCGTCCATGCGCGCGGCCTGTTCGCGCACCTGCTGCGCCAGTGCGGCATCGTCGGGCGCGCTGCGCAGGACGGCGAGCGGGGTCTTCAGGCTGTGGGCGAGGTCGCCCAGGGCCTTGCGGTGGCGCTCCAGCAAGGCGCGCTCGCGCTCCAGCAGGCGGTCCAGGTTGCGTGCCAGCGGCGCGAGTTCGCGCGGGTAGCGGCCGCCCAGCTCGCGCGCCTCGCCCGCCTCCATGGCAGCCAGGCGCCGCGCCAGGCGGCGCACCGGGCGCAGCCCCCAGCGCTGCACCAGCGTCAGCGCGCCGAGCAGCAACAGCGCCATCAGCGCCAGCGCGCTCCACAGGGCGTGGCGATAGCTGGCAATGTCCGCGCCGCGCGCGGCAAGCGGTGCGGCCACGCTGAACGTGATCAGCGAGGGCGTGTCGCCGATCTCCCAGCGCACGCCGCGCGCGAGCACGCGGTAGGACTCACCGGCGGCCGCGCGGCGCACCTCGCTGAGCGACTGTCCCGGCGCCAGCGTATCGCCCAGCGCAAGCGCCAGACCCACGGTCGATGCGGAACGCCAGTGCGTGGGCGGGCGCGGCTCGGGCGCCGCCGGGTCTGCGTCGATGCGCGCGATCGCCGCATACAGGCCCGAAGCGGGCAGCGCCAGGCGGGCTTCGGGTACTTGCGCGGGAATGCTCAGACTGCCGTCCGCGGCGACGTCGAGCGAGCCCATCAGCAGGTAGAGCAAGGCCTCCAGGCGCGCCTGCTGGGCGGTATCGGCGCTCTCGCGGAAGGCGCGGTCGAGCGCCAGGCCGGTGAGCGCGACGAAGCCGACCAGCACCAGCGCCGACACCAGCAGCAGGCGTGCGCGCAGCGACAGGGGCTGCGGCTCCGCAGCCTCGCCGCGCACACTCACGGCGCCTCCGCCGGGGCGAAGCGGTAGCCCCGCCCGCGCACGGTCTCCACCGGATGCGCGCTGCCGTCCGGATCGAGCTTGCGCCGCAGGCGCCCGATCAGCACCTCCAGCACATTGCTGTCGCGGTCCGCGTCCTGCGGATAGAGGTAGTCGCCCAGTTCGCGCCGCGACACCACGCGCTCGCGGTTGCGTGCGAGGTATTCGAGCAGGCGGAACTCGAAGGCGGTGAGCGCCACCGGGCAGCCCGCACGGCTCACCTGCTGGGCGTCCAGGTCGATGCGGTAAACCCCGGCGACCAGCACTGCAGCCGGCGTACCGGCTGCGCGGCGCCACAAGGCGCGCACGCGGGCGAGCAGCTCCGGCATCTCGAAGGGCTTGGTGAGGTAGTCGTCGGCGCCGCTTTCCAGCCCTTCCACCTTCTCCTGCCAGCGCGCGCGGGCGGTGAGGATGAGGATGGGCAGGCGGGAGCCGGCCGCACGCAGGCGGCGGATCAGCGTCAGCCCGCCCAGCCCGGGCAGGCCCAGGTCGACGATGGCCACGTCGAAGGGATATTCGCTGGCGAGATAGAGGCCTTCAGGCCCGTCGGCCGCTTCCTGCACGCGCGCGCCGTCCGCAGCGAGCGCCTCGGCCACCGCATGGCGCAGCGCGCCCTCGTCCTCGATCAGCAGCACCCGCATCAGCGCAGCGCCCCGCTGCGCGCATCGACCACCACCACCCGCACCTCGCCGGACGGGGTGAGCACGCGCACCACGAACACCGCATCGCCGTTGCGCCGCGCCGCCTCCACCGCCAGCACCCGCCCGCCGGTGGCCTGCTGCGCCACGGCTGCGGCCTGGTCGCGGTCCACCGCGTAAGCCGGCGGCGCCGCGGCCAGCCAGCAGGCGCACAGCAGGGGCAGGAGGGTCAGACGGACACGCATGCGGGAGGGCTCCGGAAGCGGCTCGCCGCTGCCATGCGGGCGGCAGCGGCGCTGCACACCGGCCTCAGGCCGGCGACACCGAAACATTGACGCGCACCCGGCGGCCGGGGTCATGCGTCATGAAGCGGGTGTAGTGGCGGCCATTGTACTCGTAGCTCACCTGGTAGCCGGTGAGCTGCTGCTCCCAGTGCTCCACGCTGCGGCAGCGCTGCGCCGGGTGGCCGTGCGCCGCCGGATGGACGAGCTGCGCGCCATTGTTCTGGATGCGGTCACCGACGATGGTGCCGACCACCGCACCGGCCGCGGTGGCCACATGCTTGCCGCTGCCCTTGCCGACCTGATTGCCGATGATGCCCCCGGCAATCCCGCCGATGATCGCGCCGCCGAGCTGACGCTCCGCCGGGTAGGCGGCGTGGCGTTCGTCGTAGTAGGCGGCCGCCCGCGGGCCGCACTCCTGGCGCGTCACCCGCACGCGTGCGTACTGCGGCTGGACGTGGGTGACCCGCGCCCAGTCCTGATACGCCGGATCCTGGTAGTGATGCTGCCCGCGCGGCGGGCCGCCGGCGCACGCCGCCGAGGCAAGACCGGCGAGGGAGACGGCGAGGACGATTCCGATCCTGTTCATGATGGTTCTCCGTTCCTGTTCATCACGCCGCACGCTGCGGCGCGTTGATGCAAGACTAGGACGGAGAGGGTGAACGGATGCTGAACCGCGGTGCTGCGGGCGCCCCGCGCAACGGCGCCGCACGGGCCGGCCTCGTGAGCCGGCGCGCGCGGCGCGCGCCGCGGGGGCTGGGTGTCAGTGCGGCAGCAGGTGACGCGAGCGCAACTGGGCGGTGATCGCGTGGCTGACCCGGCGGGCGAGACGGCTCAGGTACGGCCCGATGGCGGCGAAGAACTCGCTCACCGCCTGGTCGCGCAGGCGGTGGGCTTCGCGGATATGTTCGTCGATGTCGCGGTATTCGGCGTCCATTGTGTGGCTCCTTGAGGTTGATGACCCGTTGTGCGGGACGGGTGCTACTGTAGAGTCACTTGCTGCGGCGCAACAAACGATCTATTGTCAGGCAACAGCTTAGAAAAACTCACGCGTATGCCCCACCGCCTGCCACCGCTCAACGCCCTGCGCGCTTTCGAAGCCGCAGCGCGCCACCTCAGCTTCAAGCTCGCCGCCGAGGAGCTGTCGGTGACCCCGGCCGCCATCAGCCACCAGATCCGCGGACTGGAGGAGCATCTGGGCTGCGCGCTGTTCCGCCGCCTCACCCGTGCGCTGGAACTCACCACCGCCGGCGAAGCCCTGCTGCCCAAGCTGCGCGAAGGCATGGACTGCTTCGCTGCGGCGGTGGCGCAGGTGCACGCGCTCAACCCGAAGGCCCGCCTGCAGGTGATCGCCCCGCCCTCCTTCGCCTCGCGCTGGCTGGTGCCGCGCCTGCACGTCTTCGCGCAGCGCGAGCCGCTGATCGAGCTGCATCTGTCCGGCTCGGCGCGCATGATCGACGGCGCCGAGGCGCCCGGCGCTCCGCCGATGGAGATCCGCGCCCCGCGCGGCGAAGGGCCGGAAGCCTGGATCCGCTACGGCGGCGGGCACTACCCGGGTTTTCGCGTCGAGCGCCTGTTCATGCCCGAATACACCGCGGTGTGCAGCCCCGCCCTGCTGCGCGCCAAGCGCCCGCTGCGCACCCCCGACGACCTGCGCTACCACCTGCTGATCCACGACGACACCATCCCGCTGGCGCGCGAACGCCCGAGCTGGAAGGACTGGTTGCGCAGCGCCGCGGTGAGCGGCGTGGACGCCGGCGCCGGCCCCCACTTCACCGACTCCGGCCTCGCCATCGCCGCCGCCGCCGACGGCCTCGGCGTCGCCCTGCTCTCCCGCCCCCTGGTCGCCGGCGAGATCGCCGCCGGCCGCCTGGTCGCCCCCTTCGACATCACCATCAACCGCAACTTCGCCTACTACCTGCTGACCCGGCCGGAACACGCCGGGCAGCCGGCCATCGAGGCGTTCCGGGCGTGGTTGCTGGATGAGGTCGGCGAAGGCAGGCACTGAGCGGGCGCCGCCGTGCGCACGGCGCGGACGACCGCGGCGGACGGTTTCCCGCGGGAAAACGGCGATAATGGCGGCCAATTCGCATTGGACGCCACTTCAGGATTCCCCCATGGAAATCAAGGTCAATTTTCTCGACAAGCTTCGTCTCGAAGCCAGATTCGATGACTTCACGGTGGTGGCCGATCAGCCTGTCCGCTACAAGGGCGACGGCTCGGCGCCCGGCCCCTTCGACTACTTCCTGGCCTCATCGGCACTGTGTGCGGCCTACTTCGTGAAGCTGTACTGCGAAACCCGCAACATACCCACCGACAACATCCGTCTTTCGCAGAACAATATTGTCGACCCGGAGAACCGCTACAAGCAGATCTTCAAGATCCAGATCGAGTTGCCGGAGGACATCTCCGCGACCGACCGCCAGGGCATACTGCGCTCCGTCGAGCGCTGCACGGTAAAGAGGGTGGTGCAGACCGGGCCCGAGTTCGTGATCGAGGAAGTGGCCGATCTGGATGCCGATGCCCAGTCCTTGTTGACGCCGAACGCGGATTCGCAGGCACGCACCTGCATTGCGGGGAAGGATCTCCCGCTGGAGCAGACCATCGCCAATATGTCGGGGACCCTGGCGGATCTCGGCATCAAGATTGAAATCGCCTCATGGCGCAACCTGGTGCCCAATGTCTGGTCGCTGCACATCCGCGACGCCCATTCGCCGATGTGCTTCACCAACGGCAAGGGCGCAACCAAGGAGAGCGCGCTGGCCTCGGCCCTGGGCGAGTTCATCGAGCGGCTGAACTGCAATCACTTCTACAACGACCAGTTCTGGGGGGAAGACATCGCCGGCGCCGCGTTCGTGCATTACCCCGATGAGCGCTGGTTCAAGCCAGGTCCGGACGATGCGCTGCCGGACGGGATTCTCGACGCCTACTGCCTGCAGATCTACAACCCCGATGGCGAGCTGCGCGGCTCGCATCTGTACGACACCAATTCCGGCAATGTGCAGCGCGGCATCTGTGCGCTGCCCTATGTGCGGCAGTCGGACGGCGCAGTGGTGTATTTCCCCTCCAACCTGATCGACAACCTGTATCTCAGCAATGGCATGAGTGCCGGCAATACGCTGGCCGAAGCGCAGGTGCAGTGCCTGTCGGAGATCTTCGAGCGCGCGGTGAAACGCGAGATTCTGGAAGGCGAGATCGCCCTGCCCGATGTGCCGCACGAGGTGCTGGCCAAGTACCCCGGCATCCTGGCCGGCATCGAGGAACTGGAGAAGCAGGGCTTTCCGGTGCTGGTGAAGGATGCGTCGCTCGGCGGCGCATTCCCGGTGATGTGCGTCACCTTGATGAACCCGCGCACCGGCGGCGTGTTTGCCTCCTTCGGGGCGCACCCGAGCCTGGAGGTGGCACTGGAGCGCAGTCTGACCGAGTTGCTGCAGGGGCGCAGCTTTGAAGGCCTGAACGATCTGCCCCAGCCCACCTTCGAAAGCAATGCGGTGACCGAGCCGAACAACTTCGTCGAGCACTTCATCGATTCCAGCGGCGTGGTGTCGTGGCGCTTCTTCAGCGCCAGGGCCGATTACGAATTTGTCGAATGGGATTTTTCCGACCGCGGCGAGAACTCCAATGCCGAGGAAGCCGCAACATTGCTCGGCCTGCTCGAAGACATGGGCAAGGAAGTGTACATGGCCGTGTATGACCAGCTCGGCGCAACGGCCTGCCGCATCCTGGTGCCCGGTTACTCGGAAATCTATCCGGTCGAGGATCTGATCTGGGACAACACCAACAAGGCGCTCGCGTTCCGCGCCGACATCCTCAACCTGCACGGCCTCGACGACGCCGGCCTGGCGGCCTTGCTGGCGCGCCTGGAAGACAGCGAGCTGGATGACTACACCGACATCATCACCCTGACCGGCATCGAGTTTGACGAGAATACGGTGTGGGGGCAGCTGACGATACTGGAGCTGAAACTGCTGATCCATCTCGCCTTGCGGCAGTTCGAAGCGGCAAAGGCGGGCGTGGAAGCCTTCCTGCAGTACAACGAGAACACGGTCGAGCGCGTGTTGTTCTACCAGGCCTTGAATGTGGTGCTGGAGGTCTTGCTGGACGACGAGCTGGCGCTGGACGACTACGAGCGCAATTTCCGCCGGATGTTCGGCAACCCGCGGATGGACGCGGTCATGGGCTCGGTGGACGGCAGCGTGCGGTTCTTCGGGCTGACGCCGACGAGCATGAAGCTGGAAGGCCTCGACAGACATCGGCGCCTGCTCGACAGCTACCGGAAACTGCACACGGCGCGGGCCCGCGCGGCAGGGCAGCGGCCCCACGCATTTGCCGCCTGAGCCCGCTCGCGGCGCCCACACGGCGCACGGCGCTGCAG
Organism: Thauera sp.; assembly: GCA_030603925.1. Classification (GTDB taxonomy): domain Bacteria; phylum Pseudomonadota; class Gammaproteobacteria; order Burkholderiales; family Rhodocyclaceae; genus Pseudothauera. Next base: position 1,164 of record JAUVWV010000109.1, on the reverse strand, counting down.
TCGCGGGGCTGCGCCGACGAGGCGGTCACTGTTCCGAGCCCGCCCGCAGGCCCTCGATCGAGCGCGCCGCCACGCCGAGGTCGCGCCAGTTGGCGGGATGGCAGGTGAACAGCAGGATCTGGTGACGGGTGGCGGCGTCGAAGAGCACGCGCTTCATCTGCGCGAGGCGCTCGGCGTCGCTGTGCACCAGGGCGTCGTCGAGGATGATCAGGGTGGGCCGGCCGGCTTCGGCGAGCAGGTCGGCGTAGGCCAGCCGGCTGATCACCCCCATCTGCTCGCGCGCGCCGAAACTGAGCTGCTCGAAGTCGCCGCTTTCCACCCCGCGGGTGAGCGGGCCGGGGGTGAGGTTCTCGTCGATCTCCAGGCTGGCCTGCGGGAAGAGCAGCTGCAGGTAGCGGTTGAGGTGCTTCTGCAGCGGCGCCTGCAGGCGGCGGGTGAGCGCACGGCGCTTGTCCTGCAGCAGGCCGAGGAGGAGATCGAGGGCCGCGGCGCGGCGGCGCAGCTCGCCGGCCCGGCGGGCGGCCTGGGCGTGATCGCGGGCGCATTCGGCACGACGCTCTTCGAGGCCCTGCGCGCCCTCGGCCTGCAGTTCCACCTCCAGGCGCATGAGCTGGTCGCGACGCGCGCGGTGCTGGGTTTCGAGCTGTTCGGCGGTGGCGCGGAAGCGCTCGACGTCCTGCTGCAGGATGTCCGGGCGGGCGGCGGCGATGTGCTGCTGCAGCGCCTCGATGCGCGCGCCGAGCGCCTTGCGTTCGGCCAGCGCGTCGGTGAGCTCGGCGCTGCTCTGGGCGATGCGCGCGGCACGCGCCGGGTCGGCGCACAGGGCGCGGGCGGCGGCAAGCTCGCGGGTGGCGGCGTCGAGCCGGCTGGCGGCATCGGCGGCGGCGAGCTGGGCGCGGTGGCGTTCGCCCTGGATGGCGGCGAGGGTATGGGCGGCGGCCTGTTCGGCGGTTTCGGCCTGGTCGACGGACAGTGGCGGGGAGTCGTCAGCCGTTGGCGCGGGGCCTGCGCCGGGCACCTTGTCACCCCCATCGCCCGCCCCCTCGCCGCCGGCGTCGGCCAGCGCGCGGGCGAGTTCCTCGGCGCGCGCCTGCAGGGCGGCGGGGGGGGGGCCCCGGCCCAAGACAACCACCGGGGGGGGGGGCAGCCGGGTGGGGGGGGGGG
>JAUVWV010000217.1 GCA_030603925.1 Thauera sp. | reverse complement strand
CTCGCGCTCTTCACCCATGGACTCTTCGAGCACGGCACGGCGCGACACCACGACGTTGTTGCGCTTGCGGTCGAGCTTGATGACCTTGAATTCGTATTCTTTGCCTTCGTACGGCGTGGTGTCCTTCACCGGACGCATATCGACCAGCGAACCCGGCAGGAAGGCACGGATGCTGTTGGTCATGACGGTCAGGCCACCCTTGACGCGGCCGGTGATCACGCCCTTGACCAGCGCGCCTTCGTTGAGCGCCTTCTCGAGGTCGTTCCAGGCGGCGATGCGCTTGGCCTTGTCGCGCGACAGGCGGGTTTCGCCGTAGCCGTCTTCCAGCGCCTCGATGGCGACGTGGATGAAATCGCCGATGTTGGCTTCGAGTTCGCCGCGGTCGTTGCGGAACTCCTCGATCGGCACATAGCTTTCGGACTTCAGCCCGGCATTGACGACCACGAAGTTCTGGTCGATGCGCACGACTTCGGCGGTGATGACTTCACCGGTGCGCATTTCCTGCAGCGCGAGGCTTTCTTCGAAAAGAGCGGCAAAACTTTCCTGGGCGGAAACAGGGGTGGCAGTAGACATGGATTGATGGGGACCCAGAGCCGCCGCGAGGCGGCAAAAGGTTGGTTACACAAGCGGTTGCTGGCCGATGCCGGCAGCCGCGACGACGAATGACGCACCGCACCCGCGGCGTGCGGACTAGTCCGCGGCGGGCAGGTTCTCGAGCACGAAGCTCACTGCCTGCTCAACGTCCATCGAAGTGGTATCGAGGAGCACTGCGTCCGGCAGCTTCTGCAGGGGGGCCACGGGCCGGGCCGCATCGCGCGCATCCCGATCCCGCAGATCCTGTAAAAGACTTTCCATGTTAGCAGCCATTCCCTTTTCCATCAACTGCTTATAACGACGCTCGGCGCGTGCCTCGGCCGAGGCGGTCAGGAAGAACTTCTGCAGCGCATCGGGGAAGACCACCGAACCCATGTCGCGCCCCTCGCCCACCAGGCCGGGGGCGGCGCGGTAGTCGCGCTGGCGGCCGAGCAAGGCTGCGCGCACCGCGGGCAGCACCGCGACCTTCGATGCGCCGACCGAGCAGGCCTCGCTGCGGATCTCGTCGGTGACGTCGGTGCCGTCGAGCAGTACGCGTCCATCCTCGAAGCGGGCCGGCAGTTCGGCGGCAATCGCCGCAAGCCGCATCTCGTCGTCCAGCGCGATGCCGGCGCGCATGCCGGCCAGCGCGACGATGCGGTACAGCGAGCCGCTGTCCAGGTAGTGCCAGCCCAGCGCCTGCGCCACACGCGCGGCCACCGTGCCCTTGCCCGAGGCGGACGGCCCGTCGATGGCGATCACCGGCACGCCGCGCGCCACCTGGGCAAAGCAGTCAAAGTAGCCGGGGAAGGTCTTGTTCACGCACTTTGGGTCGTTGATCCGCACCCGCAAGCCGCCCAGGCTGACCAGGGAGAAGCACATCGCCATACGGTGGTCGTCGTAGGTGTCGATGGCCGCCACCTCCAGCTTTGCGGGCGGGTGGACCACCAGGTAGTCGCTGCCCTCCTCCACCGTTGCGCCGACCTTGCGCAGTTCGGTGGCCATCGCGGCGATGCGGTCGGTCTCCTTGACCCGCCAGCTGGCGATGTTGCGCAGCGTGCACGGCCCGTCGGCGAACAGCGCGGCCACCGCCAGGGTCATCGCCGCATCGGGGATGTGATTGAGATCCATGTCGAAGGCACGCAGGCGGCCGGTTGCGGGCGCACGCGCCTCGATCCAGTTGTCACCCATCTCGATACGTGCGCCCAGTTCGGCGAGTGCCTCGGCGAAGCGCACATCGCCCTGGATGCTGTTGCGCCCCACCCCCTCGACCCGCACCGGGCCGCCGCCGATCGCTCCGGCAGCCAGGAAGTACGAGGCCGACGAGGCATCGCCTTCGACATGGATGGTACCCGGGCTGCGGTAGCGCGCGCCCGCCGGGACGATGAAACGCTGCCAGCCCTCGCGCCGCACCTCGACGCCGAAGCGCGCCATCAACTCGAGCGTGATGGCGATGTAGGGCTTGGAGATCAGCTCGCCGACCACCTCGATGACGGTCTGCGCGCCGGTGAGCGGCAGGGCCATCAGCAAAGCGGTGAGGAACTGACTGGAAACGTCGCCACGCACCTGCAGCACGCCGCCCTTGCGCAGGCTGGCCGCATGGATGGCGAGCGGCGGATAGCCCTCGTTGCCGAGATAGTCGATGACCGCTCCGGCCTGGCGCAGGGCATCGACCAGATCGCCGATCGGCCGCTCGTGCATGCGCGCAACGCCCGACAGGCGGTACTCGCCGCCGGCCAGCGCAAGCGCCGCGGTAAGCGGGCGGAAGGCGGTGCCGGCGTTGCCGAGGAACAGTTCTGCAGCCTTCACCGGGAACACCCCGCCGACGCCGCTCACCGTGTAGTCGTCACGCCCCGCGTGGCGCCGCCACGGTACGCCGAGCGCCTGCAGCGCCTCGAGCATACGCTCGACGTCGTCGGAGGCCAGCAGGTCGCGGATGGTGGTTTCACCCTCGGCAAGCGCCGCAAGCAGCAAGACGCGGTTGGAGATGCTCTTGGAGCCGGGCAGGCGCACGCGCCCGCGGGCACCCAGCAGCGGGGCAAGATCGAGGAATTCCATGGTTCTACTCGCTGACGATGTTGGTCTGCTGCTCGGCCCAGGCGTTGCGCGCGCGGCGCGCCTCGTCGAACAGTTGCTCGAGCCGGGACGCATCGCCGGCCATCAGCAGCGCACGCAGATAGGCCAGCTCGGCCAGATACTGGTCGAGTTCACCGAGCAGCGCCTGCCGGTTGGCGATGCAGATATCGCGCCACATCTCCGGGTGACTGCCGGCAATGCGGGTAAAGTCACGAAAGCCGCTCGCCGCGTAGCCGAACAGCTGTTCGGCATTGGCCCGCCCGGCCAGGTCGTGCACCAGGCCGAAGGCGAGCAGATGCGGCAGGTGGCTCACCGCGGCGAACACCCGGTCGTGTTCGGCGGGCGACATCTGATGGATCAGCGCACCGCAGGCCGCCCAGGCCGCGCGCACACGCTCGATCGCCCCGGGAGCATTCTCCGGCAAGGGGGTAACGACCAGCTTCTTGCCGTCGTACAGGCTGGGAAAGGCGGCCTCGACACCGCTGCGCTCCGCCCCCGCAATCGGGTGCGCAGGCACCACGTTGGCCAGGCGGGCGCCCAGATGGCGGTAGATGGCCTCGATCACGTCGCGCTTGGTGCTGCCCGCATCGGTCACCACGGTCTGTGGCCCGAGATGCGGCGCCATGGCCGCCATGATCGCATCCATCTGGCCAACCGGCGCGGCCAGCAGCACCAGGTCCGCACCGTCGAGCGCGGCGCGCCACTCGGTGGTCGCCTCGTCGATCACCCCCAGCTCGCAGGCGCGCTGCAACGAGGCCATGCTGCGCCCGACGCCCACGATCCGGTCTACCGCACCCGCGCGCCGCAGCGCGAGGGCAAACGAGCCGCCGATCAGGCCGACCCCGCACACCACCAGTTTGCCGATCAGGGCCATCTCAGCCTAGCCCCGCTTCAGCCCAGCGCCTGCTTGAGTGCGGCGATGAAACGCGCGTTCTCTTCCGGCAGACCGATCGACACGCGCAACCACTCCGGCATGCCGTAGCCGCCGATCGGGCGCACGATCACGCCCTGGCGCAGCAGCGCGGCATTGACCATGGCCGAGTCGCCCACCTTGAAAGTGACGAAATTGCCCGCCGAGGGGATCCATTCCAGCCCCAGCTCGGCCAGCGCCTCGGTGATCTGGGCCATGCCGCGCTCGTTGATGCGCGCGCTCTGGGCGAGGAACTCCTCGTCGCCCAGAGCGGCCTCGGCCGCAGCCAGCGCCACGCTGGAGACGTTGAAGGGCTGGCGCACGCGGTTCATCAGGTCGACCACCTCCGGATGGCCGATGCCATAGCCGATGCGCAGGCCCGCCAGCCCGTAGGCCTTGGAGAAGGTGCGCGAGACCAGCAGATTGGGGAAGCGTGCGAGCCAGGCGAGGCTGTCGTAGCGCTGCTCGGCATTGAGGTACTCGGTGTAGGCCTCGTCGAGCACCACCAGCACATCGGGCGGCACCTGCTGCAGGAAGGCCTCGATCTGCGGGCCATGGATGAAGGTGCCGGTGGGGTTGTTGGGGTTGGCAATGAACACGATCCGCGTGTCGGGGCGGATGGCCGCGCGCATCGCATCCAGATCGTGGCCGAAGTCCTTTGCCGGCACTTCGATGCAGCGCGCACCGACCGCATTGACGGCGAGCGGATAGACCGCAAAGGCGTAGCGCGAGAACACGGCGGAATGCCCCGGCGAGAGGAAGGCGCGTGCCGCCAGTTCGAGCACGTCATTCGAACCGTTGCCCAGCACCAGGCAATCCTGCCCCACGCCGAAGCGGCGCGACAGCGCGCTCTTCAGCGCGAAACCGTTGCCGTCCGGGTAGCGTTCGATGTCGGCCAGCGCCTTCACGGCCGCCTCGCGTGCGCGCGGCCCCATGCCCAGCGGATTTTCGTTGGAGGCGAGCTTGACGATGCTCGCCTCGGGAATGCCCATCTCGCGCGCAAGCTCGGAGATCGGCTTGCCCGGCTGGTAGGGGGAGATGGCACGGATGTACTCCGGCGCTCGGCTGGCAACACTCATCATCGTCTCCTGTTGATTCCGCTTCGGGCCCGGCCCGGTGTTCAGATGGCGGCCACCGGGTAGGAGCCCAATACCTTGACGAACGCGGCCCGCTCGTTGAGTTCCTTCAATGCCGCGGCCACCTTCGGCTCATCCTGGTGCCCTTCGATATCGACGTAGAACACGTACTCCCACAGACCGGAGCGCGCCGGGCGCGACTGCAGCTTGGTCATGCTCACCCCATGCCGCGCGAGCGGTTCGAGCAGCGCATGCATGGCACCCGGGCGGTTGGTCGCCGAACACACCAGCGAGGTGCGGTCGGAACCCGACGGCCCCGCATCGTGGCGGGCGATCACCAGGAAGCGCGTGGTGTTGTTGGGGTCGTCCTCGATGTTGGAGGCCAGCACCTTGAGGCCGTACAGTTCGGCCGCAGCCTCGCCGGCAATGGCGCAGGACTCCGGATCCTCCGCCGCCAGGCGCGCCGCCTCGGCGTTGCTCGCCACCGGCACGCGCGGCAGGCTGGCAACGTTGCGGTTGAGCCATTCATGACACTGCGCGAGCGACTGCGCATGCGAGTACAGACGCTTCGCCGCGCCGATGCCGTCGGCGCGCGAGAGCAGATGCTGATGGATGCGCAACTTCACTTCGCCGCAGATCTTCAGCGGATTGGCGAGCAGCAGGTCGAGCGTGCCACCCACCGCGCCTTCGGTGGAATTCTCCACCGGCACCACGCCGTAATCGACATTGCCGGCCTCCACTGCGCGGAACACGTCGTCGATGGTCGGCATCGGCAGGAAATTTGGCGCGCTGCCGAAGTGCTTGCGTGAGGCGCTCTCCGAGAACGTGCCGGCCGGGCCCAGATAGGCCACCTTGAGCGGCTGCTCGAGCGCCAGGCAGGCCGACATGATCTCGCGGAAGATGCGCTGCACGGCCTCGTCCGGCAGCGGCCCCGGATTGGCGTCGGCCAGGCGGCGCAGCACCTGGGCCTCGCGCTCGGGGCGGTAAAGATTGCCTTGCTTGATCACCCCGATGCGTTGCGCGCAGGTCGCACGCTGGGCCAGGCGGGCGAGGATCTCCTCGTCCAGGTGGTCGATCTGGTTGCGCAGGTTCAGCAGTTCGTCGCTCATCTTCCGCTCGTCTCAGTGTTGCTCGCCGGTACTCAGCCGTGGCGCGCGGCAAAGGCCTTCATGTAGTCGACCAGGGCGGCCACGCCCTCGATCGGCATCGCGTTGTAGATCGACGCGCGCATGCCGCCGACCGACTTGTGCCCCTT
>JAUVWV010000346.1 GCA_030603925.1 Thauera sp. | reverse complement strand
TTCTCCACTGTTTCAATCCCCGCGCCCACGTGGGGCGCGACTTTGAATGTAGTGCCTTATCGGGAAAATCGTATCCGTTTCAATCCACGCGCCCACGTGGGGCGCGACGGCTGATATACGTTTTCTCGACCAGGCGAACGGCGTTTCAATCCACGCGCCCACGTGGGGCGCGACACGGCCCGGCCGAGCCCATCGGGGGCCGCGGCACGTTTCAATCTGCGTATTCCGCTGAAGCTGACCGGCTGTTCCGCCGGAACGTGACCGGGTATTCCGCCGGGTTTGCGCTGCAGGGTTTTTCTACTCTCGTCGGTCACGATCGGTCAAGGTTTTACGGCATTGGTGGTCGTGACCGGGCTTGTCAGTCAGCTCTTGCCCCGGGGTTTGGCGGCCTCTCTGGCGGCCTCGCGCTTGCGCATTGATTCTTTGGCCTCCAGATGGATTCGATGCGAGCGATGCACGAGGCGGTCGAGGATGGCATCTGCCAGGGTGGGATCGCCGATATAGTCATGCCAGTCGCTGACCGGTAGCTGGCTGGTCACGATGCAAGCGCGCGTGCCGACGCGGTCATCCAGCAACTCCAGCAGGTCGTTGCGCTCACGTGGCCCGATCGGGGCGATGGCGAAGTCGTCGATGATGAGCACACTGACCTTGGCGATGGCAGCGAGGCGTTTGCGGAAGCTGCCGTCGGCGTGGCACAAGGCGAGTTCCTCGAACAGGCGTGGTGCCCGCACATACAGCGCGCTCAAGCCCTGGCGACAGGCTTGATGGGCCAGGGCGCAGGCCAGGTAAGTCTTGCCGCAACCGGTCGCCCCATGGATCAGGACGCATTGGTTGGCCCGGATCCAGTCGCACGATGCCAGGCTCGCGAGCTGCGATCGGTCGAGCCCGCTGCGAGAGCGATAGTCGAGGTCCTCGATCACGGCATCGCGGTATTTGAGATGCGCGAGCTGCAGCAGGCGCGTCATGCGCCGGTTCTCCCGATGGAGCTCTTCGCGGTCGAGCAGCAAGGCCAGCCGCTCCTCGAAGGCGAGCCCCTGTGCGGCGTTGTGCGTGAGCTGTTCGGACAAGGCCATGGCCATGCCCTGCAGCTTCAGGCGATTCAGTGTATCGAGCGTGGGTTGGATAAGCATGAGTCGTCGTCTCCTGGGTCAGCGGATTGATGGTCGGTAGGCGTCGTCGTCGGTGGATCACGGAAGTAATCGGCGCCGCGCACGTTGGCGTGGATACGCACAGCGGTGGCAGCCGCCGTGTCGGCTGCGGGGAACAGATCCGGATGCTGGTCAAGCCGGGCTTTGAGGATCGCGATGATGCGTTTGCGGGTTGGCGAGCCGATGGCGAGCGCCCGGCGACACGCCGCCTCGAGGCGCTCCTCACCGTAGGTCTTCGACAGATTGAGCAGGCCCAGGCACGCCCGGTATCCCTGCTCGGGATGCGGGCGGTTCTCCAGTTGCCATTGCACGACAGCGCGCGTGCCGGCGCCGATGTTCTGGCCCCAGTTGAGCAGCCGTCCCGGCGTCCACTTCATGTGCTTGCGGTGCGCGCTGGGCATATGCTCTTCGAGGGTCGTGTGCTGGCCCTTCAGGTGGCTGCGCACGTGGGCGGCCACCCGCGTACCCTTGAAGAAGCATTCGACCGTCGTGTCGGTCATCCGGACCATTACGTGCTCGCCCACCAGCGCATGCGGCACGCTGTAGTAGTGCCCGTCCGCCTGGGCGTGATAGTCGATGCCGACTTTCGCCTTGAGCCATGCGGCGTACTCGTAGCGCGTCGCCGGCAACGGCTTCATTGCCGGGCGGTCGATTGACTCGAACGCCTCGGCCCGACAGCCGGGCAGCTTCTTGAACGGCCGGCGATTGAGCTCGACCAGCAGTTCGGCGATCGCGACATTGAGCTCGCGCAGCGAGAAGAACTGGCGGTTGCGCAGCCGCGCCAGGATCCACCGCTGCACCACCAGCACGCTCATCTCCACCGCCGCCTTGTCCTTCGCGTGATAAGGCCGGGCCGGCAGGATCGCCGCCCCGTAATGCCGGGCACAGTCCCCATAGGTCGAGGTCGCCTCCGGCTCGTAGCGACAGGCTTTCTTGATCGCTGACTTCAGATTGTCCGGGACCCACAGGCTGGGCACCGACCCGAAGAACTCCAGCATGCGGATGTGCGAACCGATCCAGTCCGGCAGCGTCTGCGTCCAGGTGGCTTCCGCATACGTGTACTTCGACGCCCCCAGCGTCGCGACAAAGATCTCGGCCGCACGGATCTCCCCGCTCTTCGGGTCGATCACCGCCACCGTGTCGCCGCTGTAGTCGATGAACACCTTCTCGCCCGCCCGGTGCACCTGGCGCATCGAGCGGGCCAGCGTTCCCCGGTAGGCGTGGTAATGCGCGCAGAACTGGCTGTAGCGATAGGCGTGCTCGCCGTGGGCCGCCGCGTACTCCTCCCACAGCAGCTGCAGCGTCACACCCTTGCGCTTGAGCTCCTGGTGCATCAGCCCATAGTCCGGCTGCGCATACCGGGCGCGCGGCGCCGCTTGGGCGTACAGCATCGCCTCCAGTCGGCTGTCATCCAGCTCCACCGGCAACGGCCAGCTCAAGCCCCTCTGCAGCGCCCGCCGGACGGCGTTGGTCACCGCCCCTTTCGACATGCCGGTGGCCGCCGCGATCTTCTGGTGGCTGAGTCCTACCTCAAACTTGAGGCGCAGAACGTCTCTGATCTTGCGCATGGCACTCCGTCTCGCTGGCATCGGGCTTCTCCGGTCAAAAGATCGGGCAGCTTAGCCAGAAAAATGTAAGTTCCAGCGCAAACTCGGCGTCGTTCCGATC
>JAUVWV010000286.1 GCA_030603925.1 Thauera sp. | reverse complement strand
GTCGGCAAGAACGACACCGAACGCCGCGTGGTGATCAATACAGTGGGTCCGCACTGGGACGGCAACCAGGTGTGGTTCATCACCGGCGGCGGGGCGATCTTCGCTGCCTGGCCCATCGTCTACGCCACCGCCTTCTCCGGCTTCTACTGGGCGATGCTGGCGGTGCTGTGGGCGCTGTTCTTCCGCCCGGTGGGCTTCGACTACCGCAGCAAGATCCACAACGCCACCTGGCGCAGCACCTGGGACTGGGGGCTGTTCGTGGGCGGGTTCGTGCCGCCGGTGATCTTCGGCGTGGCCTTCGGCAACCTGCTGCAGGGCGTGCCCTTCCATTTCGACGACACCCTGGTGCCGTACTACACCGGCAGCTTCTGGGGCTTGCTCAACCCCTTCGCGCTGCTGTGCGGTGTGGTGGCCAGCGCGATGATCACCCTGCAGGGCGCGGTGTACCTGATGCACCGCACCGAGGACGAGATCCACGCCCGCAGCCGCAAGGCCATGCTGGGCGCGGGCATCGTGCTGCTGGTGGCCTTCAGTGCGGCCGGCGTGTGGGTGCAGGACATCCCCGGCTATGTGATCACCAGCGCCTTCGACCCCGCGGCGCTGCCCAACCCGCAGGCCAAGACGGTGGCGCGCGAGGCGGGCGCCTGGATGGTCAACTACCGCGCGATGCCCGCCACCTTGCTGGTGCCGGCGCTCGCCTACCTGGGCGTGATCGGCGCCGTCTGGCTGGCCTGGCGCGGACGCACGCTGGCGGCCTTCGTGGCCTCCTCGCTGGGCATCGTCGGGGTGATCGGCACCGCCGGGGTGTCGATGTTCCCCTTCGTGATGCCTTCGATCAGCACGCCGGACATGAGCCTCACGGTGTGGGACGCGGTGTCCAGCCAGCGCACGCTTACCATCATGTTCTGGGCCACGCTGATCTTCATGCCGCTGATCGTGCTCTACACCAGCTGGGCCTACAAGGTGATGTCCGGCAAGGTCACCGCGGCCTACGTGCGCGAGAACGAACACTCCGCCTACTGAAACAAGGAGAACACCAATGTGGTACTTCACCTGGATGCTGGGCATCGGCTTTGCGGTGCTGCTGGCGATTCTGAATGTGCTGTGGATGGAGAACGAGGATGGACGGCGCAACAGCTTCGCGCGGCAGCGCGGCACCGACGATGCCTGAGGAGGCAGCCCTGCGGCCGGTGCCGGTGGGGCGGGCGAATCCGCTCGCCATCCTGGTGGCGCTGACCGTCACCCTGGGCGTCACCATCTATCCGCATGTGCTGGCCGGGCCACAGGGGGCCGCGGACCATTGGGCGGCCATGGCCGCGTTCTGGTCGATGAGCGCCGGTTACGTGAGCGGCGTGGGTTTCCGTCCGCAGCGCCGGATCTTCCGCCTGCTGTTCTCCGCCTGGACCTGCCTGGCCGCACTGGCGCTCGCCGTGGCGCGCATGGCCTGGCTGCAGGGGTAGGGCGATGTATTTCCGCGTGATCGACGATGCACGCTCCAGCGCAATCGGTTACCTGCTCGCCGACCCCGCCGCCCAGCAGGCGGTGGTGGTCGATCCGCCGCCCGGCCAGGAGGCCCTGATCAGGGCCTTGCTCGACGAGCGCGGCCTGCATCTGCAATGCGTCGTGCGCACCCATGTGCATCGCCCGGATCATGCCGACCCGGGGGGGCTGTGCGCCCACAGCGGGGCGTGCTGTGTGGTCGGCGAGGGGGCGGAGAGCGGGTCGGCTGTCCAGCGTGTGCGGCACGACGACAGCCTGGTGTTCGGCGACGAGGTGCTGCACGTGCTGTCCACCCCGGGCCACACGCCGCATTGCGTGAGCTACCTGTGGCGCGACCGCCTGTTCTGCGGCGACGTGTTCGATGTCGGGGGCTGCGCGGTGGGTGACAGCGAGTCCGATCCGGCACTGCTTTACGACACGCTCACGCAGCGCGTATTCCTGTTGCCGGGAGAGACTCTGGTGTTTCCGTCCCATCGCCTGAAGGGGCGTACGGTGAGCACGGTGGCCGAGGAGCGGCGGCGCCACGCGCAGTTGACCGGGCGTTCGCGCGAGTCCTTCGTCACCGAGATGGGTTTCCGGCGACTTGTGCGCCCCCATCTGGCGCGTGCCCTCGAGCGGCCGGCGGAGGGCTGACAAAGGCCTGCTGTCAATATGGTCATATAAGACTATTATGATATGATTGTGCGCACGAATTGCTCGAACAAGCCCGGCGCCGGAGCGCCCGGCGCCTGAGAGGAGGAGAGGATGAAACTCGAACAGGACCACCTGCGGCTGCTGGAAGACCTGGGCCGCGCATCGCTCGACCGGCGTGGCTTCCTGATGCTGGGGGCCGCCGGCGCCGGGTCGCTGATGCTGGGCGCCGGGCCGGCGCAGGCCGCCGAGAAGGTGCGTACCAGTGCGCGCATCGTCATCGCCGGTGCCGGTGCGGCCGGCCTGGCCGCCGCCTCGCGCCTGGCCGAGCGCCTCGACGGCGCGAAGATCACCCTCATCGATGCACGTAAGGAACATCTCTACCAACCGGGCTTCACCCTGGTGGCAGCGGGCATCAAGCCGTCCTCCTACGTGGTGTCGACCACCGCCGAATACCTGCCGCGTGGCGTGGAGTGGGTCGAGGAACGGGTGGCCGAGTTCGATCCCGAGGGCAAGCGGGTGGTCACCGAGAGCGGCAAGGGCTTCGACTATGACTACCTGATCGTCGCCACCGGCCTGAAGCTCGACTACGACAGCATTCCGGGCATGGACGTCGGGCTGATCGGCAAGAACGGTCTGGGCAGCATCTACCACAGTCCGGCCGGGGCGGCTGCCACCTGGCAGGCCCTGTCGGAATTCGCCGATCGCGGCGGGGTGGGGGTGTTCAGCCGCCCGGCGACCGAGATGAAATGTGCGGGGGCGCCGCTCAAGTATACCTTCATCGCCGACGATCACCTGCGCCGGCGCGGCAACCGCGGCAAGGCGGAGATCATCTACAACGCCCACAACAAGGCCTTCTTCAGCGTGCCCATTGTCTCCGAGAAGGTGCGCATGCTGTTCCAGGAGCGTGGGATCAAGACCCACCTGGACCGCGTCCTGCAGGACATCGACCCGGGTCGGCGCATCGCCACCTTCCGCACGCCGGAAGGTCCGGTGGAGCAGCCCTACGACTTCATCAACGTGATCCCGCCGATGCGCGCGCCCGACGCGGTGCGCAACAGCCCGCTGCGCTGGCAGGACGGGCCGTGGGCGGCCGATGGCTGGATGGAGGTGGATCGCGGCACGCTGCGCCACAAGCGCTACGCCGAGGTGTTCGGCGTGGGCGACATCGCCGGGGTGCCCAAGGGCAAGACCGCGGCCAGCGTGAAGTGGCAGGTGCCGGTGGCAGTCGATCACCTGGTGGCCAGCATCGCCGGGGGCAGCAGCGATGCGCTCTACAACGGCTACACCTCCTGCCCGCTGATCACCCGCCTGGGGCGCGCGATGCTGGTGGAGTTCGACTACCAGGACAACCTCACCCCGTCCTTCCCCGGCGTGGTCGCGCCACTGGAGGAACTCTGGGTGAGCTGGGTGATGAAGACCATGGCGCTCAAGCCCACCTACCTGAGCATGCTGCGCGGACGCGCCTGACAACTTCGAGGGAGACGGGAAAATGAAGGAACTCGATCCGTTGGTGTTCCTGGCGGTGTTCCAGGAGATGCTGGGACCGCTGCTGTGGGTGCTGATCCTGCTCGCGCTGGGCGGAATCGCCGCCTTCGTCGCATTGCTGCTGAAGGAGCGTACCCTCGTCAGCCGCCGTCTGGTGCGCGCCGAACTGGTCGGCCTGGTCGGTGGTGCGCTCGCGCTGGTGCTGATGGCCAAGGTGTCGTCGTCCGGCTTTACCGACGCGGGCGGGCCGGCCGACTGGTTCCTGATCGCGCTGGTGTTCGGCGTCGGTCTGGCCGGAACCACCGTGCTGGTGTATGCGCTGGCGGGGTGGAAGTCGGTGCTCGCCGGGCGCAGCTGATCCGGCGCCG
>JAUVWV010000024.1 GCA_030603925.1 Thauera sp. | reverse complement strand
GTTCAGCTTCAAGCTGCGCGGCGCCTACAACAAAATGGCCCAGCTCTCGCCGCAGGCCCTCAAGCGCGGGGTGATCTGCGCCTCGGCGGGCACCCATGCGCAGGGCGTGGCGCTCTCCGCACAGAAACTGGGCGTGCGCGCGGTAATCGTCATGCCCACCTCCACCCCGCAGATCAAGATCGACGCGGTGCGCGCACGCGGCGGCGAGGTGGTGCTGGCCGGCGACTCCTATTCCGATGCCTACGCCCATGCGCTGGAGCTGGAGAAAACCGAGAAGCTCACCTTCGTCCATCCCTTCGACGACCCCGACGTGATCGCCGGCCAGGGCACCATCGGCATGGAGATCCTGCGCGCCCACCCCAAGCCCATCCACGCCATCTTCTGTTGCGTGGGCGGCGGCGGGCTGATCGCCGGGGTGGCGGCCTACGTCAAGCGCCTGCGCCCGGAGACCCGCATCATCGGCGTCGAGGCGGTGGACGCCGACGCCATGACCCGCTCGCTGGCCGCCGGCGAACGCGTGGTGCTCGACCAGGTCGGCCTGTTCGCCGACGGCGCGGCGGTGAAGGAGGTCGGCAGCGAAACTTTCCGCCTGTGCCGCGAGTATGTGGACGAGATGATCCTGGTCGATAACGACGCCATCTGCGCGGCGATCAAGGACGTCTTCGAGGACACCCGCTCCATCCTGGAGCCGGCCGGCGCGCTCGCCGTGGCCGGTGCCAAGGAATACGCCAAACGCCACAAGCTGCGCGACAAGAGCCTGGTGGCGGTGGCCTCGGGCGCCAACATGAACTTCGACCGCCTGCGCTTCGTCGCCGAGCGCGCCGAACTGGGCGAACAGCGCGAGGCGGTGCTGGCGGTCAGCATCCCGGAGAAACCCGGCTCCTTCCGCAAGTTCATCGGCGTGCTGGGCAACCGCAACATCACCGAGTTCAACTACCGCTACGCGGACACCGCAGTGGCGCACATCTTCGTCGGCGTCACGGTGCACAACCGCGCCGAGGTCGGCCGGCTCACCTAGATGCTGGCACGCCACGAGCTGCCGGCGGTGGATCTCACCGACGACGAGATGGCCAAGACCCACATCCGCTACATGGTGGGCGGGCGGGCGCCGCAGGTGGACAACGAGCTGATCTACCGCTTCACCTTCCCCGAGCGCCCCGGCGCGCTGATGAACTTCCTCTCCAACCTGCATTCGGACTGGAACATCAGCCTGTTCCACTACCGCAACCATGGCGCCGACTTCGGTCGCGTGCTGGTCGGCATGCAGGTGCCGCCGGGCGACCGCGACGCCTTCCAGGACTTCCTCGACCGGCTGGGTTACGCCTACGCCGACGAGACCGCCAATCCCGCCTACCGGCTGTTTCTCGGCTGATCCCGCCCCGCGCGGCGGAGTGCCCGGCTCCCCGAACTGGGTAGCGAGGCGCTTGCCGGCATAAGACCTTTGCCCTAAAAGAATGCGCGTCGTGCAGACCCCGGATCGGGCCTTGATCGGCATCAACGTGCGTTCCGCCGGCTCGCGGGATGCTTGCACAAACGCTCCTTTAGGCAGAACCCCGATGCGCCGCCTCGCATGCCTGCTCACCCTCGCCGCCAGCACCCTGCTGAGCACAGCACCGCTCGCCGCAGCGGACAGCCGCTTGGCGCACATCCAGTCCGCCGGCAGCGTGCGCGTATGCATCTGGCCGGACTACTACGGCATTTCCTGGCGCAATCCGAAAAGCGGCGAACTGGTGGGCATCGACGTCGACCTGGCGCGCGAGCTGGGCAAGGATCTGGGCGTCGCCGTGGACTTCGTCGACAGCTCCTTCGCCCGCCTGTTCGACGATGTACTGGGCGAGCGCTGCGACATCGCCATGTTCGCCATCGGCATCACCCCGCAGCGTCAGCAGAAGCTGAGCTTCACCTCGCCCCACCTCGCCAGCGACATCTACGCCATCACCACGCGCGGCAACCGGCGCATCCGCAACTGGGACGACATCGACCGCCCCGGCATGGTCGTCGCGGTGGCCAAGGGCACGCTGCATGAGCCCGTGATGCGCGACAAGCTGCGCCACGCCGAACTCGCGGTACTCGACACCCCGCACGCGCGCGAGCAGGAGGTCGAATCGGGCCGTGCCGACGTGTTCATGACCGACTTCCCCTACAGCCGGCGCATGCTGGCCAACGCCGACTGGGCGCGCCTGGTCTCGCCCACCGCCACCTATCACATCACCCCCTACGCCTGGGCGATCGCACCGGGTGACGAGCGCTGGCACCAGCGCCTCGAGGAATTCGTCGGCACCATCAAGCGTGACGGACGCCTGCTGGAGGCGGCGCGCCGTCACGGGCTGGAACCGATCACCGTCACCCGCTGAGTCCCGCGGTGCGCCCCCCAGGCTGGAGCC
The DNA here is from genome assembly GCA_030603925.1 of Thauera sp. Lineage (GTDB taxonomy): Bacteria > Pseudomonadota > Gammaproteobacteria > Burkholderiales > Rhodocyclaceae > Pseudothauera. The sequence goes on along the minus strand of JAUVWV010000024.1, from coordinate 19,241 downwards.
GCCTGGCCGACCTCGGCTTCATCGCCTTCCTAGCCAGTTGCGTGCTCGGTGCCGGGGCGGCCCTGCTCTACCACGGCACACGCCTCGAGCACGAAGCCGCACAGACCCAGCGCCGCCTGCTGGCCGCCGAGACGCATCACAATCTGGACCACCTGGTCCAGACGCTGAACGCCCTCGACCTGACCCTGGGCAGCCTGCTCGAGACCGGTCACGCCAGCCACGGCACCGACACGTGGAACGCGCTGCTGCGCGATGCGCTGCGCCACGCGCCGCACCTGCGCTCGCTCTCGCTGCTCGACGAACAGGGCCGGGTGATCGCCAGCTCCAGCCAGCACAACATCGGCCTGCAGCCTGCGCTCGACGACTACCTGCCGGAGGTGCCGCAGTGGGCCGACGTGCTGCGCCTCGGCACCTTGCACGCGGGACGCGACCTGGCGAGCGGACGGAAGGTCGTCGATCCCGCCGCCGAACCGCCCGCGCTGGCCTTCGTGCCGGCGGTGCGCTCGCTGCACAAGGGCGAAGCGGGACGCCTCAGCCTGCTGGCCGCACTCAATGTGGACTACTTCCTCACCCATTTCACCCAGCACGAGCAGACCGGGCAAGGCTGGGTGGATGTGCTGCGCTACGACGGCAGCCTGCTGTTCAGCACCCGCGACCACGCACATGAACCGGCCACCGCACAAGCCAACCGCGCGCTCGCCGCGCGCTGGCAGGGCGGCGAGGAGCTCGGCAGCGTGGACGAGCAGATCGGCGCGACGACTCATCTCACCGCCTGGCGGATGGCGCGCATCCTGCCCATCGGCGTGGTCGCCCGCCTGCCGCTGGCGGACGCCACCGCCGAGGCGCAGGCGGAGAACCGCCGCCAGTTCTACATCCTGCTGCCGCTGATCGGCCTGGCTTTCGGCCTGGTCCTGCTGGCTTACCTGCTGGCGCGCCGCAGCACCCGGCAACAGATGGATTCGCAGGCCCGCGACTTCGACCGCATGGCCCGCCTGCTCGACGCCCTGCCGGCCTGCGTGCTGCTCTTCGGGCGCAACGGCCGGACCTTGCTGACCAACCATGCCTGGCAGGAATTCGCCGCCGGGCGCGCCGGCTTCGGCCCGGGGAACGCCGTGCACTTCCGCGACTACGCCAGCCTGTTCCGCCACGATGGGGCGCAGCCGGAGAACGCCGCCGAAGAGGGCATCCGCAGCGTGCTGCTGGGCGAGGTGCCGGCCTTCGACGGTGAGTTCGAACTGTGTGCGGGGCAGGGCGGGCAGGTCTTCCAGCTGATGGTGCGCCCCTTCGTGCGCGATGGCATGCAGGGCATCGCGGTGCTGCAGCTCGACGTCAGCGCACGCCGTCAGGCCGAGGAACGCAACCGCCTGCTGCACGCCGCGCTCGATGCCGCGGCGAATGCCGTGGTGATCACCGACACCAGCGCGACCATCGAGTGGTCGAATCCGGCGTTCACCGCGCTCACCGGTTTCTGCGCCGACGAGGCGCTGGGACGCAAGCCGAAGGAGCTGATCAAGTCCGGCCGGCAGAACGCCGAGTTCTACGGCGCGCTGTGGGACACCATCCTGCGCGGCGAGGTGTGGCGCGGCGAGGTGGTGAACAAGCGCAAGGACGGGCAGCTCTACGACGAGGCGCTGACCATCACCCCGGTACGCGACCGCAACGGCCGCCTGGCACATTTCGTCGCGGTAAAGGAGGACATTACCGCACGCAAGCGGCAGGAGCACGAGTTGCAGCGCCTGGCCAGCACCGACCCCCTCACCGGCGTGCGCAACCGGCGCGCCTTCATGGAGCGGCTGGAGGCCGAACTGGCGCGCGTGCGGCGCTACGGCAAGCCCGCCGCACTGCTGATGCTCGACCTCGACCACTTCAAACGGGTCAATGACAGCTACGGCCATGCCGCCGGCGACACCGTGCTGCGCCAGTTCGCCGCCCTGGTGCGCGCCGCGCTGCGCCAGACCGACAGCTTCGGCCGCCTGGGCGGCGAGGAGTTCGCCGTGCTGCTGCCCGAGACCGAGCTCAGCGGCGCAGCAGAACTGGCCGAGCGCATGCGCGCCCAGCTCGAGCGCACCCCCATCGAGGCCGGCGGCCAGGCCCTGCACATCACTGCCAGCATCGGCCTGACCCTGCTCGAAAGCACCGACCCGCATGCCGACACCGCGCTCGCGCGGGCCGACAACGCGCTCTACCGCGCCAAGAGCATGGGTCGCAACCGCGTCGAACACGGCGGCGCGCCCACCTGAAACTCAGCCGGCCGGCGCCGTGCCGCCGGCGCGGAACAGCCCGGCCTCGGTGACCAGCCAGTCCATCGGCCGGTCGTGCGCCTGCGGCAGCACGCTCGCCGTGCGCCCGAGTTCGAAGCCGACCCCGGCGGCCACCGTCGGCAGCGCGGCCAGGGTACGGTCGAAATAGCCTCCGCCATAGCCCAGCCGGAAGCCCGCCGCGTCGAAGGCATTCAGCGGCACCAGCACCAGATCCGGACGCAGCGCCGCGCCGGCGGGCGGATGCGGAATGCCATGGCGATCGAGCTCCATCTGCATGCCGGGCAGCCAGCGGCGGAACACCAGCGGCTGATGGCGCTCCAAGACCACAGGCAGCGCGGCGCAGCGCCCGGGTGCGGCACTCAGCCAGCGCGTCACCCAGGGGCGCAGATCGGGCTCGGCGCGCCACGGCCAGCAGAACGCCAGCACCTGCGGCGCCAGGTCGGCGCACAGCGCATCGAGGTGCGCCTCGATGCGCCCTTCGAGCGCCGCGCGTTGCGCCGCCGGCAAGGCTTCGCGCCGCCGCACGGCCTCGTCGCGCAGGGTCTGGCGCAGCGTCGCGTCATAAGGTGTAACAGCGCAGGACGAATCGTTCATTGTGGTAGCTTTGCCGGCTTGATTCAGGGGGGATGGTAAGCGATGGCAAAGGGGTTGTGGGGGCTGCTCCTCGGCGGCTGTGTGTTGGTGACGGGACAGGCCTGGGCGCAGACCGGCGACGCCCGCATCCTGGCCGCGCGCGAGGCCCTGCGCACCGGTGACCGCGCCACCCTCGAACGCCTCGCCGCACAGCGCCAGCCCCATGAGCTGGACGGCTACGTGCAGTACTGGTTGCTGTTCAACAAGCTCGCCCGCCCCGAAGCGCCGCCCGCGCACGAACTGCAGGCCTTCATCGACGCCCATCCGGGCAGCCTGCTGGCCGAGCGCCTGCGCGCCGACTGGCTGCGCCGCCTCGCCAGGGATGGCCAATGGCGCAGCTACCTGGCCCTCTTTCCGGCAATGCAGCGGCCCGACGAGGAGTTGCGCTGCCATGCCTGGTACGCCCGGCAGCTGCTGGGCGACGCACAGGTGGCCGTCGAGGTGAGTGCGCTGTGGACCGAGCAGGTCAGCCATCACGCCGCCTGCGAACCGGTGCTGCGCACCCTGGCGATCGAGCGGCGCGTCAGCCCCGACGACATCTGGTGGCGCATCCGCCGGCAGATCGAAGGCCGCGACACCGCGCCGGCCAACACCACGCTGGCCTGGCTGCCGGCCGGCGAAGCGCCGTCGGTAGCCGATTTCAACCGCGCGGTGGGCAATCCGGGGCAGTTCCTCGGCCGCCTGCCGCCCGATCTGCTGCAGCGCCGCAGCGGGCGTGAGCTGGTGCTGGCGGCGATCACCCGACTGGCGCGCGAGAACCCCGAGGCCGCCTATCTCCAGCTGCTGCGCCTGCGCGACCAGCTCGGCGCCGACAAGGTGGCCACCGCCTACGCGGCACTCGCGCTGCGCGCCTCCTACCGGCAGATGCCGCAGGCGGTGGAATGGTTCGCCGCAGCCGGCGACATCCCGCTGTCTGCCGAACAGCGTGCCTGGCGCGTGCGCACCGCGCTGCGCGCGGGCGACTGGGGGCGGGTGCGCCAGACCATCGAAGCCTTACCCGATGCCGAGCGCGACACGCCCGACTGGACCTACTGGCTGGCTCGCGCACACGCGGCGCTCGGCAGCCCCGAACCGGCCCGCCTGCTGTACTAACGGATCGCCGGCGAGCCGCACTTCTACGGCCTGCTCGCTGCCGAGGAGCTCGGCCAGCTGTTCGCCCTGCCCGCCACCCGTGGCGGGCCGCTCGCCCCCGACCGCGCGCGCGCCGAGTCCGACCCGGGTTTGCGCCGCGCACTCGCGCTGTACCGCCTGGAGATGCGCCTGGATGCGATCCGCGAGTGGAACTGGGCGCTGCGCGGGCGCGACGAAGGCTTCCTCGTCGCCGCGGCCGAGCTTGCGCTGCGGCACGACATCTACGACCGTGCGATCAACACCGCCGAACTGGCCAGTGCGCAGGATCATTTCGAGCTGCGCTTCATCACCCCCTACCGCCAGGTCATCGAGCCGCAGGTGCGGCGCCAGGGCCTCGACATGAGCTGGGTATACGGCCTGATGCGGCAGGAGAGCCGCTTCATCGCCCCGGCACGCTCGAGCGCGGGCGCCCAGGGCCTGATGCAGGTCATGCCGGCCACCGGCAAGTGGGTGGCCGGCAAAATCGGCCTGCCCAACTACAACCCCCGCCTGCTCACCGACCCGGACACCAACGTGCTGCTCGGCACCAGCTACATGCGCATCATCCTGGACGATCTGGACAACCACCCGGTGCTCGCCTCGGCCGGCTACAACGCCGGTCCCGGGCGCGCGCGGCGCTGGCGCGACGAGCGCCCGCTGGAAGGGGCGATCTACGCCGAAACCATTCCCTTCGACGAGACGCGCGACTACGTGAAGAAGGTGATGGCCAACACGGTGATCTACGCCGCCATGCTGGAAGGCCGCCCGCAGTCGCTGAAGGCCCGCCTGGGCACCATCGCGCCGCGCAGCGACAGCGGCAGCTGAGCGCCGCGCGGCGGCCGCCGCATCAGCCGGCGCGGCGCCGGTCGGCGAAATCGATCTCCACCACGCGCTGGCGCCGGTCCACCAGCGGGCTGGCGACGCGCTGCCCGCGCTCGGCGAGCTCCCGCCCCGGCGGCGCGATCCCGGTCAGCGCACTCATCGTGGCCTGGGCGGTTTCCATCAGGTCGAACCAGCGGCGCGTCAAGCCGGCCAGGCGCCGCTCGGCGGCCTCGTCGAGCTGCGCCGTGCCGCCCTCCGGGCGCGCCCCCATCTGCGCAATGGCCAGGTTGGAGATCTCCCCGGTGAGCCGCAGCAGGCGCTCGCGCAAGGCCACGTTGAGGGTATTCATGCGCACCACCGTCTGCATGGTCAGGCCGGTACCGGCCGATTCCGCACCGCCGCTCGCCAGGTCGCGCGGATCGAACCACTGGCAGGCCTCGCCGTCGGCGTTGGCGCCCGCCTCCTGCCAGGCCTGCGCCGCGTCGAGCTGGCGTTGCCAGGGCAAGCCCCGGGCCTGCGGCTCGTCGAGGGGCGGGAGGTGTTCGTTCTCGAGGCTCGTCGAGCCGCCTTGCATCGCGCTATCTTGCATGATCCGGTCTCCTCGTCGGTCTTGTTGCCGTTGGGCACCCTGTCGGCACCACTCTTGAAGCATAGGAAATCCGTCCGCAAGATGCGGCGGCAATCGTCCGCCGCGCGCGCATATCTGCACGGCGCAGCAGTGTCTATGATGAAACCATGGTGACCGGAGCGGCACCGGCATTCGCCGGTACCTGCTCCGCTCACCCACGGAGCCGCGCCATGAGCCACAAGCATGCCAGCCTGCTGCGCACCATCTTTCAGGATCCGCTCAGCGGCAACATCCACTGGCGCGAGGTGGAATCACTGCTGCATCACCTCGGCGCCGCCGTCGAGCCCTCGCACGGCGCGCGTTTTCGCGTCGTGCTCAACGGTATCGAGATCATCCTCCACCACCCCCACCATGGCAGCACCTGCTCGAAGCAGGACATCAAGACCCTGCGCGACTTCCTCTCGCACGCCGGGGTGAGCGTATCGGCCTACGAGGAGACGGGGCGCGGCTGAGCAGGGACCGGCTAGCGGGGCTCCGCCTCAGGCCGGCTCGCCCTGCATGGCACGCAACTCGGCCAGCAGTTCGGCCTCGCTGACCCACCAGAACACGGCATGCTCGATGCGCGCATGGGTGCGCTCGTTGCGGAACACCCGGTCGGCAGGATCGAACAGATAGAGGTCGGCCGCCAACATGGGCGGCTCGTTGCGCGGATCGGCGGGATTACCGGGCAGTGCGACGAGGCACGCGCACAGTTGGTCGGGCCCCTCGGTATGCGGATGCCAGAGTTTCATCACGGCCGCCTGCTGGATGCACCCGGCGCGGCCGGACTGCCCAATCCGGGAACAAACGAAGGCTCCGGATTGCCCCAGATGCGGCCGAAACGGGATAATTGCGGGTTTGTCGTCACGGCCGACCGCTCATGGGCAGGAAACCATCCCGTCGGCCGCGGTCGCGAATGGATCCGGCGCCCCGTCCAGCCCCGGGTGAACACACCAAGCCGCACGCGGAACGCTGCCGGCACGGCGCGCCGGCCTGCGCAGCGATGTCTGCAGCCCGGCACGCGGGACACAACCTCAACGGCGATCTTGAATCTTGCGACAAACGATTATTGGTGGAACGGTTCTACTATGTCAACCGATTTGGTAGAACTGATCAGCATACGCCTGCGTGCCGAGATCGCCCGCATCGGGCTCAGCCTGGCGGCCGCGGCACGCGCCGCCGGCGAGGCCTCGCCGCAGCGCATCAAGGATGTCGTCTCGGGCAAGCAGCGCTGTCCGGTGGATCTGCTGGCACGCCTCGACGGCACGGGCATCGACGCCTTCTATGTGCTCACCGGACGGCGCGAAGCCGACGAGGACGGCCTGCCCAGCGGCCTCACCAGCGAGGAGCACGCACTACTGAACGCCTTCCGGGCGGCCACGCCGCTCGGCCGGCGGGCGCTCGCCGGCGTGGCGCATGCACTGGCCGAGAAGGACACGCGCGAGACGACGGCTTCCGCCCCTTAGCCCGTCCCACGGCACGCCAGGATCCGCGATAATCCCCGCGATACGCGGTACGCTCGCAGCACACTCTCGGATACGGTGAACACATGAATCCCCAACGTGTCGTCCTGATCGGCGGTTCCGGCTTCCTCGGCAGCGCGGTTGCCAACCGCTTGGCGGAAGCCGGCATCGGCGTCCTGATCCCCACCCGCAGGCGCAGCCGCGCCGGGCATGTGGTGCTGCTGCCGAATGCCGAAGTGGTGGAGGCCGACGTGCATGATCCGGCCACGCTGCGTCGCCTGCTGGCGGACGCGGATGCGGTGGTGAACCTGGTCGGCGTGCTGCACTCGCGCCCCGGGCAACCGTGGGGCGCAGACTTCCAGCGCGCCCACGTCGAGCTGCCGCAGAAGATCGTCGCAGCCTGCCAGGCCACCGGCGTCGCGCAACTGGTGCACATCAGCGCGCTCGGCGCGAGTCCGGACGGCCCGTCCGAGTACCAGCGCTCCAAGGCGGGCGGCGAGGCCGCCGTGCGCGCGGCCGGCTGCGCATGGACCATCCTGCGCCCCTCGGTGGTATTCGGGCGCGGCGACCGCTTCCTCAATCTGTTCGCCGATCTGGCCAGGGTGTTTCCGGTGCTGCCGCTGGCCGGCGCCCGCGCACGCTTCCAGCCGGTATGGGTGGAGGACGTCGCCGAGGTGGTGCTGCGCTGCCTGCGAGACCCGGCTGCGGCGGGCCAGACCTTCGAGGTGGCCGGTCCGCGGGCGTATACGCTGCGCGAACTGGTGGAGTACGTTTCCGAACTGATCGGCCACCCACGCCCGGTGATCCCGCTGCCCGAGATCCTGGCCCTGCTGCAGGCACGCCTGATGGAGTTCGCTCCGCAGCCGCTGATGAGCCGCGACAACGTGCGCTCGATGCGTGCCGACAACGTGGCCGGGGGCGCCCCGCTGCCTTTCGGCCTGCAAGCCACGCCGCTCGAGGCGGTGGCGCCGGACTGGCTGGGCGGCGCAGGACTGCGGCAGAAGTACTACCCTTTCCGCCGCAACGCCAACCGGATCGAGCGCTGATGCGCTGCTACGTGGTCGGCGGCGCGGTGCGCGACGCATTGCTCGGCCTGCCGGTCAAGGACCGCGACTGGGTGGTGGTGGGCGCCACCCCGGAAGACATGCTGGCGCGCGGCTTCCGTCCGGTGGGCAAGGACTTTCCGGTATTCCTCCATCCGCAGACCAACGAGGAGTACGCTCTGGCCCGCACCGAGCGCAAGACCGCGCCGGGCTACACGGGTTTCGCCTTCCACGCCGCACCACAGGTCACGCTGGAAGAAGACCTGCTGCGCCGCGACCTCACCATCAACGCGATCGCGCGCGACGAGGACGGCCGCCTGGTCGACCCGTATGGCGGCCAGGCCGATCTCGCCGCCCGCCTGTTCCGCCACGTCAGCCCGGCCTTCGCCGAGGATCCGGTGCGCGTCCTGCGCGTCGCCCGCTTCGCCGCACGCTTCGACGGCTTTGTGGTGGCGCCCGACACACTGAATCTGATGCGCGCCATGGTGGACAACGGCGAGGTCGACCACCTGGTGGCCGAACGGGTCTGGCAGGAACTGGCGCGCGGACTGATGGAGCAGACACCCTCGCGGATGATCCGCGTGCTGCGCGAGTGCGGCGCGCTGGCGCGCATCCTGCCCGAGCTCGACCGCCTGTTCGGCGTGCCGCAGCCGGCGCAACACCATCCCGAGGTGGACACCGGCGAACACGTGCTGCGCGTGATCGACCGCGCGGCCGCCACCGGCCAGCCGCTGCCGGTGCGCTGGGCCTGTCTGCTGCACGACCTGGGCAAGGGCGACACCCCGCCCGAGATCCTGCCGCACCACTACGGCCACGAGGCGCGCAGCGCCCGCCATGCGCGCGCCGTCTCGGAGCGCCTGAAGGCGCCGGCCGAGTGCCGCGACCTGGCCGAACTGGTGGCACGCGAGCACGGCATCATGGCGCGTGCCGCCGAGCTGCGCCCGGAGACCATGGTCAAGCTGCTCGAACGCAGCGACGCGCTGCGCCGCCCGGAACGCTTCGAGCAGGCGATCGCCGCCTGCGCCTGCGATGCCCAGGGCAGGCCCGGCCACGAAACGCGCGACTACGCCCCGGCCGCACGCTGGCGTGCCGCACTGGCGGCGGTGCGCGCCGTCGATGCCGGCGCGATCGCCGCCGCATGCGCCGAGCGCAGCCAGATTGCGCAGCGCGTCCACGCCGCGCGGGTGACCGCAGTACGGGCCCTGCAGCACCCCTGAGCTGCCCCCCTGAATTGCGCGGCATCACTCCACGGTGATGACGATACGGCGCGACATCACCGGCGGGTCGTGCGGCACGTGCAGGTGGTCGCCCAGCAGCAGTTGCAGTTCATGACGCCCGGGCGGCAGGTCGATGCGCACCTCGGTCTGGCCTCCGCCGAAATGCAGATGGCGCTCGTCGGCCGGCACCGGCTGATCGAGCGGCGGCAGCGGGGTGTTGATGAGCAGATGGTGATGGCCGGTCTTCGCCATCTCGACGCCGGCCGGCGCCACCCCCATGCCACGCAGCCCAAAGCGGACCGTAACCGGATTGCGCAGTGTGGCGCCGTCGCCCGGCGTGACGAAATACAGCTCGACACCGTCCGGCGCAGGGGTGCGTGCACCGGACGGACCCGCCAGCGCCAGCGCCAGCAGGGCGGCACCGAGTACGGCGCCGCGATGAGCCCAGGGGTTCAGTCGGTTGATCATGATCGTGTCTCCTGTCGGGGGTCGAAGGAGAGCCGGTTATGTGTGCCGACCGCTCCCGATGCAGTATAGACGGGCCGTGCGGCGCGGCCTGGCCACCGCCAAAGCTTGTTTGCTGCACTGCGGTGGTGTTACAAGGTCTGACAAATTCCATCCGCGCCCACCATGAAGCACCCGCCTCTCCCGGCCAGCCCGACGACCGGCGCCGACGCGCCTGCGCTGGCCGAACGCATTGCGCTGCTCGCCCGCCACCTGCCCGAGAGCCTGTGGCTGGTCGACGTCGCCCAGCGCCGGGTGATCTACGCCAACGACGCCTACGAGCAGGTCTGGCGCGCCTCGCGCGACACCCTGTTCACCGACCGCTTCGACTGGCTGAACCATGTCCACCCGGAAGATGCGGACCGCCTGCGTGCCACCGTGCGCCGTCATCCGCACGGCGGCATCGACACGCGCTTCCGCATCCAGGGCCCGGAAGAGCAGCCGCGCTGGCTGCACATGAAGAGTTTCGCCATGGGCGACGGGCCGCGCCCACACACCATCGGCGGCATCGCCTTCGACGTCACCGACGTGCTGGCGGCCGAGGCGCGCGCCCACCACCTGACCCATTTCGATGCGCTCACCGGCCTGCCCAACCGCAGCCGCTTCCGCGAGCAGGCCTGCGAGGCCCTGCGCAGTGCGCAGCGCCACCAGCGCCGCGTGGCGGTGATCTGCCTCGGGCTGGACGGCTTCCAGTCGATCAACGAGAACCTCAGCTACCAGGTCGGCGACAGCGTGCTGGAGATCCTCGCCCACCGCCTGCACGCCCATCTGCGCGCCGGCGACCTGATCGCGCGGCTGGGCGGCGACCAGTTCGGCTTCGTGCTCAACGAGCAGGACTCGCCCTGGGACGTCTCGCGCGCCACCCGCCGGCTGATCGAACTGGCCGCGCGGCCGATGGTGGTCGACGGCCACGACGTGTTCCTCGGCGCCAGTGCGGGGATCGCGGTGTATCCGGACGACGGCGCCGACTGGGACCACCTGCTGTATCGCGCGGAGAGCGCCCTGCACGATGCCAAGCAGGCCGGCGGCAACAGCTTCCGCTTCTTCGAGGCGGCGGCCAACGAGCAGGTGCGGGCACGCCTGCAGACCGAGCTGGCGCTGCGCCAGGCGGTGCAGGAGGAGCAGTTCGAGATCCACTACCAGCCCAAGGTGAGCTGCCGCAACGGGCGGGTGATCGGCGTGGAAGCGCTGGTGCGCTGGCGCCATCCGCAGCGCGGCCTGCTTGCCCCGTCGGAATTCATCGGCGTGATGGAGGAGACCGGCCTGGTGGTGGCGCTCGGCAACTGGGTGCTGCAGCGCGCCTGCCGGCAGGCCGCCGAGTGGCGCGCGCAAGGCCTGGACGCCATCACCGTGGCGGTGAACCTGTCGGCCCGCCAGCTGCACGAAGGCGGCCTGCTCGCGCGGGTGCGCGAGGCGCTCGACGACAGCGGCCTGGCGCCCGGCGCGCTGGAGCTCGAGCTCACCGAGAGCATGCTGATGGAGGACGTCGAGGACACCATCGCCACCCTGCGGGCGATCCGTGCGCTGGGCGTGCGCCTGTCGGTGGATGACTTCGGCACCGGGTACTCCAGCCTCGCCTACCTGAAGCGCTTCCCGCTCGACGCGGTGAAGGTGGACCGCTCCTTCGTGCAGGACATCACCGCCGACCCGGACGACGTCTCGATCACCCGCGCGGTGATCACCATGGCGCACGCCCTGCGCCTCAAGGTGGTGGCCGAAGGCGTGGAGACCGAAGGCCAGCTGTCGCTGCTGGTGGCCAACCGCTGCGACGAGATCCAGGGCTACTACTTCAGCCGCCCGCTGCCGCCCGACGAGCTCGCCGCCCTGCTGCAGTCCGGCCGTACGCTGCCGCAGCACCTGCTGCACCCCGACGACCGCCGGCGCAGCCTGTTGCTGGTCGACGACGAGCCCCACATCCTGAGCGCCATGCAGCGCGTGCTGCGGCGCGAAGGCTACGAGATCCACTGCGCGGCCGGCGGCACCGAGGCACTGGCACTGCTCGCCAGCCAGCGCATCGACGTCATCGTCACCGACCAGCGCATGCCGGGCATGACCGGCGTCGAACTGCTGCGCCGCGCCCGCGTGCTGTATCCCGAAGCCGCGCGCATCGTGCTCTCCGGCTACACCGACCTGCAGTCGATCACCGCGGCGATCAACGAGGGCGCGGTATACAAGTTCCTCACCAAACCTTGGGAAGACGATCAGTTGCGCGCCAACATCGCCGAGGCCTTCCGCCACAAGGAGCTGGCAGACGAGAACCGCCGCCTCGCGCTCGCCTTGCAGCTGAACAACCGCGAACTGGAGGACAGCAACGCCCGCCTGCGCCAGTTGCTGGCCGAGCGCGACGCACGCATCGGCCGCGACCAGTCCACCCTCGGGGTGCTGCGCGAAATGGTCGAGCTGCTGCCCTGGCCGCTGCTCGGCGTGGACGAGGACGGCCTGATCGTGCTGATGAACCAGCGCGCGGAACCCCGGTTCGGCGCACAGGGCGAACTGCTGGGTCTGGCCGCGGCCCGCCTGCTGCCCGCCGCCGCGCTCGCCACGCTGCTCGACGGAGCACCGGGCGAGGAGGTCGCCATCGCGCTCGGCGACACGCCGTTCCGCGCACGCAGCGAAGCGCTCGGCCTGGCCTCGGCCGGCCGTGGACGGGCGATCCTGCTGCACGCCGTGGAGAACGCCGATGCCCGCTGAGGACGCCCGCCCGGCGCCCGCCCCGCCGGCGCCCGTCGATGTGCAGGCGGTACGCGAGCGCCTGGAGCGCTGCTTTGCCGGCGCCGGCCAGGGGCGCGCCAGCCAGGCGCTGTTCGAGATCCTGCTGCGCTACCGCCTGACTCGCCACGGAGCACGGCGATGAGCCCGGATGCCAGCCATGCGCTCGCCCCCGAGCTGCTCGCCACGCGCATCGCCAGCCTGCCGGCGCTGCCCAGCGTCGCCACCAGCCTGCTGCGCGGCTTCGACGAGCCGGATGCCGATCTGGCCGAGCTGGCACGCCAGATCGCCGCCGATCAGGCGCTCGCCGCGCGCGCCCTGCGCATCAGCAACTCGCCCTTCTACGGGCAGCGCGGCCGGATCGACTCGATCCGCGAGGCGGTGGTGGTACTCGGCTTTCGCGCGGTGCGCTCGATGGTGGTGTCGGCGGCGGTGGTGCGCAGCCTGTCGGCGGTCGGTGCGCTGCAGGACTTCGACGGCCGCGCCTTCTGGCGTCACGGCGTGGGCAGCGCAGTGGCGGCGCGCCAGCTCGCCCTGCTCTGTGGGCACAACCCCGAGTCCGCCTTCACCGCCGGGCTGCGGCACGACGTCGGCCAGCTCGTACTGGCCGTGACCTGCCCGCAGCACTGCGCCGCGGTACAGGCCTGGCGCAGCGCGCACGGCGACGCACAGACCGCGGCCGAGCAGCACGTGCTGGGCCTGACACACGCCGAGGCGGGTGCCATGCTGGCCGCACACTGGGGCCTGCCGGCGCGCATCTGCGCAGCCATCGCCCTGCACCACAGCAGCCTGGCGGCCGCCCACCCGCTTGCCGCCCTCGTCCATGTGGGCGACGTGCTGGCGCACGGCCTCGGCCTGGCCAGCGGCGAGGACGAAGCCGTGCCGCCGCTCGACGACGCCGTGTGGGACGCCCTGGCGCTCGACTCGGCGCAGCTCTCCGGCACGCTGGGGCGCATCGAAACCGAGTTCGAGGACACCCTCGATGCGCTCATCGACTGAACCTGCAAAGACCCTGGCGCCGGCCGCCGGCCTGCCCGCCAGCGCGGAGGCCGAACTGCTGCTCAGCCACCTGCAGGTCAGCGTGGCCGACGAACACGGCCGCATCCTGTACGCCAACCCGCGTTTCTGCGAGGCCGCCGGCTACCGCGCCGACGAGCTCAGCGGCCAGCCTTACGCGCTGCTCGCCAGCGGACGCCACCCGGCGGCCTTCTTCCGCGAACTGTGGGACACCCTGCGCGCCGGTTTCCCGTGGCACGGCGAGCTGTGCAACCGGCGGCGCGACGGCTCCGAGTTCTGGGTGGAACTGACCGCGGTACCGCTGCCGGCGGGCGCTGGCCTGCCGCTGCGCTTCGTCGGCATCGGCTCGGACATCACCCGCCTGGTGGAGGCCGAACAGCAGGCGCGGCGCAGCGAGAGCCGCTTCCGCGGACTGGCCGAGACGATCACTGCCGCGGTGATCCTGCACCGCGGTGACAAGCTGCTGTATGCCAACCGCGCGCTGGAGCGCATCAGCGGCTACAGCCGCGACGAACTGCGCGGCATGAGCTTCTTCGAACTGGCCCATCCGGAGGTGCGCGAGGAACTGCACCAGCGCTTTGCGGCGCGCCTGGAAAATGACGCCGAGCAGTCCGAAGCCTACGAGACGCGCATCCTGACGCGCGACGGCAAGGTGCGCTGGCTGGAGATCTCCGCCGCGCGCATCGACTACGAAGGCGGCAGCGCCGCGCTCGGCACCGCGATCGACGTGACCGAGCGCAAGCGCGCCGAAGCCGCGCGGCGCCACACCCAGCAGCTCCTGCAGCAGATCATCGAAGGCGATCCGGTGCCGACCTTCGTGATCGACGCCAACCACCTGGTGACCCACTGGAACAGCGCCTGCGCGCTGGTCACCGGCACCCCGGCGAGCGCGGTACTGGGCACCCGCAAGGCCTGGTCGGCGTTCTACGCCAGCGAACGTCCGGTGCTGGCCGAGCTGATCGTGGACGGCACCATCGACGACCGCATCGACACCTACTACCGCGGCCACCACCGGCGTTCCGCAGTGATCCCCGGGGCCTACGAGGCCGAGGGTTTCTTCCCGCAGTTCGGCGAGGGCGGGCGTTGGCTGTTCTTCACCGCCGCCCCGCTGCGCGATGCGCGCGGCCGGGTGATCGGCGCGATCGAAACCCTGGTCGACATCAGCGAGCGCAAGCGCGCCGAGGAATCGCTGCGGCGCGCCCACGACGAGTTGGAAGGCCTCGTGGAACGCCGCACCACCCAGCTCGCCCAGGCCAAGGCCGCGCTGGAGGAGGATGTACGCCGGCGCCAGGCCTCGGAGGCGGAACTGCGCCGGCGCAACGAGGAGCTGCAGCAGCTCAACGCGCGCCTGCAGGAAACGCAGGCACAGCTGCTGCAGTCCGAGAAGATGGCCTCGATCGGCCAGCTCGCCGCCGGCGTGGCGCACGAGATCAACAATCCGATCGGCTTCGTGCAGTCCAACCTGGGCACCCTGGAGCGCTACCTGGACGATCTCGGCCGGGTCATCGCGGCGCTCGATACCGCCGCCGCCCAGCTGCCGGCCGAACACCCCGCGGCGCGCGCGGTGGCGCGCGCCAAGCAGGAGAGCGACTTCGACTTCCTGCAGGAGGACCTGCCCGCGCTGGTGCAGCAATCGAAGGACGGTGTCGACCGGGTGCGCAAGATCGTCGCCGACCTGAAGGATTTCTCGCGTGCCGACAACAGCCAGGAATGGCAGCTCGCGGACCTGCACCGCGGCATTGAGTCGACCCTCAACATCGTCACCAACGAGATCAAGTACCGCGCCCGGGTGAGTTGCGAGTTCGGCGCGCTGCCCGCCGTCGAATGCCTGCCCTCGCAGCTCAACCAGGTCTTCCTCAACCTGCTGGTGAACGCCGCACAGGCCATTCCGGACGGACGCCAGGGCAGCATCGTGGTGCGCAGCGGGGCGGATGCGGAGCGCGTCTGGGTCGAGGTGGAGGACGACGGCAAGGGCATCGCCCCGGAGGCGCTCGGCCGCATCTTCGACCCCTTCTACACCACGAAGCCGGTCGGCCAGGGCACCGGGCTGGGTTTGTCGCTATCGTATGGCATCGTGCAGGCACACGGCGGGCGCATCGAGGTGCGCAGCAGCCCGAACGCGGGCAGCTGCTTCCGGGTCGTGCTGCCGATACGGCAGCGCACTGCGCCGGACAGCGCGGCGCAAGAATAGAGGAGGACGGCGATGGAAATCGAACAACTGCACTGGACGGCCGGGCAAGGCTGGCGCGTCGCGCAGGGCGGGCTGCAGGGCGCAGCCGACCTGGTCCTGGTGTTCGGCGCCGGCGCGGCGCTCGACCCCGTGCGCTGCCGGGAGCTCGCCGAGCGCTACCCCGCCGCGCGGCTGGTCGGCTGCAGCACGGCCGGGGAGATCATCGACACCCGCGTAGAGGACGACAGCGTCGTCGCCACCGCGTTGCGCTTCGCCCACAGCCGGGTGGTGCTGGCGAAGGTGGACGTCGGCGCCACGCCCGACAGCCGCAAGGCCGGCCAGGCACTGGCCGCGCAACTGCCGGCCGATGGCCTGGTCCACGTGTTCGTGCTGTCCGACGGCCTGCAGGTCAACGGCACCGAACTGGTCGCCGGGCTGAGCGAGGCCCTGCCCGCCGGGGTGAGCATCACCGGCGGCCTGGCGGGCGACGCTGCGGACTTCCGCGAAACCCGCGTACTGGCTGACGGTCCGCCGGCAAGCGGGCTGATCGCCGCCCTCGGTTTCTACGGCGATCGCCTGCGCATCGGTCACGGTTCGCTGGGCGGCTGGGACAGCTTCGGCCCCGACCGGGTGGTGACGCGCGCCGCCGGCAACGTGCTGTACGAGCTCGACGGCCAGCCTGCACTCGATCTGTACAAGCGCTACCTGGGCGAGTTCGCCGCCGACCTGCCGGCCTCCGGGCTACTGTTCCCGCTCGCCCTGCAGGCCCCCGGGCAGGCCGGCAGCGGGCTGGTCCGCACCATCCTGGCGGTGAACGAGGCACAGGGCTCGATGACCTTCGCCGGCGACATCCCCACCGGCTCGCACGTGCGCCTGATGAAGGCGAACTTCGAGCGCCTGGTCGATGGCGCGGCCGGCGCGGCGCAGGCCAGCCGCGAGCGGCTCGGCGACGATGCGGCGGAACTGGCGGTGCTGATCTCCTGCGTGGGGCGCAAGCTGGTCCTGCAGCAGCGCATCGACGAGGAGGTCGAGGGCGTGCGCGAGGTGCTCGGCGCACAGCCGGTGCTGTGCGGCTTTTACTCCTACGGCGAGATTTCGCCGTTTGCGCCGAGCGCGCGCTGCGAACTGCACAACCAGACCATGACCATCACCACTTTCACCGAGCGTTGAGTACAAGGACCGGGACGACCCGCGCAAAGCGCGCCATCATCGCCCGACACGAAGCACACGGACACCCAGGATGCGATTGCCAGACGACCCCAGCGCGCAGCAGGACGGCGCCGCCCCCCTGCACCCCCTGCTCGGACGCCAGTTGCGCCGCCATTTCGGCACCGCAATGGCCCCCGGGACGGACCATGCGGGCGCCTGGGGCGGTTTTCTCGCTGCGGTGAGCGAGGCCTACCTGCAGTTCGACCGCGACCGCCGCCTCACCGAGCACTCGCTCGAACTGATGTCCGAGGAGCTCAACCAGCGCAACGACGAGTTGCGCCGCGAACTGGCCGAACGGCGCGAGGCCGAAGCCGCACTGGAACGCGAGAAGGCCGAACAGGCGCTGCTCATCGGCAAACTGGCCGACACCCGCCAGCAGCTCTTCCACGCCGACAAGATGGCCTCGATCGGCCAGCTCGCCGCCGGCGTCGCCCACGAGATCAACAACCCGGTCGGCTACGTGCAGGCCAACCTCGGCTCGCTGGGCAGCTATCTGGCCGATCTCATGCAGATCGTCGAGGGCGTCGAACGCCTCGCCGCCGCCCTGCCTGCCGACCACCCCGAGCGGCGGCGCGTCGAAACCCTGTGCCGCGAGCGCGACCTGCCCTTCCTGCGCGCCGACATCCCCAACCTGATGCAGGAAACCGCCGAGGGCCTGGGGCGGGTGCGCAAGATCGTCGCCGACCTGCGCGACTTCTCCCATCCGGACGAAGCCGGTTTCGTCCTCTGCGACCTCCACCAGGGGCTGCGCTCCACGCTGAACATCGTGCACAACGAGCTGAAGTACAAGTGCGAGGTGGTCACCGACTTCGGCGAACTGCCGCAGGTCGAATGCAACCCCGGCCAGCTCAACCAGGTCTTCCTCAATCTGCTGGTGAATGCCGGCCACGCCATCCAGGAACGCGGCCGCATCGAGATACTGACCCGCCACCATGCCGATGCCGGAGAGGTGTCGGTGAGCATCGTGGACAGCGGTTGCGGCATCGCACCGGAGAACCTCCGCCGCATCTTCGACCCCTTCTTCACCACCAAGGCAGTGGGCAAGGGCACCGGCCTGGGGCTGTCGCTCTCCTACAGCATCGTGCAGCGCCACCGCGGGCGCATCGAGGTGGACAGCGAACCGGGCCGCGGCAGCACCTTCCGCGTGCTGCTGCCCATCCGCCACGACGCCGGGCCCCCGCCGCCCGCTTGATCGGCGCAGCGCTTTGGCGCACAGTCGATCCATCGCCATGCCCACCACCCGAGCCATGCCGACCGACCTGCTGCCCCGCACCCCGCGCCTCGACGGCGCCGACCCGGAAGCGAAGCGCGCCGAGATCCTGCGCTACTTCCATGCCACCTTCGAGCGCTACGAGTCGCTGTTCGGTCTGCTCGCCGAGGACGAAGCCTATTACAAGAAGCCGATCAGCCTGCGCCACCCGCTGATCTTCTACCTCGGCCACACCGCCACCTTCTTCACCAACAAGTTCGTGCTCGCCGGCCTGCTCGAGCAGCGCCTCGACCCGCAGCTCGAATCGATGTTCGCGGTCGGCGTGGACGAGATGAGCTGGGACGATCTCGACGAGGCCAACTACGCCTGGCCGGCGGTGGCCGCGGTATGGGACTACCGCCGCAAGGTGCGCGCGATGGTCGAGCAGGTGATCCGCGAGACCCCGCTGGCGCTGCCCATCGGCTGGGACAATCCCTTCTGGGCGGTGCTGATGGGCATCGAGCACGAGCGCATCCACCTGGAAACCTCCTCGGTGCTGATGCGCCAGCACGCGCTGCGCTACGTCCGCCCTCAGGCCGACTGGCCGCCCTGCCGCGAACACGGCGCGGCGCCGGAGAACACGCTGGTGGACATCCCCGCCGGCACCGTGCGCCTGGGGCGCGGGTTCGACGACCCCTGGTACGGCTGGGACAACGAGTACGGCCACCACGAGGCCGACATTCCCGCCTTCCGCGCGGCGAAGTACCTGACCAGCAACGCCGAGTTCCTGAGCTTCGTGGACGCCGGCGGCTACTCCGACGACAGCCTGTGGGACGAGGAAGGCCTCGCCTGGCGGCGCTACGCGCGCGCCGAGCATCCCACTTTCTGGGTGCCCGACGGCGCCGGCTGGCGCCTGCGCCTGCTGGCCGAGGAAGTGCCCATGCCCTGGGACTGGCCGGTGGAGACCAACTGCCACGAGGCGCGCGCCTTTTGCCGCTGGAAGGCACGCCAGAGCGGCCTGCCGGTACGCCTGCCGGGCGAGGACGAATGGCATCGCCTGTACGACCACGCGGGCCTGACTGACGTACCGCCCGACGCCCCGGCCGCGGCCAACCTGCATCTCGACCACTGGGCCTCATCCTGCCCGGTGACCCGCTTTCCCCACGGCGAGCTGTTCGACGTGGTGGGCAACGTCTGGCAGTGGTGCGAGACCCCCACCTACCCCTTCGACGGCTTCCGCGTACACCCGCTGTACGACGACTTCACCACCCCCACCTTCGACAACCG
>JAUVWV010000081.1 GCA_030603925.1 Thauera sp. | reverse complement strand
GCTTCAAGCCCATCGACGAGCGCATCGAAGCGCTCGCCGAACCCTTGCCCGACTCGGAGCGCAAGCTGGCCGAACTGCTGGCTGCCCAGCCGGCCCTGCTCGCCACCCACTCGGCCACCGAACTCGCAGCCATCGCCGGCAGCTCCAAGGCCGCGGTCACCCGCTTCATCCAGCGCGTCGGCTACGAGAGCTTCGCCGCCGCCCGCCGCGAAGCGCGCGAGGCCCAGCGCTGGGGCGCGCCGGGTTTCCAGGCCGCGCCGGACCTGCCCCCGGCCTCGGACGAAGCCTTCGGCGAACACCTGCGCCGCGACCTGCAGAACCTCGCCCTCACCTTCGAACGCCTCACCCCCGGCGTCGTGCAACCGGCGGTCGCCGCACTCGCCCGCGCGCGCCGCGTCGGCGTCGTTGGCTATCGCAACAGCCACGCCCTGGCGCAATACTTCGCCCGCCAACTCGTGCTGCTCAAGGACCAGGTCGCCCTGCTGCCGCAGCCCGGACAAACTGTCGGCGAAGACCTCGCCGGCTTCGGCGCGGAGGACATGCTCGTCATCCTCGCCTTCCGCCGCCGCGTGCCCATCGTCGCCCAGATCGCCCGCCTGGCAAAAAAGGCCGGGGTACCGGTACTGGTCCTCACCGACGCCGCCACCCCCGCCAGGGAAGTCGACGCCACCTGGCGCATCGCCTGCGAAACCCGCGGCTCCGCGCAGTTCGACTCCTACGCCGCGGCCATGAGCGTGCTCAACCTGCTGGTATCCGCGCTCGCTCGTTTGCCGGAGATCCAGGCGGGCAACCGGCTAAGGGTGGCGGAGCGGCTGCATGAGGGGTTGGAGGAGCTGTAGGCGGGAAAGGTCGCCGTCTGCGATGGTCGTACGGTAGCGCGCCCCATCCTGGTCGACGTCGTCAGCGCGCGGTTTGGGCGATGGGGCCCTGCTGCCGTGCCTGGGCGGTGCCGCCGATGCGCGTGCGGAACTCAGTTCGAAGCTCCGCCGTCGGTTAGAATCGGCGTTCGAAGGGGATTCGCAGATGACCGTTTTCACCATAGGCTACGAAGGTCTGGATATTGAGGCATTCGTGACCTTGCTCAGCCAACAAGGCATCGACACGGTCGTGGACGTCCGTCAGTTGCCCCTGTCGCGCAAACCCGGGTTTTCGAAGAAGTCCCTGGCCAGCGTGCTGCATCTGGCCGGCCTGGCCTATGTCCATATGGCTGAACTGGGCTGCCCGAAGCCGGTGCGCGATCGCTACCGTGAGGATGCCAACTGGGCGCAGTACACCGCGGGCTTCATGACGCACCTCAGGATGCAGGGGCCCGCTATCGCCGCACTTTCCCGCCGGGTAGCTTCCTCGAACTGCGCCTTGCTGTGCTACGAGGCAGATGCCAGCTTCTGCCACCGCTCGATGGTCGCCGCCGCCATTCGTGACCATTGCGGCGCGAATGTCCGACATCTCAGCGCCAGAGACGCTAGAACAACGAACCCTGCCCCGAATCGACTGGCTTTCGCATAGGTGGGTAGATCAGGCTGATGATCAGCCACTGGTCCTGGAAGCGGTGCTGATTGCCCATCAGAAACATCAGCGCCTTGCCTCCGAGTTGTTCTTCGAGCATGGCACGAAACGGTTTTTCCCAGGCGGGGCCATGGCGGCGGTGGCAATTCCAGAACAATGCACCGGCCTCCCAGTCGACGATCTTGTGCCGGTGTTCGATTTCGCCCTCCGGCGAGTCGCAGACGTACCGGTAGTAGAAATCGAACGGCACCTTGCGGAGCGCCCTTACTTGTTTCTGCGCTTCTGCCTCGGAGAACAGATCGCCCTGCATCTGCTGGCGCAGCAGCTTCTCTCTTTCTTCTTCCGTCCAGTCTTGCCGGCGTGCCTTGACAATCTCCAGTCCGAGCAGCCGCTTGGGGCGCAGCAACCCTATCGAGAGGCCATCATCGACGCGTGCAGCGTCCAGGGCATCAAGACGCTCGAAGCATGGAACCCGGTCGAGCCACTCCCAGCGCGTCGCCCAGTTCTGTCTGGTGTCGACCAGCTCGCCACAGATGATCGTGTCGACGTACAGCCTGTGGCTTTCCCGGCGATGATCGCGGCTGGCCTTCTCGACTTGCGCGTCGATCCACTGCCACTTCCTGAACTGCCGGCCTTCCTCGATCATCCTGAAGGGGACAGGGTAGAGCCGGCGCATCGCACCGTCCTCGGCGATACCAGCGACACACGAAGTCTCGACGTACTGGGCACTGGGTGAGGGGTAGGTCTTTGCCAGCACCAGAATGCGTTCCTTGCGGACTTTCTCCATCGCGGCGCGCGTCCATTCGCATGTCGTAATGTCCATGACATGCTATCGAGTCGTGGCGGATGTCGCAATCGCGGAAGGGTATGCGGTGACCCGACGGTGCCCTCAAGCCGTCTTGGTGAGCCAGAAGCCCTTGCGTCTGCCTGTTGCGGTGGTTCGGTGCAGCGTCGGAACGCTCAGGCTGACACCTGCCCGAACCCTCGGAAGAAGGGTTCTGCTTCCGAAACCGTGGTCTGTCCCCAATTTCCGTAAAGAGAATCCCCCAGCTGTGTTGATCGCCTTCCTGAGGCCAGGTCAGGCAGCCTTTTCGTGTTGGTCGTTATTCGAAAGGTCGTTGGGGGGCTCCAGTGACTCGTGAGCTAGTAGTCCTTTTCGTACCTTCTCGGCTTGTTCACTCACAAGGTCAACACTCTTTTCAGAGAGCCGTTGGGCGATTGTTGAGAATCCTGGAATCCTTGATAGGGCGTCAACAGCATCCGACAACTTCGCACTGTTTTCTAAAGCATCCATTAACGGGTGGTCGGATTTATCATAATTGGAAATGAGTTTTCCGGGATTCTCCGCACTTACTTGAAGAACGTTAAATAGAAGGCGTGTTCGAAGTTCATCCTTGACGTTGCTCTGATGTGGAAGTGTTTCAATCTGATTGGATAGTCCTGAGAATGTTCTTCCGAGTACCGATTTGTGGGTGTACTCCTCAATAAGTCTCTTTGACAGGTTGACCTTCTTGTTTGACGAGTACGCGAGCCAAAGAACGGGAAGATAAAGAGGTAGGATGGATAGGATTAGACTTGGTGTGTCCTTTATTACGTCCAATAACTCTTTGCCTTGAACGCCAAGCAGGTAGACGTCGACTGCAAACGGAATTATTGATATTGCAACAAGCGCCAGGATAGAGCGTCTGAATGCTTGTTCAAATTTGTGTAATACCTCTGTTTCGTCGCTTGTCTTTTTTTCATAGGCGGCGCTAAGCCCGGCAGCCATTGATCCGGGCAGTAGGCCCCTAAGTTGCGTGCTTATACCTTGAAATTCTGCGTCTGATTTGGAAATCAGATTCCCAAATTCAGTTCGTTGCGCGTCAAGAATTCGTTCGTGCTTTGTCGATAGTAAAGAGATGGCCTTTTGTGCTTCATGATCAAGTCCGTCCAGCTTTTCGGATATGAGGTTGTAGGAGCGTTCAAGATCGTCCTTTAGTCCATCTGTGTGCTCGATTTCTCCATCTTCACTCTTTATATCTATCCCGTGTATGGTTCGATGCAGATCGTCAATATCTGATTTCTTTTTCAGCGCGTGAGTGAGAACACTGGAGATTTTTTCAGATAGTTCTTCGCTTTCTTCCAGTAGTTCGCGCGTTTTTGTGACACTCTCTGGAAAGTGTTCGCTCTCAGAAAGGTAAGAGTTAATTTTCTCGACGTTCTCAGAAATCTCATTGACTGCTTTGTCGGCCTCAGTCTTGGCAGATCTCAGTTGTTCGCTGATCGCCTTGGTTGTTGCTATCTCATCTAGTAGTTCGTTGCTGCTTGCGGTCAGATATTCTCTTGTTTTGGAGATATTGGAGAATTCATTCTTCAAGTCGTCCCTGGATTTTGATAGATCATTCAATACTTGGTCTATCTGATGTCCGATAGATTGAACTCGCAGTTGTTCTGCAGTGGCATTCTCTGCGGCAACTCTCGCGACCTGCTCAGAGTCAGTTGCCTTGATCGATATTTCATGCTCAAGTGATTTGAACTTCGCAAGCACCTCCTCGCGAAACGAATCAAACTCTGACTGCTCAACGCCACCGAAGATGTTCATAGTTATTCTCGTGTCTATGCTGGATGATCTTTGTCTGTGATTGCTAATGGAACGGAAATTATTGGATTATTGTTACTAGTGCGAGGTCATATTTAAAGCGCTTTGCAATACGTGTATGCTTTGGTGGAACTCCTACAAACGACCGAGCGATGCGATGTTCCTGGTGAACACGTTATTTTCGGATAACAGAGTTACTAGATATTTGCGTGCGCGCGTCATGCCCACGTAGATCGCTCGCGCCGACTGAGCACGCACTTCTTCGCTGTCATCAATCTGCCGAATTCCGGTCATGATCACCCGCTCAAACTCCAGCCCCTTGCTGCTGTGGATGGTCATCAGCGCCATGCTGTCGGCTTCGCTGTCGTAGTTCATCTTGTGCTGCCGGGTGCCGAGCCACTGGTGGGGGATGCCTTCCTTCTGCAGGCGGCGGCTGAGTTTGGCGCCCTGGGCGTTGGTGGCGTAGAGGACGGCGATGTCCTTCATGGGCACCTTGTTCGTACGCCACTTGCGGATGCAGGCAACGGTGTATTCGAGTTCTTCGTCGAAGGAGCCGAGTTGCTTGACCACCGGGGGCGGGCCGCTGATGCCGGCGGCTTCGGGTTCGACCAGGGGGATGTGGTCTTCGTCGGTGGCCTGCGGGTTCAGGTACTGGCGGGCGAAGCTGTAGGCGAAGGCGAGGATCTCGCGGGTGTTGCGGTAGTTGAGGCGCAGGATGGTGGTGCGGCCCTGGGCCTGGATGCCGACGCTCGACAGGGTGAAGCCCAGGCCGGCCTTCTTCTTGTAGATGGACTGGGCGTCGTCGTAGAGCAGCAGCAGGGCGTTGGTTTCCGGGTCGACCATCTGCACGACCAGCTTGAGCCAGTCGGCCTGCATGTCGTGACCTTCGTCGATGAGCACGGCGCCGTATTGCGCGCGCGGGATGAGGCCGCGGTCGGCGGCGTGGATGACGGTTTCCACCTGGCGCTCGAAGAGCGGCGCGTCGCCGGGCCGCGGTTCGACGTTGTAGGTCTTGAGTTGCTGGCCGCACCAGTCGTGGAAGTGATAGACCTGCACCTGCGCACCGATGCCCTTGGCCGAGATGAAGGCGCGCAGGCGCGCGGCCAGGGTGATGTTGAAGCACAGCACCAGGATGGGCTTCTGCAGGGTTTGCGCCAGATACAGGCAGCGGTAGCCGAGGATCATGGTCTTGCCGGAGCCGGCCACGCCGTGGATGACGCGGTGCCCTTCGCCCAGGCTGCGCGCGAGCTGTTCCTGCTGGATGTCCATGATGCGGATGACGTCCGGCAGAGGGTCTTCCGCCTTGCTCTCGGTCTGCAGCGGATCGGCGAAGAGTTCGGTCTGTTCCGGCGCGTCGATGCGCAGTTCCGGGAAGAGGTGCCAGCGGATGCGGTCGATCTGCGGCAGGCTCAGCGGCTGGCCGAAGCGGTAGTTGAACATGTTCCACAGCCGCTGCTGGAATTCCTCTGCGTCCGTGCTGGCGCTGAACTCGCCCTTGTAGAGGGTCAGGTGGTCGGGCAGCAGGACTTCGCGGCCCTCATCCGGCATGGCGGCGGCGAATTGTTCGCGGCCGATGTTGGTGAGCACCACACCCCAGCCGTAGGGCATGACCAGTTTGCCCTGGTAGGGGCCGGACTGATGGCAGAGCTGCGGGTCGCGCGACAGGCGCTCGATGACCGCGTAGGCGTACTGGCGGGCCTGCTCCAGCGGGTGGACCTCGATGACCTGGCCGCGCTCGGTGTGCAGCGTGACTTCGCTCTTGGTGATGCGCTTGAGGGTGGTCGGCTTCCAGTCCTTCACTTCCAGGAACAGCAGGCCGCGCGCGGGATGCAGGATGATGAAGTCGGGGTAGCGGCGATGCTTGCCGACCGGAACGTCGTACCAGACGAGGTAGTCGTCCTCCAGCAGTTTCCCCAATGCCTCGGCAAGCCGCCTTTCACCCGATGTCATGCGGGCCAGGGTGTGGCGGTGGAGGTTGGGGATGATCTTCGCCATGTCAGCGGGCGGGCATGGGGCGGGTAGTGGGAGAGGTCATGCGCGGCATGCACGGATCGTATGCGAAACAGGGGCTCGCAGTGAACCGGGAAAATCAAATCTGCGTATGTTCGCCGGATTGTGGCGCGGGCCGGCCGGGAATCGCGGCCAAGGCCGCTCCCACGGATGTCCGAGTCCGCCGCGGCGCATCGTCGGGTGGGCGGTGGGCCGTCAGGCGGTCACCCGCCCCAGTCCGCCGAAGAAGGGTTCCGCACCGCCGGCGCCGATGTTCATGAAGAACTGCGCGGAGTTGTGTGCGATCCGCTCGCGTACCAGCGCGCCCTGCGCCGCGGGGTTGCCCTGCAGGCGCGTGTAGGCGGCGGCGAAGTCGTCGTAGTTCTCCACTGCGCGCTGCAACTGGTGTGCAGAGGACAGTTCCGCGAAGCGGTTGCGCATTTCGGGTTCGTCGTCGAACAGTTGCTCGATGCGCGCCTTGTCCGGGTGCGCGTTGGCGACGACGACCTTGCCGCTGCGGTCCATGCTCAGCACGGGGTCGGGCGGCACGGCGATGCCGGCGGAGCGGAACAGCTTGCCCAGATCGGCGGCAAATTCCGCCGTTGCCTGCGGCAGTTCCGCCCCCTGCAACAGGCGCAGGGGCGGGAGGGTGCCGGGGGTGAGGGACGGTGGCGCGGAGGTTTCGGAATGCGCCGCTTCCCGCGGCGTCGCGCGGGCTTGTGCGGTCTGGGGGATGAGCGGAGGGGCTGCTGGGCTGATCTGCATGACGATCGCCTCGGAAGGGTGTACCGCCCCTAACGCAGGGAGCGTGCCAGGAAGGCCCCAGGCATCGCGAAGCGGACAGTCGCGCACTGAAAGGCAATCGAAAGCCCTTCTGCCTATCGTCCGCCTTCATGCAGGGCATGGATGGACACGACCCTGCGGAATCGCATTCCACTTGGAGGAGATGATCATGATGCTGAAGAAGACTTTCGTTGCCGCCGCCGCGGCCCTCGCTGCCACCTTTGCCGCCGGTGTGGCGCATGCCGCGCCGGAGAAACCCGAATGTATCGCCCCGGCCAAGCCGGGCGGCGGCTTCGACCTGACCTGCAAGCTCGCCCAGAGCGCTCTGCAGGATGCGAAGCTGCTCGATGCTCCGATGCGCGTCACCTACATGCCCGGCGGCATCGGCGCGGTCGCCTACAACACCGTGATCGCCAACCGGCCGGCCGAGGGCGGCACCATCGTCGCCTACTCCGGGGGCTCCTTCCTCAACCTGGCGATCGGCAAGTTCGGCAAGTACACCGAGGACGACGTCAGGTGGCTGGCTGCGATCGGGGCCGACTACGGCGCCATCATCGTGCGCGCCGACTCCCCCTTTCAGAGCCTGAAGGACTTGATCGAGGCCACCCGCAAGGACCCGGGCAAGGTGGTGTTCGGTGCCGGCGGTTCGGTGGGCAGCCAGGACTGGATGAAGTCCGCGCTGATCGCCCGCGAGGCCGGGGTCGATCCGAAGTCGATGCGCTATGTCGCGTTCGAGGGCGGCGGCGAGGCCATCACCGCACTGATGGGGGGGCACGTGCAAGCCTACTCCGGCGACGCGTCCGAGATTCTCGGCCACATGAAGGGCGGTCGCATCAAGGTGCTGGCGATCCTTGCGCAGGAACGCCTGAAGGGCGAGCTGGCCGACATCCCGACCGCGATCGAGCAGGGCTACAACGTCGACTGGACCATCACCCGCGGCTTCTACATGGGACCGAAGGTGTCGGATGCCGATTACCAGTGGTGGGTGGGCGCGTTCGAGAAGCTGCAGGCCACGCCCGAGTTCGACAAGCTGCGTACCGAGCGCGGACTGTTCCCGTACAAGCTGACCGGCGCCGAACTGACCGAGAACGTCAAGAAGGAAGTGGCCCGCTACAAGGTGCTCGCGACCGAACTTGGCCTGACCGCGCAGTAAACACGCGCTCCACACGCCCCGTGTCATGCGTGACACGGGGTTCTTGCCCCGGGAGACCCACATGAGCGAAAGAATCTTTGGCGGCATACTGCTGATCGTCAGCATCGCCGGCATCTGGATCGCGCGTGGTTTCGAAGCACCGTTTTCCTACGAGCCGGTCGGGCCGCGCGCCTTCCCGATGCTGATCCTGGCCCTGCTGGGCATCAGCGCCATTGCCCTGATGCTGGAGAGAAAGAGCGACACCGCCTGGGCGTCGCCCGCGGTGCTCAAGCGTATCGGTCTGCTGTTCCTCGTCGTATTGGCCTACGCCTGGCTGTTCGACAAGCTCGGCTTCATCCTCGCCACCGTGCTGATGGTGATCCCGGCGGCGCGCTTCTTCGGCGCCAACTGGACGCAGGCGGCGGCCGGCGGCGTCGGGCTCGGCGCCGGACTCTTCATCCTGTTCGACCGCTTGCTCGATGTCGCGCTACCGACCGGGCTGTGGCTCGGCAACATCCTGGGGTAAATCATGGACGGCACATTCTCGTTGCTGATGCAGGGCTTTGCCGTTGCCGGCACGCCCGAAAACCTGATGATCGCCTTGATCGGCTGCTTCCTGGGCACCGTCGTCGGGCTCTTGCCCGGACTCGGTCCGATCAACGGCGTCGCGATCCTGCTGCCGATCGCGTTTGCCATGAAGCTGCCGCCCGAGTCGGCGCTGATCCTGCTGTGTGCGGTCTATGCCGGTTGCGAGTATGGCGGACGGATCTCTGCGATCCTGCTCAACGTGCCCGGTGATGCCGGTGCGGTGATGACCACCATGGATGGCTATCCGATGGCGAAGAAGGGGCTCGCCGGACCGGCGCTGTCGATGTCGGCGGTGGCCTCGTTCTGCGGCGCACTGGTCGCCACGACCGGCATCGTGCTGTTCGCGCCTATCCTGGCCGAGTGGGCGATTGCCTTCGGCCCGGCCGAATACTTCGTGCTGATGGTGCTGGCCCTGTGCTGCCTTGGCGGCCTGGTCGGTGACTCACTGCCCAAGGCGGCGATCGCCTGCCTGGTCGGCCTGCTGCTGTCGACGGTGGGCATCGACTCCAACAGCGGGGTGTACCGCTACACCTTCGACGCGCTGCACCTGCAGGACGGCATCCCCTTCATCGTCATCGTGATCGGTCTGTTCGCCGTGAGCGAGGTCATGCTGATGCTGCAGCATGCCCACTCGGGTGTCGAGCCGATGGCCATCACCGGCCGGCTGATGTTCAACATGAAGGAGTTCATGCTGGCCAAGTGGACCATGTTGCGCTGCTCGCTGGCCGGCTTCTTCATCGGCGTGCTGCCGGGCGCCGGCGCCACCATCGCCTCGGCGATGTGCTACGCCAGCGAACGCCGCATGGCGGGCAAGGACCACGACTTCGGCAACGGCGACATCCGCGGCGTGGCGGCCCCGGAGGCCGCCAACAACAGCTCGGCCAACGGTTCGCTGGTGCCGATGCTGACCCTGGGCGTGCCGGGCTCGGGCACCACCGCGGTGATGATCGGCGCCCTGACGCTGTACAACATCACCCCGGGGCCGACCCTGTTCCAGGAGCAACCGGTGATCGTGTGGGGTCTGATTGCGTCGCTGTTCATTGCCAACGTCATGCTGCTGGCGCTCAACATTCCGTTGATCCGGGTGTTCGTGAAGTTCCTGTCCATCCCGACCTGGCTGCTGGTGCCGGGTGTCGCGGCGATCTCGATGGTCGGCGTGTATGCGGTGCATGGCAACACCTTCGATCTGATACTGGGCACTGTGATCGGCGGGATCGGCTATCTGCTGCGGGTGATGAACTTCCCCATCGCGCCCTTCATCCTGGGCTTCGTGCTGGGCGACATGATGGAGCAGAACCTGCGCCGTGCGCTGTCGATCAGCGACGGCGAGGTGGGCGTGCTGTTCGCCAGCCCGATCTCCATCGGCCTGTGGGTGGGGGCGCTGGCCATGCTGATCGGCCCGCGCCTGTTCCGCCTGATCGAGCAGCGCCGCCATGCCGCGGCGGAGGCGGCCGGTACCGCAGGCTGAGGCGCTGATCTATAAAGAGTGAACTGAACGATAGGCGTTCTCTTCCGGGTTGCAGCGGTCTCCTCCTTGCCCGCAACCCGGCCCGCACCGGCGGCCCCCCTGCCCGCCGGTGGATTGCGGGGCACCGTCCGGTGCCCCGGTTTTTTTTGTCGAACGACGCCCGCCGTGCGGCGGTCGAACCTGCGCCGTGTGACGGAGGCGGGCGATGAGCGGGCGGAATCCACACGATCAAGGGCTGCACCCGGGGCGCCGGCGCTTTCTCGCGCTGGCGGCGCTCGGCGCGCTCGGCCTGCCGCACGCTGCGGCGGCGCGGCCAGCCATCCCGCTGCGCACGATTCCGGCGTCCGGCGAGCGCCTGCCGGCCATCGGCATGGGCACCTGGATCACCTTCGACGTCGGCGAAGGGCGCTGGGGCGTGGGCGGGCGCAGCGAGGCGCTCACCGCGCGCTGGCAGGTGCTGCAGGCATTCTTCGCCGCCGGCGGACGGCTGATCGAGTCTTCGCCGATGTACGGCAGCGCCGAAGCGGTGCTCGGCGAACTGCTGCCGCAAAGCCCGGGGGCCGCGGCGCTGTTTTCCGCCACCAAGCTGTGGACACCGGGGCAGCGCCTGGGCGAGCAGCAGATGGCGCGCTCGCTGGCGCTGTGGGGGCTGCCGCGTTTCGACCTGATGCAGGTGCACAACCTGCTCGACTGGCAGGCCCATCTGCCCACCCTGTTGCGCATGCGCGCCGAAGGCGCGGTGCGCTACATCGGCATCACCACCTCGCACGGTCGTCGCCATGAGGACATGGCCGCCATCCTGCGCCGCGAACGCCTGGATTTCGTCCAGTTCACCTACAACATCGCCCACCGCGCGGTGGAAGATCGCCTGCTGCCGCTGGCGGCCGAGCGCGGCTGTGCGGTGCTGGTGAATCGGCCCTTCGACGGCGGCGGGCTGTTCCGCCAGGTGCGCGGCCGACCTTTGCCCGCGTTGGCGGCGGAACTCGGCTGCGCGAACTGGGCGCAGTTCTTCCTCAAGTTCGTCATCGCCCACCCGGCGGTGACCTGCGCCATCCCGGCCACCTCGCTAGCCGCCCACATGCGCGAGAACATGGGCGCGCTCAGCGGCCCGCTGCCGGACGCCGCGCAGCGCCGCCGCATGGTGGCCGCCTTCGAAGCCTGAGCCGGCCCGGGAGCCCTTTCGTCCGGTACGCCGGCAATCAAGAACCGCCCGGGCGGGGCGAACGGTGTTGTGTAGCTGCGCGTCGCTAGTTGCCCCCCCGTGGCAGCTCCACCTCCACGCACAGCCCGCGCCCGTCGGCGCCGTCCTTCAGCGTGAGGCGTCCGCCGTGCGCCCAGCAGATTTCGCGCACGATGGCCAGGCCGAGGCCGCTGCCTTCGCTGTCGCCCTGGCCTAGGATGCGGTAGAAGCGCTTGAAGACATTCTCGCGCTCGCCTTCCGGAATTCCCGGCCCCTGGTCGCTGACGCTGATCACCGCGTCCTTGTCCCAGGCGGCCACCGCGACCACCACCTGGGAATCCGGCGGGCTGTAGCGCAGCGCGTTGTCGATCAGGTTGGCGAGCATTTCGCGCAGCATGGCGGCGTTGCCGCGCAGGCTGATGGCCGTGTCCGGGCCTTCGAATTCCAGCGCGATGCGTTTTTTCAGTGCCAGCGGGGCGAGCTCCAGCGCCACCTCGCGTGCCATCGCCACCAGGTCGAGTTCGGCACGCTCCTCGATCAGGCCGTTGACCGCCTCGGCGTGCGACATGGTGAGCATCTGGTTGGCCAGCCGGCGCGCGCCGCGGATGCTCTCCAGCAGGCTGGCCAGGGTGCGCCGCATCTCGTCCGGGTCGTGCTGGCGCAGGCCGTATTCGGCCTGCGTGCTGAGCACCGCCAGCGGGGTGCGGATCTGGTGCGCGGCGTCGGCGAGGAAGCGGCGGCGTGCCACCAGCATGGCCGACAGGCGCCCCATGTGATGGTTGATGGCGTCGATCAGCGGGCTGACCTCGCTCGGCACGTTGGTCGCCGACACCGGGGTGAGGTCTTCCTCATGGCGCTGGCGGATGGTGTCGCGCAGCGCCAGCAGCGGGCGGAAGGCGCTGGTGAGGGCCAGCACGATCAGCAGCGCGCCGGCGCCCACCAGCAGCAGCTGGCGGCGCAGGCTGTCGAGGAACAGCGCGCGCGCCAGTTCGTCGCGTGAGCCGGTGCTTTCGGCAAAAACGATGGTCACCGCATCGTCCGGCCCCAGTTCGGGGTCGTAGAGGCGCTTGCGCAGCACGCCCAGGCGCACTTCCCCGCCGCGATAGTGGGTGGTGGCGATGAGCACCTCGCCGCCGGGGGGCGGCAGCGCGCTCGGGGCGAGCTCCGGGTAGCCGGTGAGCAGGGCGCCGTCGGGAGCGAGCACCGCGTAGTACATGCGTTCCTGGCCGCTTTCCTCGAACACCTCGAAGGCGGAGTAGGGGATGTCCACATGGATCTCGCCGCCCAGCGAGTGGGTCTGCTCGGCCACCGCGCGCAGCGCCGCGGTGAGCGAGCGGTCGTAGGCGCGGTTGACCGCGTCCAGCGCGCTCTGGAAGGACAGCACGGCGTTGATCGCGAGCAGGATCAGCAGCGGCGGCAGCAGCCACCAGCCGACCCGGCGGCGCAGGCTGTAGCGTGCCCTCATGGCGGCGGGCGGCGCTCAGGCGGGTTCATCGGGCGCGGCCTCGGCCAGCAGGTAGCCCAGGCCGCGCAGGGTGGTGATGGCCACGCCGGAGCCTTCCAGCTTCTTGCGCACCCGCGAGACGTAGATTTCGATGGTCTCCACGCGCACCTCGGTGTCCAGGTCGAACACCTTTTCGAACAGCGCCTCGCGCGCCACCGGGCGGCCGACGCGCGACAGCAGCGCTTCCAGCACCGCCAGCTCGCGCGGGGTGAGCGCCAGCGGCTGTTCGTCCACGCACACCATGCGGGTGGTGGTGTCGAAGCTCAGC
>JAUVWV010000019.1 GCA_030603925.1 Thauera sp. | reverse complement strand
GGATCACCGAGTCGCGGGTGATGCCGGTCAGCGCCGAGGCGATCTCGGGTTCGAAGATCTTGCCGTCCTTGATGATGAACAGGTTCTCGCCGGCGCCTTCGGCGACGAAGCCCTGGTTGTCCAGCAGCAGCGCCTCATCGTAGCCGTGCTTGGTGACTTCCAGGTTGGCCAGGATGGAGTTCGGGTAGGTGGCGGCCACCTTGGCGCGCGGCATGGTCGAGTTCACATGGTGGCGGGTGTAGGACGAGGTCTTCACCCGGATGCCCTTTTCCAGCCCCTCTTCGCCCAGGTAGGCACCCCACGGCCAGGCGGCGATGGCCACATGCACGGTGGCGCCGCGGGTGGAGATGCCCATCTTCTCCGAGCCGTAGAAGGCCAGCGGACGCAGATAGCAGGATTCCAGCTTGTTGGCGCGCACCACTTCCTTCTGCGCCTCCATCAGCTCTTCCTTGCTGTAGGGGATGTCCATCATGTAGATCTTGCCGGAGTTGATCAGGCGCTGGGTGTGCTCGGCCAGACGGAAGATCGCGGTGCCCTTGGCGGTGTTGTACGCACGGACGCCCTCGAACACGGCCAGGCCGTAGTGCAGGGAGTGGGTCAGCACGTGGGTGGTCGCTTCGCGCCACGGTACGAGCTTGCCGTCTTGCCAAATGAAACCGTCGCGGTCTGCCATCGACATGATGTGAATCTCCAGCGGTGTGTGTGAGTGTGCGGATGCCCGCCATCCGGCGGGCGAAACCCTGCAATTCTAGCGCAAAGCCCGTGTGCCGGACGTGCGCTGCGCGCCTCGTCTCAGCCTTGCGGTGCGGCCGCGTCGGACAGCCGGCCCGGTTTCAGGTGCACCGTGCGTTGCGGGAATGGGATGGTGATGCCGGCCGCTTCGAAGCGTTCCTTGGCGCGTTCCTGGGTCTCGAAGAAGGTCGGCCAGAAGTCCGCGGTGCTGGTCCACATGCGCAGCGAGAGGTTCACCGAGCTGTCGCCCAGCGAGGCCAGCCACACCACCGGTGCCGGGTCCTTGAGCACGCGCGGGTCGCTCTCGGCCAGTTCCAGCAGGATGGCGCGTGCGGCCTTGACGTCGTCGCCGTAGTCGATGCCGATGTTGAGATCCACCCGGCGGGTGGCCTGGCGCGAGAAGTTCACGATGCTGCCGTTGGAGAGATTGCCGTTGGGCACCACCACGGTCTTGTTGTCCGGGGTCTTGAGTACGGTATGGAAGATCTGGATCTGGTCCACCGTGCCGGCCACGCCCTGCGCCTCGATGTACTCGCCGACGCGGAAGGGGCGGAACAGCAGGATCAGCACGCCGCCGGCGAAGTTGGCCAGGCTGCCCTGCAGCGCCAGGCCGATGGCCAGGCCGGCCGCACCGATCATGGCGATGAAGGAGGTGGTCTCCACGCCCACCATGCCGGCCACGCTGACCAGCAGCAGCACCTTCAGCACCACGCTGAGCAGGCTGCCGAGGAAGCTGTGCAGCGTGGGCTCCACATTGCGGCGCTGCAGCAGGGCAAGCAGGGCGCGGGTGAACTTGCCGACCAGCCACCAGCCCACGCTGAAGGTCAGGACGGCGAGCAGCAGGCGGCCGCTGTACTGCATTGCGAGCGGCAGCCAGGTTTCCTGCAGCTGGCTCATTGTCCGGTTCAGGTCGTCAAGGCCGAGTTCGTTCATGCGAGCTCCATATCGTCGGTCGTCGGGACTGACGATTGTCTCATCTGCTTCGTTGTGTGCAAGGGCCAGGGGGCTGCTGGGAGCGGTCCTTTCCGCGCTAGAATCCAGCGTTTTGCCGGACCCGCAGCATGGAACGCACCTGGAAACCGAATGTCACCGTAGCCGCCGTGATCGAGCGCGAGGGCCGCTTCCTGCTGGTGGAAGAGGAAACCGCCGAGGGGCTGCGCTTCAACCAGCCTGCCGGGCATCTTGAGGACGGTGAGTCGCTGCTTGCCGCCAGCGTGCGCGAGGTGCTGGAGGAGACTGCGCATCACTTCGTGCCGGAATGCCTGGTGGGCATCTACCAGTGGTCACGCCCGCAAGGCGATCTCACCTACCTGCGCTTTGCCTTCGGCGGGCGGGCCGGCGGCGAGGAGCGGGGGCGGGCGCTGGACGCCGGCATCCTGCGCGCGCTGTGGCTCACCCCCGAAGAGATGCGTGCCTGTCGCGAGCGCCACCGCAGCCCGCTGGTGATGCAGTGTGTGGATGACTGGCTGGCCGGGCGACGCCACGCGCTGGACCTGATCCGCCACTACGACGCCGCATGAAGTCCGTCCTGCCGGCCCTGCTGATGCTGTGCCTGCCCATCTCGGCGGCTGCCGCCCCGGCGGTGGAGATCTGCTACAACTACGGCTGTGCGGTGCGCGTGCCGGTGCGCTTCGAGCCCCTGCGCCTCGAGGCCCTGGAGGCCCGCCTGCGCGAGGCCGACAGTGCGCAGGCCGAACGCGCGGTGCTGGGCGAGGTGCTCGGCAAGCTGTACCGCATCGCCGGCGAACAGACGCCGGTCGCCGCCGATCGTGCGGGCAACCTGCTCGATGGTGGCGTGGACGGGCGCATGGACTGCATTGATCATTCCACCTCGTCCACTGCTTTGCTGCAGTTGCTCGAAACGCGGGGCAGCCTGCGCTACCACACGGTGCTGGCGCCGGCGCGCCGCGCGCGCTTCATCCTGCAGCACTTTTCCGCGGTGATCGAAGAGGTCGAGCCGCCCATGCCCCTTGCGGCGCCGGCCGAGGTGCCCGACCATGTCGGGCTGCTGCTGGCCTTGTGCGACTGCCCCGAGGTGGTCGACGACATCCCCCGCCCGCCCGCGCCGCCGCCGGGCAATCCGGGCGCGCGTTTTGCGGTGGACAGCTGGTTCGTCGACAACGGCGAGCCGGCGGTGGTGCTGCCCCTGGCAGACTGGTTGAATGGAGACGGACCGAATGTCCAGTAATGTCGTGAAGCCCGGCGTGGACCCGCAGGGCATGAAGGTGGTCGTCGGCATGTCCGGCGGCGTCGATTCCTCGGTCACCGCGCTGCTCCTCAAGCAGCAGGGCTACCAGGTCACCGGCCTGTTCATGAAGAACTGGGAGGACGACGACGACGCCGACTACTGCTCGACCCGCCAGGATCTGGTGGACGTGGCCTCGGTGTGTGACGTCATCGGCATTGACCTGGAGGTGGTGAACTTCAGTGCCGAATACAAGGACCGCGTGTTCGCCGACTTCCTGCGCGAGTACGAGGCCGGGCGCACGCCCAACCCGGACATCCTGTGCAATTCCGAGATCAAGTTCCGCTGCTTCCTCGACCACGCCATGCAGCTGGGTGCCGAGCGCATCGCCACCGGGCACTACGCGCAGGTGCGCGAATGGAACAACGACGGACGCACCGAATACCAGCTGCTGAAGGCCGAGGACGGCACCAAGGACCAGAGCTACTTCCTCTACCGCCTCAACCAGGAGCAGCTCGCCAGGACGCTGTTTCCGCTCGGCGCGCTGTACAAGCGCGAGGTGCGCAGGATCGCCGAACAGGCCGGGCTGCACGTGGCCGCCAAGAAGGACTCCACCGGCATCTGCTTCATCGGCGAGCGCCCCTTCCGTGAATTCCTGATGCGCTACCTGCCGACCAAACCGGGCGAGATCCGCTGTCTGGACGACGAGCGTGTGCTGGGCGAGCACCAGGGGCTGATGTACCACACCATCGGCCAGCGCAAGGGGCTGCACATCGGCGGCATCAAGGGCAACCAGGACGAGGCCGGCGAGCACGAGGCCTGGTACGTGGCCGCCAAGGACGTCAAGGCCAACGTGCTCTACGTAGTGCAGGGGCATGACCATCCGGCGCTGCTGAAGGATCGCCTGGTGGCCGCCGACCTGAACTGGATCGCCGGGCGCGATCCGCACACTCACTGGGTGTATACCGCCAAGCCGCGCTACCGCACTGCCGACCAGCCGTGCGAGATCGACCGCATTGCCGACGGGCGGGCGGAGATCGCCTTCGCCCAGCCGCAGTGGGCGCTGACCCCGGGGCAGAGCGTGGTGGTGTACGAATCGAAGGTCTGTCTGGGCGGCGGCATCATCGTCTGATGCCGCGGGTGTGCTCAGGATTCCGTCGGTTCGCCGTCGGCGGGCTTCTGGCCGAGCAGCTTGGCGACCAGCGGATTGACCGTCGCCGCTGCACGGCGGCCGCCCGAACCGGCGCCGAAGCGCTGCGGCGGCGGGGTGCCCTTGAGACGGTTGTTGATCTTCAGGCCGTTGAGCTTCTCGAGGTCGGTGCGTTTCATCGGGAATTCCGGTAAGGCAGTGCGTCAGATCAGCGGCGTACCGTCGAGCTTGGTGCGGCAGATGGTGTCGAATGTCCGGCAGCGCTCGATGAACTCGCGTGTGCTCTTGGGCATCGGTACCCGCGCGCGGGTGATGTAGGCGATCAAGTCGCGGCCCTGGCAGATCAGCCGGTGGCCGTCGGAGGCGAGCTGCAGTTCGGTCGGCGGTGCGTTCTCGCCCAGCGGGGGCGTGAATGCCACGAGCGCTTCGGAGGCCACCACGAAGTCAGCCCAGACGTCGAAGATCGCGTGGTCGGTGCGCAGGGTCTCGCACTTGATCTTGGCCACCTCGGCGTAGCGCTGGATCAGCGGCTCGCTGCCGAGGAACAGCCGGTTGCAGGCCAGCGTGGCGACCATCTCGTTGGCAATGCGGTCGATGTCGCGCATCGTCTGGGCGATCTTGATGTAGCGGCTTTCGTAGAAGGCCTCCACCGGGATCGAGAAGGCGCGGAACGGCTCGCCCCACAGCTCGTCGATGCCCTCGTCGCCGCTGCGATGCAGCACCAGGCGGCCCAGGGTCAGCGCTTCCTGCAGACAGGCGCCGCATTCGCGCATCAGCGCGTTGTCCTGATCGATCTCGACGCCCTGTTCCTGCAGTTCCACCAGCTTGGTGAAGATGTCGGTGGCGCGGTTGAACAGTGCGCCGGCGAGCATCGCGCCCTTGACCCGGCGGCGCGCCGGATCGGTCTCGGCCTCGAACGCGGCACGGGTTTCGCCGACACGCCGGCCGGGGATGTTGATGCCGTGTTCGACATGGTTGAACAGCCGGCGGGTCAGGGCGCCGATCAGGGCCTTCTTGGCCTGCAGGCTGTCGGCCGGCGGATCGTACATCTTGATCCAGTAGCCGTCGTAATGAATGCGCTGCTGGCCGTCGATCTCGCGGACGGTGCCATCGGCAATGGGTGTGTTCATCTGACGCGGTCTATACCTTCACTGTGGCGCAAGTGTAGGCAATAAAGAGGGGCTTGTGCAGTGCACATTCAGGCCGGACCGCTGCCGTCCAGACCCATGCGCAGCGCGCGTGCCGAACGTTGCCGGCGGCGCTTGAGGATGACCTTGAGGCGCCAGAACAGGCGGGCCGTGGCGAAGCCGAGTACGGCAAAGCTGATGGCCAGCACCAGCATGCCGAGCACCAGTGGCTGGCCGATGCCGGTGACCCAGTGCCACAGGTTGTCGAACCAGGGCAGGGCGGCCATGGCCTGCTCAGCCTTGACCTCGGCGAGTGCGGGATTGCTGCCCGCGCGCTTGCCGAGCAATGCGGCGCCGAGCTGGTAGGCGAAGTAGTAGATCGGCCCGTAGGTGAAGGGGTTGCTGATCAGCGTGGAGACCGCGGCAATCCACAGGTTGGCGCGCCAGAACAGCGAGGCGACCGCCGCCGCGGGAATCTGCGCCACCGGGATCATCAGGCCGAAGAAGGCGCCGATGGCCACGCCCTTGGCGACCGCGCGGCGGTTCATGTGCCACAGCGAGGGGTCATGGATGCGCGGACCCAGCCAGCGCAGCAGGCGGCTTTGCTTGATGCTGTCGTGGGTGGGCAGGTAGCGCTTGATCATGGTGGGCACGGAATCGAGGCAGCCATCTTACGGGAAGCGGGCGAAAGCACAACATCTGCCGCCTCGCCGTGTTGTATCGACGCATGCCGCGGCCACCGGCGGACAGGTCGAGCGGGTAGACAGCAGGATATTCGAAAGAGTGCCCGCAATTGCGTAGTGGTTTTCCCCTGCCCCGCAGGGCGCCGCGCGCACCGGCCCGGCGCGTGCAGCCGCGTGGCCTCAGGCGAAGTCGGCGGGCAGGGCGGTGCGCAACACGGTCTGGGTCTCACCGTCGCGCACGCGGTTGGTGAACCACCACAGCGCCCCCTTCTTGATCGTCCAGTCGGCTTCGGTGCCGGAGAGCAGCAGGGCGGCCATGCGCCCCAGCGCCGGCTGGTGGCCGACGACCAGGACTGCGCCGCTGGAGTCGGGCCAGCCGGTGGCGGCGAGCAGGCCGGCGACGTTGCCGTCCGGGCCGAGCGCGCTGACGATCTCGAAATCGTCGCTGAAGGCTGCCGCGGTCTGGCGGGTGCGCACGGTGGGGCTGCACAGCACCTTCAGGCGCTTCGGGCGGTGCTCCTCCAGCCAGCGCGCCATGGCAAGCGCCTGCTTCTGGCCGCGCTCGGTCAGTTCGCGGGCGAAGTCGGGACTTCCCTCGGCCGCTTCGGCATGACGCCACAACAGCAGATCCATGTACTCCTCCGTTCGACAGGGCGCAGAGTCTGAATCCATGGTGTTACACCGTCATGAATGCGGATGGCGTCTCTTCAGGTACGCCACGGCGTGCGGCCCCACAGTAACGGCTTGACCTCCTGC
This sequence comes from Thauera sp., assembly GCA_030603925.1. Lineage (GTDB taxonomy): Bacteria > Pseudomonadota > Gammaproteobacteria > Burkholderiales > Rhodocyclaceae > Pseudothauera. The sequence goes on along the minus strand of JAUVWV010000019.1, from coordinate 16,464 downwards.
AGGGTGCGCCGGCGCAGCCGCGCATAACGCGGGGCGTGCCAGCCGGCGATGAAGGCTGCCGCCGCGCGCAGTGCCTCGTCGTCGTCGGCCCAGTTTTCCAGGCGGCCGCGTGCGACATCCACATCGGTCAGGAAACCGAGTGTGTTCTGCGCCCGTGCGAGCGCCTCCTGGTAGCGTGCCACCTGCCGGGCGGGGAACAGCGGGGCAAAGAACTCGATGCCGTAGCGCAGCTGCTTGAGGGCGATGCGCAGTGCGTGCAGACGGGTCGGGATCAGGCTGGCGGAGGCTTCGAAGCGGCGGCGTGCCTTCTTGCGCAGGCGGCCCAGCTGCAGGCGGGCAAAGGTGGTCAGGTCGGCCGCGCCGATCAGGTTGTTGCTCGGCAGGCGATGCAGCGCCAGGCTGAGCGCCAGCATCAGGCGGCCCTGGTCGGCTGCGTCCAGATTGCAGGCGGCGTCCACCCGTGCCTTGTCGCGCGCCTCGCGCGCGACGGCGAGCAGGCGGGGCAGTCCTTCGCCGTCGGCCAGACCGTCCGGCACCACGGGGGCGAGCAGCTCCTCGTACAGCACGTCGAGGTCGCGCGCCTCGCCGAAACGATTGGCAGTGTCGCGCAGGTGTTCGTTCCACTCTTCGACGAAGCCGGGCGGCAGTGCCGGGCCGAACAGGCGCAGCAGCGAGCGCAGGCGGCGCAGGGCGACGCGCAGTTGGTGGATGAACTCCGGTGCATTGCACACCGCGGCGCCGGCGGCATTGGCCTGCCATTGGCGCAGCGCCGAATAGGCCAGCTCGCGGAAGGCATCGACCAGGTTCATCTGCGGCGTCAGGCTCGAGGGTTCCGAGCGGACCGGCTTGAGCGGCTGGTCGAGGAACAGACGGTAGCCGCGCTCGGCCTTGGACAGGTCGCTGGGCACCAGAGGCAGGCTGTGCGAGAGCGTGCAGGCCAGTTCGAGCAGATCGGTGGCGCGCCCGGCCTGCAGCTCCAGCTCCAGTTCGCAGATCGGCGTGCTGCGCTCGCCGGCGAGGATCTCGCCCTGGTCGATCATCAGCAGGATCTCGACGCCGGGGGCCGGGCAGTAGAGGCGGGTTTCGCGCCGGAAGCGGGTGGTGAACACCGGCACCAGGGCCGCTTCGTGGCGTGCCAGCAGGCGTGCCGCGGCGGGGTCGTCGACCGCGGAGAAATCGAAGGCGCCGGAAAAGGGCTGCTCCCATTCCGGGCGCTGCGACAGGCCGCCGGTCGATTGCGCCGCGCACTTAACCGTCTGCAGCCAGACGCGTCCCTGCCGGCGGGTGCGCACGGCGACCTTGCGCGCTTTCAGCGCGAGGTCCGCAGTATCGTAGTAGGTATTGTCCAGCGTGGCCGCATTGCCGAGCTTCTGCGCGCCGGCGACCAGCGCATGCCGGCGCAGCGCCGCCAGCGCCTTTGCCGGCAGGCTCAGTTTGAGTTCGATTTCCTGGCTCATGCGGCCTATTCTAGCCGCCTGCCTGCCACGCCGTCATGCGCAGAAATATTACAGGCGTCATCAAGCCCGGTTCAGGCGAAGAGCGCCTCGTCGCTGCGGCTGGCGCCGTGGTTGTCGCGCCAGCTGACCCGCACGCGGTCGCCCGGCGCGGCACCTTCGAGATAGAAGGCGAACAGCGGATTGGCGGCCACTGCCGGCCCCAGCCGGCCGCTCACCACCACCCGGCCGTTGTGCTCCACGGTGAGGGTCTCGATGTAGTGCGCCGGGATCGGGTCGCCCGAGGGGCCGCGGCGCTGGCCGGACTCCATGGGGTGCGGCAGCATGGTGCGGATTTCGCCCACCCCGTCGCGTACCGTGGCGCGGATACGGATTGCTTCGCTCATGGTCGTCTCGCTCCTCAGGCGCCGCAGCCGCCGACGGTGACCTGCACCGCGCGCGAGGCGAGCCAGCTCCGGCCGTCTGCTTCGGCCAGTACGCGGACGGTGGAACTGCGTCCCATCTTGATGCGGCCGTGGAAACGCGCCTGCACGCCGGGGGCGAACTCCAGTTGCATCGCCAGGGGCTGCGGGTTGTCGTCCACCAGCACGGCAAGGCGGCGTGTGCCGGGCAGCCGGCTGATGATGTCGAGCGGCACGCTGGCCCCGTTTTCTGCCACGTCGGGGGCGCCGATCAGGATCTCGCCGCTGGTCTGCGCGTTGCCTGCGCCCAGCGCCTGCAGCGCGGCGGACAGTGTCGTGGCGGCGAACGGGGCACGTTCCGGCGCGGCGGCAAGCGCAAGCCCCGGGCGCAGTACGCCGGCGGCCGCCAGCAGGCCCAGTGCGGCCGCGCCGGCGGTGTGGCGGAGCACGCTTCGACGTTCGGTGTTCATCGTCATCTCTCGCATCATGTCGCGTCATTGTGCGACGCGGCACTGCGCTGCGGAAGTATTTGGCGGCGCTGTTCTTGGAATCGCGGGTTATAAGGCCGTCTCGTCGGCGGCACCGAACACTGCACTCCACAGGGCCTGCACCGGCTTGCGCGCACGCTCGGCCTCGTCCGGATCGACGCGCGAGGGGCGGTCGTTGAGGCGCTGGCGGTGCTGCAGGTGGCGGAAGCGGCGATAGCTGTCGCCGCAGGCCGCGGCCAGATCGGCGGGAATCAGCCCGAGTTCGCCGGCGATGCGCAGCAGGGCGATGTTGCCCAGGTTGCCGGTGAGCTGCGGATGGGCATGGGCGTGGCCGAGCACGAGGTACTGGACGAGGAACTCGACGTCGACCAGGCCGCCGCGGTCGTGCTTGAGGTCGAACAGTTCGCTCTTGCCGGCGTGCGCGTCACGCATCTTGCGGCGCATCGCCAGCACCTCGCGGCGCAGATCGTCGAGCTTGCGCGGCAGGCGCAGCACCTCGCAGCGGATGCGCTCGAAGGCCTCGCCCAGCGCGGGGTCGCCGGCCGAGAAGCGCGCCCGGGTGAGCGCCTGGTGCTCCCACACCCAGGCCGATTCGAGCTGGTACTTGCGGAAGGATTCCAGCGAGCAGGCGATCAACCCGGCGTCGCCGTTGGGGCGCAGGCGCAGGTCGGTTTCGAACAGGATGCCCGCCGCGGTCTGGCTGGACAGCCAGGTGTTGGTGCGCTGCGCGAGGCGCGAGTAGACCTCGGGCGCTTCGGGTGCGTCGTCGTCGTAGAGGAAGACGATGTCGAGGTCGGAGGCGTAGCCCAGTTCCTTGCCGCCCAGCTTGCCGTAGCTGATCACCGCGAACCGCGGTTCGTCGCGGTGGCGGATCCTGATCTTGCGCCAGCACAGCGGGATGGTCAGCGCGAGGATGGTGTCTGCCAGTTCGGAGAGGTGGTCGGCGAGCTTTTCGACCGTGAGCAGGCCGGCGATGTCCTGGGTGAGCAGGCGGAACACCTTGGCGTGGTGCTGCTCGCGCATCAGGTCCATCTGGCGTTCCATGTCCGGCTCGATGGCGTCGAGCTGGGCGCCGAACTCGCTGCGGAAGGCGGCCCAGTCGGGGGCGGTCTCGAGGTTGCGGTCGTCCAGCAGTTCGTCGAGCAGGATCGGATGGCGGGTGAGGAACTGCGCGGCCCAGCGCGAGGCCCCCATCAGCTCGGCCACCCGGCGCAGGGCCTGCGGGTACTGCTGCAGCAGGGCGAGGTAGGCGCCGCGCCGGCTGATCGCCTCCATCAGGTCGAGGCAGCGCGCCAGGGTGTCGTCCGGCGTCTTGGTGCGCGCGGCGGCATCCACCACGCGCGGCATCAGCGCGTCGAAGCGGCTGCGGATGCGGTCGGGCAGTTGGCGGTAGCGCGGTGCGCCGTGGATGGCGGCGAGGCGGCCGGCTGCCGCCTGCGGGTCGCGGTAGCCCAGTTCGGCGAGCGCCGGGGCGCATTGTCCGGCGTCGTCCGCGCAGGCCCACAGGTCGTCCAGGCTGTGCTCCTCGTCGCTCGGGTCGCCGAACACGTCCTCGAAGTGGCGGCTGACCGTGGCGCGGTGGTGGTCGAGCTGTTCGAGCAGCGCGGGCCAGTCGGCACAGCCCATGGCCTGCGCGATCAGGGCGCGGTCGGCGGCCGACTCGGGCAGGTCGTGGGTCTGCGCATCGTCGAGGTACTGCAGACGGTGCTCCAGGCGGCGCAGGAAGGTATAGGCGGCAGTCAGCGCCTCGACCGTGGCCGGTGCGAGGATGCCGCGTTCGGCCAGGCGGGCGAGCACCTGCAGGGTGGGGCGGATCTGCAGGCCTTCGTCGCGTCCGCCGCGGATGAGCTGGAACACCTGGGCGATGAACTCGATTTCGCGGATGCCGCCCGGGCCGAGCTTGATGTTGTGGGCGCGGTCGCGCCGTGCGACCTCGCGGCGGATCTGCGCGTGCAGGTCGCGCATCGCGTTGATCGCGCCGAAGTCCAGGTACTTGCGGAAGATGAACGGGCGGGCGATCTGCTCCAGCTCGCGCCAGCGCTCGCCGGCCAGCACGCGCGCCTTGATCCAGGCGTAGCGCTCCCACTCGCGCCCCTGGGTGATGAAGTAGTTCTCCAGCATGTCGAAGCTGGCCACCAACGGGCCGGAATCGCCGTTCGGGCGCAGGCGCATGTCCACCCGGAACACCTGGCCGTGCTCGGTGACCTCGGCCAGGGCCTGGATGAGCTGCTTGCCGAGGCGTTCGAAGAACTCGAAGTTGCTGATCACCTTCTTGCCGCCGGTGTCGCCGTCCTCCGGATAGATGAAGATCAGGTCGATGTCCGAGGATACGTTCAGTTCGCGCCCGCCCAGTTTGCCCATGCCGATCACCAGCAGTTCCTGCTCCCAGCCGGTGGGCGACAGCGGCAGGCCGTAGCGCTCCACCAGCGCTTCGCGCAGCAGGTCGTGGGCGTAGCGCACGGTGAGCTCGGCCAGCACGGTCATGCTCTCGGTGACTTCGGCGAGGCTGGCGTATCCGGCCAGGTCGCGCACCAGCAGGTGGCAGATCACCCAGGTGCGCAGGTCGCGCAGCGCCGGCTTGAGGGTCTCGGCGGTGATCGCCCGTTCGTCGAGGAAGGCGCGCATGGCCTCGGCGTCGGCCGGGCGGTCGAGCGTGGCGGCGAGGCGCTCGCCCAGCCACGGCCGGCTGTCCAGCATGCGGCGCAGGAAACGGGACAGGCCCGCGGCATGGCGGATGTCTTCGGGCAGGGCGGAAAGGTCGCGGGACATGGGCGGTGAGCACTTCAACATTGTTAGAATCGCTCTCCCGCCGCAGTTTGTGGTTGCGGGCAGGTAGCGGACGCGACGATGATTGTAGCCAAGCTTGCCGCGCAGCGGCCCTGCCGCCGAAACTCCGTCCGCCAGAGCTTGTCGACCTTTCCCGATGACTGCCCCGTCCGCCCCGCCTGCCTCCGTCACCGAAGCCGCGCCTCATCTGCCGCGCGGCGAGGTGCGGCGCCGGCGCGACGAACGCTTGCTGCGCGTGCTGCTTGCGCTGTACTTCGTGGCCGCCGGCGTGTTCCTGCTGCTGCGCGAGGTGGTGACGCCGCAGGTCGAGGACTATCGGCCGCAGATCGCCGCCGCGCTCGGTCGCGCGATCGGCATGCCGGTGGAGATCGACGGACTGTCGGCCGACTGGGCCGGGCTGCGTCCGCGCCTGCACATCCGCGGCCTGCAGGTACGCGAGCGGGACGGCAGCGCAGCGCTGCGCTTCGAGCGCGTCGATGCGGTGCTGGCCTGGTCGTCGCTGTTGCGCCTGCGGCCGCATTTTCACCGCCTCGAGGTGTTCGCCCCGCAGCTGTCCCTGCGACGCGATCCCGACGGCCGGGTCTTCGTCGCCGGTGCGGCGGTCGATAGCGGCGCCTCGGACGGCGCTGCGCTCGACTGGCTGCTCGCCCAGCGCGAGATCCTGATCCGCGACGCGGTACTCAGATGGACCGACGAGCTGCGTGCCGCCCCCGAACTGCGTCTGGAGCAGGTCGACTTCCGGCTCGACCGCAAGGGCGGGCGCTACCGCTTCGGCCTCACCGCCGACCCGCCGGCCGCGCTGGCCTCGCGCCTCGATCTGCGCGGCGATCTGGTCAGTGTCAGTCCGGGCGATCCGGCGGGCTGGGTGGGCAAGCTGTACCTGGCGCTGGACCACGCCGAGCTGGGCGGCTGGCGCCCATGGCTGGACTATCCGGTGGAACTGGCGGGCAGCGGCGGGCTGCGTGCCTGGATCGGGCTGGACGGTGCGCAGCAGTCCAGCCTGAACGTGAACCTTGCGCTCGACGGCGTGCACACCCGGCTCGGCGCAGAACTGCCGGAGCTCGACCTGGCGAGCCTGCGCGGGCAGCTTTCCATCCGGCGCGGGCGCGATGCGCTGGCGCTGCAGGCGCGTGGTCTGGCCCTGCAGACGGGCGATGGCGTCGTGCTCGAGCCGGTGGATCTGGACCTCGCGCTGCGCGGACTCGACGAGGGTGCGGCGGCGGGCGGCGCGGTGCGCGTCAATCGGGTGGATTTCGCCGCTCTGGCGCGCCTGGCCGCCCATCTGCCGCTCGACGACGCGGTGCGCAGGCGTCTGGCTGCCTTCGATCCGCGCGGCTTGGCGCGCGAGGGTCGGGTAGAGAGGAACGGCGCCGTGGCCGCCCCGGCGCAGTGGACACTGCAGGCTCGTTTCGAAGTCATCGGCCTGGCGGCGCAGGGCGCCTTGCCCGGGCTGGGCGGGCTGGCCGGCGAGGTCGAAGGCGACGAGCGCAGCGGGCGCTTCCGCCTCGCGGGGCGCGATGCCTGGGTGGATCTGCCCGCAGTGTTTCCCGAACCGCGCCTCGCGCTGTCATCCCTGCAGGCCGAGGGCGGTTGGGCGCAGCGTGACGGTCGGCTGGTGCTGGAGCTCGATTCAGCCAGCTTCGAGAATCCGGACGCCTCCGGCAGTGCCAGCGGGCGCTACCTGCCGGTGAGTGGCGGGCCGGGCGAGATCGATCTCTCCGCACGCCTGCTGCGCGCCGACGGTCCGGCGGTGTGGCGCTACATGCCGCTGGTGGTCAATCAGGACACGCGCGACTGGCTGCGCCACAGCATCGTCGGCGGCATCGCGCCCGAGGCGCGTCTGCGGCTGCGCGGCGACCTGGCGAAGTTCCCCTTCCGCGACCCGGCCGATGGGCAGTTCCTGGTCACCGCCAAGGTGGCCGGCGCCCGCCTGGACTATGCCGAAGGCTGGCCGGCCATTGAAGGCATCGATGGCGAGTTGCGCTTCGAGGCCGCCTCGATGCGCATCACCGCCGAGCGCGGCAGCATCTTCGGCGTCCGCCTGGCCAATGTAGTGGCGGAGCTGCCCGACCTTGAGGCCCCCGACGGCGAGGTGATGACCATCACCGGGCGGGCCAGCGGGCCGACCGCCGACTTCCTCCGCTTCGTGTCGGAGAGCCCGGTGACGCGGCGCATCGACGGTTTCACCGACGGCATGCGCGCGGAAGGCAGCGGGGTACTGGACCTGACCCTGGTGATGCCCTTGCGCCATGTGGTGGACACCTCGGTGGAAGGCGGTTTCCGCTTCTCCGGCAACCGGCTGTGGGTGGTGAACGGCCTGCCGCCGCTGGAGTCGGCCGCCCGCGCGCGGCGCGTCCCCGCCGACACGATGAGCAATCCGCAGGCGCGCGCGCGCCGGTTCGGCGCGCCGCACGATCTGAGTGCGCGCACCGGGGAGGACGGCGTCGTCAGTTTCACTGCACGCGGCGCGGCAGGCATCTCCGCACTGCGTTCCACAGTGCACTGGCCGGTGCTGGAGCATCTCTCCGGGGTCACGCCCTGGGAGGCCGAGATCGCCCTGCAGCGCGACGCCACCCGGGTGGTGGTGCAGTCCGCCCTGCGCGGCGTCGCGGCCAGCCTGCCGGAGCCGCTCAACAAGCCCGCGGCCGACAGCTGGCCGCTCAGGGTGGAAGTTGATCTGCTCGAGCGCGGGCAGCGCGAACATCTGCGCGTCAAGCTCGAAGAGCGCATTGCGCTGACGCTGGAGCGACGCAATACCCCGCTCGGCTGGGCCGTCGAACGCGGCGGACTGGGCGTGTTCCGCCCGGTCGAGGTGGCGCCCGACGGGCTGATGGTCGATGCGCGGCTCGATGCGCTCGACCTGGATGCCTGGCGACGCGCCCTGCGCGGTACCGGCGAGGCGGCGGAGGAGGCGGAGGCGGACGACGGCCCGGCGGCCCTGCCGCTGGCCGGACTGCGGCTCAGTGCCGGCCGCCTGCAGGTCTTCGGCCAGACCCTCAACGACGTCGAACTGCAGGCCGGCGTGCTGGCGGGCGATTGGCGCGGCCGTCTGGCGAGCCGCGAGGCGCGCGGGCGTTTCGACTGGCGCAGCGCGGGCGACGGTGCCCTGCTGGCGCGTCTCGACCACCTCGTCCTGGGGGCCACCGAGGAGCGTGCCGTACCGGCGGGGGAGGATGAGGAGCCCTTGCGTCGCCTGCCGGCGATCGACCTGAAGGTGGACAACTTCCGCCTGCGCGGCAAGGAGCTGGGCGAACTGGAAGTGAAGGCGGTGAACCGCACCGGCGAATGGCAGCTGGAGTCGCTCGCCATCCGCAACCCGGATGGTGTGCTGAGCAGTTCGGGCGCCTGGCGCACCGGGCTGCGCCAAGTGACCAGGCTGGATTTCCGCCTGGAGACCGGCAACGTCGGCAGGCTGCTGCACCGGCTCGGCTATCCGGACGCAGTACGCGACGGCAGCGCTGTACTGACGGGCGATCTGGATTGGCGCGGGGCGCCGCTGAAGATGGATTTTCCCACCTTGTCCGGGGCGATGAAACTGGAGGTCGACAAGGGCCAGTTCAACCAGCTCGAGCCCGGCGTCGGACGCCTGCTCGGTGTGCTCAGCCTGCAGGCGCTGCCGCGCCGCATCACGCTGGACTTCCGCGACGTGTTTTCCGAAGGATTCGTGTTCGACCGCGTTTCGGGTAGCATCGACGTGAATGCCGGGGTGATGCGCACCGAGGACCTGCTGATCCGCGGTCCGGCGGCGCGCATCGCGATGCGCGGCAGCACCGATCTCGCCGCGGAAACCCAGGATCTGCGCGTCACGGTGCAGCCCACGCTGAGCGAGTCGATTGCCATCGGTGCAGCGGCCGGCCTGATCAATCCGGTGGCCGGGGTGGTGACCTACATCGCCCAGAAGGCGCTGAGCGACCCGATCGAGAAGCTGCTGGCCTTCGACTACGCGATCACCGGCAGCTGGAGCGAGCCGCGGGTCGAGAAGCTGACCGGCACGCGCGTGAGCGCCCCCGCCGCCGACCAACAACCGGCTCCCGCGAGCCCTGCCGACGATGACTGACACCCCCAACGCCCCCGTACGCATCGCCGCCGTCCAGACCGTTTCCGGCCCGGATGTGGCGGACAACCTGCGTGTGGCCGCCGAACTGGTGGCGCGCGCCGCCGCCGAGGGCGCGCGCCTGGTCGCGCTGCCCGAGTACTTCCCGCTGATCACTGCCGACGAGACCGCCAAGGTGCGCATCCGCGAGCGCGACGGCGAGGGGCCGCTGCAGGACTTCCTGCGCGACACCGCGCAGCGCCACCAGGTCTGCCTGGTGGGCGGCACCATCCCGCTGGTCGCCGCCGCCGCGGACAAGGTGCGCAACAGCACCTTGGTGTACGACGAACGCGGCGAGCGCATCGCGCGCTACGACAAGGTGCACCTGTTCGGTTTCCGCAAGGGCGAGGAGCGCTACGACGAGGCGGCCACCATAGAGCCCGGGCGCGAGGTGGTGCGCTTCGAGTCGCCGGCCGGCCCCACCGGGCTGTCGGTGTGCTACGACCTGCGCTTTCCCGAACTCTTCCGCGCGATGGGCGAGGTGAACCTGATCATCCTGCCCGCCGCCTTCACCTGGACCACCGGCAAGGCCCACTGGGAGGTGCTGCTGCGCGCGCGCGCGATCGAGAACCAGTGCTATGTGCTGGCGCCGGCGCAGGGCGGCCGCCACCCGAGCGGGCGGGTCACCTTCGGCCACAGCCTGGTGATCGACCCCTGGGGCGAGGTGCTGGCCTGCCAGGCCGAAGGCCCCGGAGTGGTGGTGGCCGATCTCGACCCGGCGCGTATCGCCGCGGTGCGCGAGAGCCTGCCCGCCCTGCGCCACCGCTGCCTGTGAGGGCGTGTGGCCGATTGATCGTTTTTTCGCCGCGCGGGTCCAACCCGCGCAGCCCCCATCTGGATACACCATGAGCAAAGCCAAGAACGCACTGAAGGTCGCAGACCGCTATCTGCTGAACCCCTACGACCTGTCCGCGGAGGACCTGGAGAAGGTGTTCCGCAAGCTGCTGCGGCACGACATCGATTACGCCGACCTGTACTTCCAGTACCACCGCGGTGAGGCCTGGAGCCTGGAGGAAGGCATCGTCAAGGCCGGCAGCTTCGACATCGAGCAAGGCGTGGGGGTGCGCGCGATCAGCGGCGAGAAGACCGCCTTTGCCTACTCCGACGACATCTCGCTGAACGCCCTGCTGGATGCCGCCACGGCGACCCGGGCGATCGCCGGGGCCGGTGCGCGGCGCAAGTTGCGGATCGCCCCCGCGCGTGCGGGCAAGCGCCTGTACCGCGCCGACGACCCGCTCGATTCGCTGGAAGACACGGCCAAGGTGAAGCTGCTCGAACGCCTGGAAGGTTTCGCGCGCGCCGAGGATGCGCGCGTCACCCAGGTGATGGCGCATGTCGCCGGCTCCTGGGAGGTGGTCATGGTGGCGCGCAGCGACGGCCACCTGGCGGCCGACGTGCGTCCGCTGGTGCGCGTGTCGATCACCGTGATCATGGAGGACGGCGGGCGCCGCGAGCAGGGCAGCGCAGGGGGCGGCGGACGCTTCGACTACGGCTACTTCTCCGACGAACTGCTGCGCGACTACGCACGCGCAGCGGTGCACCAGGCGCGCACCAACCTCGATGCCGGCCCTGCGCCGGCCGGCACCATGACCGTGGTGCTCGGCTCGGGCTGGCCCGGCATCCTGCTGCACGAGGCCATCGGCCACGGCCTGGAGGGCGACTTCAACCGCAAGGGCAGTTCGGCCTTCTCCGGCCGTATCGGCCAGCAGGTCGCTGCCAGGGGCGTCACCGTGGTCGATGACGGCACCATCCCCGACCGGCGCGGTTCACTCACCATCGACGACGAGGGCAATGCCACCGAGCGCACCGTGCTGATCGAGGACGGCATCCTCACCTGCTACATGCAGGACATGATGAACGCCCGCCTGATGGGCATGGCGCCCACCGGCAACGGCCGGCGGGAGTCCTACGCCCACCTGCCGATGCCGCGCATGACCAACACCTACATGCTGAACGGCGACAAGGATCCGGAAGAGATCATCAAATCGGTGAAGAAGGGCCTGTACGCCGCCAACTTCGGCGGCGGCCAGGTGGACATCACCTCGGGCAAGTTCGTGTTCTCCACCGCCGAGGCCTATCTCATCGAGAACGGCAAGGTCACCCGCCCGGTGAAGGGGGCCACGCTGATCGGCAACGGCCCGGATGCGCTCACCCGGGTGTCGATGATCGGCAACGACATGGCGCTCGATCCCGGTGTCGGCACCTGCGGCAAGGACGGCCAGAGCGTGCCGGTGGGCGTCGGCCAGCCCACGCTGCGCATCGACGGGCTGACGGTGGGCGGTACCGCCTGAACGGGGCGCGTTCCATCCCGCAGGGCCGGCGCTGCCGCCCCGCGGGCGCCCGCGCACGGGCGAAACCGAAGCGGAGTCGCACATGAAAGCACTCAGGATCGGGCTGCTGGCCCTTCTTGCACTGGTTCTCCTGGCGATCGGCGCGGCGGTGTTCCTGATCGCCACCGTCGACGCCAACCGGCACAAGGACACCCTGGTCCAGCTGGTGCGCGAGCAGTCCGGGCGGGAGCTCGCCATCGGCGGCGACATCGGCCTGTCCCTGTTCCCCCGCCTGGCGCTCACTGCCGCCGAACTGAGGCTGAGCGAGCCGGACGGCAAGACCCCGTTCGCGGCGATCGACGAGGTCGAACTCGCAGTGCAGGTCATGCCGCTGCTGCGTGGCGCGGTGCAGGTGGAGCGGGTGCGGGTGATCCGCCCCCAGCTCGTCTACCGGCGCGATGCGCAGGGGCGCAGCAATGTCGACGACCTCCTCGGCGCCGCGACGGCCGGCTCGGCCGAGGAGCGGGCGCCGGGCGGTGGCGGCTCCCCGGGGCAAGGCAGGACCGACGATGCGGCGCGCGGCGCGGGCAGGGCGTTCGCCCTGGACATCGATGGCGTCGAGCTGGTCGATGCGCGCGTCGCGGTGGACGACGCCAAGGGCGGCTTCAGGGGCGAGGTCGGCGGCCTGTCGCTGGAACTCGGGCGGCTGGTGTCGGGGACCAGCGCGCCGTTTGCCCTGGCGGCCGATTTCGCCTTCGAGCAACCTGCGCTGCGCGGCCGGCTGGAGGCCGGCGGCGGCATCCTGATCGAAGCGCAGCGCCTCGCGATACGCGGCCTGGCGCTGGATCTTGCGCTCACCCCCGCGCAGGCCGCCCCGCTGCGCCTGTCGCTGGCGGGCGATCTCGAACACGCGCTGGACGCCGGCGACACCCGTGCCCAGTTCAAGGGCAAGTTCGACGACAGCGCGCTGGAAGGCAGCGTCGAAACCGCGCAAGGCGCGCCGCTGAAGTTCGCTCTCAAGCTCGACCGCCTCGACGTCGACCGCTACACCGCCGGCCCGTCGACCGCGCCGCAGCCGGTCAAGGATGCGCCATCCTCGCCTCCCGCGGGGGACGAGGGCGGCAAGGCCGCCGGGTCGAAGGGCGGCGGGCGTGGCGACGCCCAGCCGGTGGACCTGTCCTTCGCCGCCGGTGCGCCGCTCGACGGCAGGCTGGAGGTCGGCGAGTTGCGCGCGGCCGGACTCACGCTGGGCGAGGTCTCCGCACGCCTGCTCGGCGACGGGCGCAGCCTGTCGGTGGCGCCGCTCGCCGCACGCGGCTACGGCGGCACGATGAACGGCGAACTGCGTATCGACGCCGCCAGCCAGCGCGTGCGCGTGCAGCAGACCTTTGCCGACATCCAGGTCGGACCGCTGTTGCGCGACCTCTCCGGCAAGGACACCCTGGAAGGCCGCGGCCGGCTGGCCCTTGACCTCGACACGCGCGGGCGCACGGTGGGCGAGCTCAAGCGCGCGCTCGCCGGCAAGGCCGAGCTGGCGCTGCGCGACGGCGCGATCAAGGGTTTCAACGTCGGCCAGATCCTGCGCGACGGCCAGGCCCTGCTGTCCGGCCAGCGCGACCAGAGCTACCAGTTCCGCCGCACCGAGCAGACCGACTTCAGCGCGCTGGATGCCAGCTTCCGCATTGCCGGCGGCGTGGCGCGCAATGACGACCTCGCGCTGCTGAGCCCCCTGCTGCGCGTGGGTGGCGCGGGCCTGATCGACATCGGCAGCAACCGCATCGACTACACCTTGCGCGCCAGCGTGGTCGCCACCGCCGAAGGGCAGGGCGGCGCCGGGCTGGAGAAGCTGCGCGGACTCACCGTGCCGGTGCGCCTCAGCGGCCCGCGGGAGGCGCCGGCGCCGCAGGTGCTCTGGTCAGCGGTGGTCGGCGACGCGGCCCGTCGCGCGCTCAGCGAGCGACTGCAGGACAAGCTGGGTGGAGAGGGCGGCAGCGAGGCGGCCACGCCCGAGGAGGCCCTGAAGGAGGAACTCGGGCGACGCCTGCGCGGCCTGCTGCGCTGAGCGCCCTCAGCCCCAGGCAGTGCCCGGCAGGCCGGGCGTATCGGGGTGGCGGAACAGTTCGGCATTCAGCCGGTTGCGTTGCAGCAGGCGGTAGAACTCGGTGCGGTTGCGTCCGGCAAGGCGGGCCGCGTCGGATACGTTGCCCGCGGTGAGCTTGAGCAGGCCTACCAGGTAGTCGTACTCGAAGCGCTGCTTCGCCTCCGCATAACTCAGCGCAGCGGGCGTGTGGCCGTGCAGCGCGCGTTCCACCAGGCGGCGCGGAATGAGCGGACTGGTGGCCAGTGCGCAGCTTTGCTCGACCACGTTCTGCAGCTGGCGCAGATTGCCCGGCCAGGCGGCGGTTGCCAGTGCCTCCAGGGCGTCGGGCGCGAAGGTGCAGCGCGTGCGGCCATAGCGGCGGGCCACCGCGGCGAGGAAATGGGCGGCGAGCAGCGGAATGTCCTCGCGCCGCTCGTCGAGTGCCGGCAGGCGCAGCGACACCACGTTCAGGCGGTAATAGAGATCCTCGCGGAAGCTGCCTTCGGCCAGTGCGCGGTCCAGATCCTTGTGGGTGGCCGAGAGGATGCGCACGTCCACCGGCTCGGCGTTGCTCGTGCCCACCGGACGCACCGCGCGCTCCTGCAGCACGCGCAGCAGCTTGACCTGCAGCGCCAGCGGCATGTCGCCGATCTCGTCGAGAAACAGAGTGCCGCCGTGCGCGTCGCGGAACAGCCCGCGCTGGTCGCTGGTGGCACCGGTGAAGGCGCCGCGCCGATGGCCGAACAGTTCGGACTCGAGCAGGGCTTCCGGTATCGCCCCGCAGTTGATCGCGACGAACGGTCCTTTCGCGCGCCGGCTCGCGCGGTGGATGGCGCGCGCCAGCAGCTCCTTGCCGGTGCCGCTGTCGCCGCGGATCAGCACGCTGGCCTCGCTGGCGGCCACCAGGCGCGCTTCTTCCAGCAGGCTCTCCATGCGCGCATTGCTGCTCACGATGTCTGCCCGCCAGGCCATGTCGGTACGCGTGGCGCTGGTGCCGCACAGTGCGCCGGACCAGCGCAGCGCCTCGGCGATGCGACGCTCCAGCAGCGCGTGGTCGACCGGCGTGGTGAGGTAGGCGAACACCCCGGCACTGATCGCCTCGGTGGCCTCGGCGATGCTGCCCGGCTTGGCCAGCAGGATCAGCGGCAGCGCGGGATGCTTCTCGCGCACCGCCTCCAGCAGCGCCATGCCGTCCTGCGTCGGCGTGGCGCAGCCGATGAGCAGCTGGCAGGGCTGCGCGGTGAGCTGCGTCAGCGCCGCGGCAGCGTCGGTGGCCTGGCTCACCCGGTATCCCGCGGCGTTCAGCCTGCTGCAAAGCGCGGCAAGATCGGCGTGGCCGCCATCGATGAGCAACAGGTGCGCTGCTTGCGGGCTGTGGTTGGGGTCGGGCATCGAGGCTGGGCGGGTGGTTGCAATGCTGGGTGGGAGGCGGGTTGCAGTGTAGGCGGCGGTGTACGGCCGCTGGGTAAGCAAGTGCAAGCCAATGTTTCACTGCAGCATGGTGTCGTCATTTGGCGACAAGGTAGAAACGCCGTTATATCAAGTAGTTATTGCTTATTCATGATGTAACTTGTCGCAAGAGAGCGACGGATTTGACGGCCGCAGCCACCGCTTGGCCGCTGCCATGTTCAGCAACTGTTTGAAATGTAAATGATTTTTCCGTGTGGCACGCACATTGCCATTGGGGCATGGTTTGCGGCGCCGTTCCCGAGCGCCGGACACACGCCAGGAGAGACCATGTTCAACAAGCCCACCCTGTTCCCCAAGTCCACCGAACCCCAGGCTGCCCGCGCCGGGATGCGCACGGCCGCCGGCAACGGTCCGGCGGCGCTGCAGCCCGCGGCGCCGCTCAGTGCCGCCAGCGTGCAGAAGGAGACGCAATCTACCCCCGCTCAGGCGCCGGGCAATGCGCCGGGCGCCGTCGCTGCGGATGATGACGCGCCGCGCGCGAGCGACAACCGGCTGATCGTCGGGCCCGACGTCAAGCTCAAGGGCGCCGAGATCCTCGATTGCGACACCCTGGTGGTGGAGGGGCGGGTGGAGGCGACGATGGATAGCCGGGTGATCCGCATCGCCGAGAACGGCGCCTTCTCCGGCACGGTGGGCATCGACGTGGCGGAGATCCACGGCCGCTTCGAGGGCGAGCTGACCGCACGCAAGCAGCTGATCGTGCACGCCACAGGGCGGGTGAGCGGCAAGATCCGCTACGGCAAGATCTTCATCGAGGAAGGCGGCGAGATCTGCGGCGATGTGCAGTCGCTGTCGTCCGCGCAGGAGAACACGCGGCCGGCAGAGCGTGAAGCTGCGACGCCGCGGGTGGTGGCCGCCGCCGGCTGACCGAGAGCGCCAGACGGGAAGCATCGCGGCCAAGGCCGCTCCTACACCGCCGCTCGGACCCGCCTAGGCCGCGATCGGGCGGTCATCTCGTCGCAGGCCGCATCGCGGGTAAGCCCGCGCCTGTGCGTGATCCGACCCGCCCTTCGGGGTTCAGCGCGCGGTGACCACCGGGATGCCCTTCAGCGCGTTGCCGCGGGTGGCGGCGAGTGCTTCCGCTGGGACGGCCCGGGCCAGCAGCGGGGTGAGCCCCAGGCGCTCGCACAGCGCCGCTTCCTGCGCGAGCACCGTGCGCAGCCCGGCCAGCTTGACGTGGCCGAAGCCGCGCACCTTGTCGGCCTGCGCGGCCAGCGCGACGGCGTCGGCCAGGCGTTCGGCGGACAGGCGTGGCAGCAGCGCTTCCACCTGTTGCGCATAGGCTGCGGCGAGAGCACGCTCCATGCGCCGCTCGGCGGTATGGCCGAAGGGGTCGAACCAGCTGCCGCGCATGGCCTTGCCGCGCGCCAGCCATTTCATGGCACGCAGCAGCCAGGGGCCGTAGCGTACCTTCAGCGGCG
>JAUVWV010000023.1 GCA_030603925.1 Thauera sp. | reverse complement strand
GGCATCGCCGCGCACGAACTTCGAGGCACCGTCCATCGCGCCGAAGAAGTCCGATTCCTGGCCGATCTCCTTGCGCCGGCGCTTGGCCTCCTTCTCGTCGATCAGACCGGCGTTGAGGTCGGCGTCGATGGCCATCTGCTTGCCCGGCATGGCATCCAGGGTGAAGCGCGCGCTCACTTCGGCGATCCGCCCCGCACCCTTGGTGATCACCACGAAGTTGATCACCGTGAGGATGACGAATACCACCAGACCGACCGCGGTGTTGCCACCCACCAGCACCGCGCCGAAGGCCTCGATCACCTTGCCGGCCGCATCCCCGCCGGCGTGCCCTTCGAGCAGCACGATCCGCGTGGAGGCCACGTTGAGCGACAGGCGCAGCAGCGTGGTCACCAGCAGCACCGTCGGGACCACCGAGAAGTCGAGCGGCCTGCGCGCGTACATCGCCACCATCATCACCATCACCGAGAGAGCGATGTTGAAGGTAAAGAACACATCGAGCAGGAACACCGGCAGCGGCAACACCATCATCGACAGGATCATCACGATGAGGATGGGCGCGGCCATCTGGCGCAGGCGCGTCGGGGTGAACAGTTCGCGCAGGTTGAAGATGTCGTTCATTTACGGTCGCAGGTCTTCGTTCAGTCGGGCGAGCCCGGGTCCATGCCCTCGGGCACCGGCAGTTCGGACGGCGCCTCGGGCGGCAGCCCGCCGCCCGCCATCCAGTTATTGAGCTGGTAGATATAGGCCATCACCTCGGCCACTGCGGTGTACAGCGCGGCGGGGATGGCCTGTTCCAGTTCGCAATGCGCGTACAGCGCACGCGCCAGCGGCGGCGCCTCCAGCAGGGGTACGTCGTGTTCCTTGGCCAGTTCGCGGATCTTCAGCGCGACGTCGCCACGCCCCTTGGCCACGACGATCGGCGCGCCCATCTTTTCCGCGTCGTACTTGAGCGCCACCGAGAAGTGGGTCGGGTTGGTCACCACAACGTCGGCCTCGGGCACCGCGGCCATCATGCGGCGCCGCGCCATCTCGCGCTGCACCGCGCGGATGCGCGCCTTGACGTGCGGATCGCCTTCCTGTTCCTTGTTCTCGCGCTTGACCTCTTCCTTGGTCATGCGCAGCTTCTTCTGGTACTGCCAGAGCTGGAAGGGCACATCCAGCAGGGCCAGCAGGCCGAGGCTGAGGGTGATCAGCAAGGTGGTGAAGATCACCGTGTCGGCAAAGTCCGGCATGCTCACTTCGAGCGGCTGCACCATCAGGTCGAAGATGTGGTCGCGCGTGCTCCACAGCACCAGCGCGCCGATGCCGCCCACCAGCAGCGCCTTCAGTATGGCCTTGGCCATCTCCATCAGGCCGTGCACGGAGAACATCCGCCCGAAGCCCTTGATCGGGTTCATGCGGTCGAACTTGGGCCCCAGCGCCTTCGCGGAAAACACCAGCCCGCCCAGCATGATGGGTGAGGCCACCGCAGCGACCAGCAGCGCGAAGAACAAGGGCAGCAGGGTCAGCAGGGCGCCACCCAGGATGTCCTGCAGGCGGTCGAGCAGCAGGGTGTGATCGAAGGCCGCTTCGCGCTCGAAGACGAAGCCGCGCCGGATCAGCATGTACATCCGGTCGGCGAACCAGCCGCCGAGCAGCCACAGGGTGGCCACCCCGGTCATGGTGACGAGGAAGGTCGACAACTCGCGCGACTGCGGAACCTGCCCCTCCTCGCGGGCCTGTTCCAGTCGCCTGGGTGTTGCCTGTTCTGTTTTCTCGAGATCGCTTTCTTCGGCCATGGCCGGCTCCCGCTCCGTCAGGCAGCGCCTTCAGCGGCGCGGACGGATGTCGACATGCGGCAATTATGGCCATGCACCGGCAAGTCTTGCCGGTCGATAAGAATGGAAAAAGCGCAGCTATTCGTGCCTTGGACGGTTCAGCGCGGCGGCGGCAGGCGCTCCAGTCCGCGCAACTGCGCCCCGGGCGCCACGCCCTTGGCGGCGAACCAGCCCTGGTTCATCTCCAGCGCGTAGCGCGCCGCGCCGGCCGCGCAGTGGCTGTCCTCGCTGTGCGGGGTCATGTCGGCAATGTTGAGGATGCGCCCCTGGTCGTCGATGAAGGCCACCGAGAGCGGGATATAGGTGTTCTTCATCCACATGCAGTGGCGCGCCGCCTGCTCGAACACGAACACCATGCCGCGCTGTGCCGGCATGGAGCGCCGGTGCATCAGCCCGCTCTGGCGGGTCTGCGGGGTATGCGCCAGTTCGGCCTCGATGCGGTACATGCCGATGCCCAGCTCGAACACCGGCAGTTCGGCTTGCGCCCGGGCAGCGGGCAGCAGGAGCAGCAGAGTCAGTACGGTGCAGCAAAGGCGAAGCAGCCCACGGAAGATCATGTGCAGTCGTTCCTGATCACGGTAGCCGGCATTCTAGCGTCGACCTCCGTCCGCGGACCGGACGCGCCGGTCTGCACGGCCGGCCGGCAGGGCCACCTGCAGCGCGCGCCACTGCCCGGGCGCCAGACCGTCCAGGCGCCAGTCACCGATCGCCACCCGCAACAGGCGCAAGGTCGGAAAGCCAATCCGCGCGGTCATGCGCCGCACCTGGCGGTTCTTGCCCTCGCGCAGCACGATCTCCAGCCAGCTCGTCGGCACGCTCTTGCGAAAACGCACCGGCGGATCGCGCGGCCACAGCCAGTCCGGCTCGGCCACCCGGCGTGCCTCGCACGGCCGGCTGACGAAATCCCCCAGATCCACCCCGGCGCGCAGCGCGCCCAGCGCCGCCTCGTCGGGCTCGCCCTCGACCTGCACCAGATAGGTCTTCGGCAGCTTGTGGCGCGGATCGGCAATGCGGTGCTGCAGGGCGCCGTCGTCGGTCAGCAGCAGCAGGCCTTCGCTGTCGGTATCGAGCCGGCCGGCGGCATACACGCCCGGCACCGCCACGTAGTCCTTGAGCGTGGGCCGCCCGGCCTCGTCGGTGAACTGGCACAGTACGCCAAAGGGTTTGTTGAGCAGGATCACTCTGGGCATGGATCGCTGGACGCCGCCTGCGGCGCCGCGGATTGCGCCGCCCGGCTTGCGGGAGAGATGCGGAAAGGCCGAAGCGTAGCGCGACTACGGCCCCGGCGCCGCATCGCCGGCGCTGTCGCCGCCTGCCCGGCTGGGGCATACTGGCGCCCCAGCCGCAGGATCCGCCCGTATGCCTTCCTCCTTCACCGACCTGCTCGCCACCGCGCTGGCCGCCCGCGCCCCGCTGATCGAACGGCTTGCCGCCGAACGCACCGACGCCTACCGCCTCTTCCATGGCACCGTGGAAGGCGAGCCCGGCCTCACCGTGGACCGCTACGGTCCGCTGCTGCTGGCGCAGACCTTCCACCGTCCGCTGAGCGCCGAACGCCTCGCCGAACTGGAGGCCTTCTACGCCGCCGCGCTGCCCGGCCTGCCCGTGGTGTGGAACGACCGCAGCACGGCCAATTCGCGCATCGCCAACGCGCTACCGGCCGAGCGCGAAGCCATCGCCCGGCAGACGCACACCTTCAGCGAACAGGGCGTACGCTACGCCTTCCAGGCGCGTCATGCGGGGCAGGACCCCTGGCTGTTCCTCGACCTGCGCGCCGCACGGCGGCGGGTGATGCAGGAGGCGGCCGGCAAGTCGCTGCTGAACGTGTTCGCCTACACCTGCGGGGTTGGCGTAGCTGCGGCGAAGGCCGGTGCGCGCCATGTAGTGAACGTCGATTTCGCCGAATCCAGCCTCGCCGTCGGCAAGGAGAACGCGCGCCTCAACGAGCTGCCGATCCGGGTGCGCTTCATCAAGTCGGACGCCTTCGCCGCGCTGCGCCAGTATGCCGGCATCGGCCAGCCGCGCATGGTGCGCGGCAAGCGCATGCCCCCCTTTCCCGAGTTGCCGGACCATCGCTTCGATCTGGTGTTCCTCGACCCGCCACGCTACGCCAAGAGCCCGTTCGGCGTGGTCGATCTGATCAACGACTATGCCGCCCTGTTCAAACCCGCCCTGCTTGCCACCGCGGAAGGCGGCACCCTGGTGTGCTGCAACAACGTCGCCCAGGTCGAGCGCACCGCCTGGCTGGACCAGCTCGAGCGCAGCGCCCGCAAGGCCGGCCGCCCGCTGCGCGAGATCGAGTGGATCGAACCGGAGGCGGACTTCCCCAGCGCGGACGGCAATCCGCCGCTGAAGGTGGCGCTGCTGCGCGTCTAGGCTTGCGCAGGACGGCTGCGGCGCGGGCGGCAGAATTTGCCTGGCACGGATCTCGCAGTGGCTGCAGCGGACGCGGCACGGTGCCGCGCCGCCCAGGAGTTCTGCCATGTCCGCCTCGCTGCTGCGCCCCATCGTCCTGCCGCCGACGCTCGCCGGCCAACCCGCCCCCTGCGACCTGTTCGACGAACGCGGCACCCTGCTGCTGCGCCAGGGCAATCCGCTGGGCGAATCGCTGCTATCGACGCGCGCCACGCGCCGCCTGTACTGTCAGGCCGCGCAGGCGGCACGGCTGGCCCGGCAGACGCCCACGCGCAGCCTGCGTGAAGTGGGCGAGACACTGGTCCTGCTGGAAACCCTGATCGGCGACGGCCATCCGGTGACCGCCGCCATACTGGAAGATCTCGCCGAGCAGTGCCACGCCGCGTGGCGCTTCGACCCGGACGCCTGCATCGGCTACGCCCGGCTGTCGCGCCAGCACTCGCCGGCGGTCGCGCACCTGATCCTCGCCGCGCTGTTCACCGCCGAGATCGCG
Organism: Thauera sp.; assembly: GCA_030603925.1. Taxonomy (GTDB): domain Bacteria; phylum Pseudomonadota; class Gammaproteobacteria; order Burkholderiales; family Rhodocyclaceae; genus Pseudothauera. The sequence goes on along the minus strand of JAUVWV010000023.1, from coordinate 17,169 downwards.
CAGGCACACGGCCTGCCGGCGGGCACGGTGCGCAAGCTGATCGGCGCCGCGCTGACCATGAACCTCGGCGCGCTGGCGCTGCACGAACGCATGCATGCGCTGCTCGACGCGCCCAGCGCGAACGCGCGCAGCGCGCTGCACGCCCACCCCACGCTGGCCGCCACCCTGCTCGGCGAACTGGGCGGCGTACCCGAAGAATGGATCCGCGCAGTCGCCGAGCATCACGAGAACCTCGACGGCAGCGGCTATCCGCGCGGCCTCGTACGTACCGAGATCTCCCTGGGTGCGCGCATCCTGCGCGTCGCCGACGTACTCGCCGCCCGCCTGCGTGGCCGGCGCGGCCGCAGCGCGCACTACTGGAACATCGGCAAGACGGCGACCCAGGAGCAGCTGATCCGCCATATCTTCGGCGACGATCTCGAACACCTCGACCGCCACCTGATCCGCCTGCTGGTGAGTCGCCTCGGCAGCTTCCCGCCGGGCAGCATGGTGCGCCTGTCGAACGGCGAACTGGCCATCATCAACCGCCGTACCGCAAGCAGCGCCGCGGGCGCGCCGCGCGAAGCGCTGTCCCTGCTCGACGCCCGCGGCCGCCCCCACCGCCAGCCGCGCCTGCGCCCGCTGGGGGCGCACGACTGCCGCATCCAGGGCTACGCCCACGACGAGCAACTGCACCATCTGGCGGATTTCGAATGGCCGACGCTATGGGGATACGACGGCAACGCCGACGGCGCGGCGGCCAATCTTCACTAGGGAAATTGGCGGAAGCGCAGGGATTCGAACCCTGGATACCTTGCGGTATGCCGGTTTTCAAGACCGGTGCATTCAACCACTCTGCCACGCTTCCTTGCCTGCACGGCAGTCTTCACCGCCGCAAGGGGCCTGACGGCCCCGCCGGTTTTAGCTGCGCGCCGCAAAGCGGCGCTGCGTGCAGGAAGGGCGGGATTATACCTGCGATGGCGCGTCCGTCTTCACTCCGACATGCTCGAACACCGCCACCGACTCCACGTGCGAGGTCTGCGGGAACATGTTGGCGATGCCGGCACCGCGCAGCGCATAGCCTTTCTCGTGCACCAGCACCGCGGCATCGCGCGCCAGGGTCGCCGGATTGCACGACACATACACGATGCGCCGGGGTTGCTGCTGGGGGCCCAGTGCCTTGACCACCGCGATCGCCCCTTCGCGCGGCGGATCGATCAGCAGCTTGTCCAGCGGCCCGAGCGCCGCCAGGCTGTCTTCGGTGGCTTCGAAGAGATTCGCCGCGTAGAAACGGCAGCTATCCTGCAGCCCGTTGTGGCGCGCGTTCTCAGCGGCGCGGCGTACCAGCGCCGCGCTGCCTTCCACGCCGACCACCTGTGCGCCGCTGCGCGCGATCGGCAGGCTGAAGTTGCCCAGGCCGCAGAACAGGTCGGCGATGCGCTCGCCCGCCTGTGCGTCGAGCAGCTGCAGCGCGCGGCGGATCAGCAGGCGGTTGATGTGCACGTTGACCTGGGTGAAATCGGTCGGCCGGAAGGCCATCGTGATGTCGAATTCGGGCAGCGTGTAACGCAGCTCGCTGGCCTCGCCGGCGGACAACGGACAGGCGGTTTCGGGCCCGCCGGGCTGCAGCCAGACCTGCACGCCCTTGTCCGCCGCAAAGCGCAACAGGCGGGCTTCGTCCGCCGCACTGAGCGGCAGCAGGTTGCGGAACACCAGCACGGTGACGCCATCGCCCTGCGCCATCTCGATCTGCGGCAGGCGATCCGGAATCGACAGCCCGGCAATCAGTTCGTGCAGGTCGGGCAGCATCGCCGACACGTGCGCCGGGAGCACCGGACAAGTGCGCATGTCGGCCACATAGCTCGAGCGGCGCTGATGAAAACCCACCAGCACCCCGCCCTTGCTCGGCACCAGCCGCACCGTCAGCCTTGCACGATCGCGATAGGCCCAGGCCGGCCCCTGGATGGCCGCATGGATGATGCCCGGGCGCACGCGGCCCACATGCCACAACGCGTCCTCCAGCACGCGCTGCTTGACCGCGGCCTGCGCCAGTGCATCCAGATGCTGCATCGAGCAGCCGCCGCACACCCCGTAGTGCGGGCAGCGCGGCGCCACGCGCTGGGCGCTCGCCTTGATCACCCGCAGGGTGTGGGCCTGCTCGTAGTTCGGCCGGCTGCGGTAGACTTCGTACTCCACCGTCTCGCCGGGCAGCGCACCTTCGATGAACACCGCCTTGCCGCCGACGCGCGCGACCCCGCGGCCTTCATGGTCGAGCGATTCGATGACGGTGACTGGCATGATGCGTCCGGCAGGCAAAGAGCGCGATTCTACCGCCAAGGCGACGTTTCATCGCATGCCCCACTATAATCCGCCGCATGATCACCACATTGCTCGGGGGCCTCTCGCCCCGCCAGTTCCTCGAGGAATACTGGCAAAAGAAACCCCTCCTGGTCCGTCAGGCGCTGCCCGGCTTCAATGGCCTGCTGAGCCGCGACGAACTGTTCGACCTGGCTTGCGATCCGGACGTGGAATCGCGCTGGGTGCGCCACGACGGAGAACGCTGGGAGGTCGAGCACGGCCCGCAGCGGCGCAGCCGGCTGCGCGGCAAACGGGTGCCCTGGACCGTGCTGGTGCAGGGCGTGAACCTGTGGCTGCCGGAGGGCGACCGCCTGCTGCACAGCTTCGACTTCATTCCGCAGGCCCGCCTCGACGATCTGATGGTCAGCTACGCGGTCGATGGCGGCGGAGTGGGGCCCCACTTCGACAACTATGACGTTTTCCTGCTGCAGGGCATCGGCAAGCGCCGCTGGCGCATCGGCGACCAGAAGGATCACAACCTGGTGGAGGGGGCGCCGCTGCGCATCCTGAAGGATTTCCGTCCCATCCACGACTGGGTACTGGAACCGGGCGACCTGCTCTACCTGCCGCCGCATTGGGCACACGACGGTATCGCGCAGGGTGAGTGCATGACCTACTCGATCGGCTTCCGCACGCCCACCGCACAGGAACTCGGCGCGGAGTTCCTCGGCTGGCTGCAGGAACGGGTCTGCCTGGACAGTGTGTATGCGGACCCCGATCTGACACTGCAGGAGAACTCGGCGCTGATCTCCGAGGCAATGGTCGATCAGGTCGGCGCCATGCTGCAGGCGATCCGCTGGGACCGTAGCATGGTGGCGGACTTCCTCGGCGAATACCTCACCGAGCCCAAAGCGCATGTGTTCTTCGACCCGCCCGACGAACCGCTGTCGGCCGCAGGCTTTGCGCGCCGCCTGGAGAAGGCCGGGTTCGCGCTGGATGCGCGTTCCATCCTGCTGTTCCGCGGCGCCCGCTTCTTCATCAACGGCGAGGCGCTGGACGCCCCCGCCGCGCTGCACCCGGCACTTGCGGAACTGGCCCACCGGCGCAGGCTCGCACCGGCCGGGGGCCATCCGCCGGCACTGGCGGAACTGCTGTACGACTGGTATCTGGCAGGTTTCGGACATCCACCGGAGTGAGACACCGATGAGCAAGGCCGCGGAACACGAGTTCGACACCTATGCCGGGTATCGCGCGGCATTGCTCGCGGCCATTGACGGCGCGCAGCGCGAGATCCTGCTGTTCGACCCCGACCTGAAGGAAACCGGACTGGAGTCGATCGCCGGTGCCGAGGCCCTGAATCGATTCCTGCTGCGCAGCAGTGCGCGCGAAGCCATCCGGCTGCTGCTGGGCGACCCGGAATTCCTCGACAGGCACTGCCCCCGTCTGACCCGGCTGCTCGAGCTGCACGGTCACCGCTTCGCCGTGCGCATCGACGGCAACGACCGGCTGCACCCGCTGCACCAGCCCTTCGCGGTCGTTGACGGCCACCACCTGGTGACACGCTTCCACCAGGATCGCCCGCGCGGCAAGGCATGCCCGGACGACCCGGCGGTCTGCGCACCACTTGTTGCACAATTTGAAACAATTTGGATAGGCGCGGAACCGGGCAAAAGCGGCGCCCCGCTTGGCATCTGAGCGTTCTGACGGCAGATGCCGCAATGCAAAATTTGCTGCACGGCGAGTGGCTCGGGTCAGCCCGGCGTGTTAACATTTCGCATCGCGCATCCGTTACCGAAGCCTTCAGAGCATCGGCCGGAAGGCGTCGTTTGCCGTTTGTTTACCCGATCTAAAAGGAACCATAACAATGAAGCAATCCTCCCTGCTGCTCGCCTCCCTGCTCGCCCTCAGCCTCGCCGCCTGCGGCAAGAAGGAAGAACCGGCACCCGCGCCGGCGCCGGCTCCGGTCGAGCAGGCTGCCCCGGCCGCCGCCGAACCGGCCGCTGCCGAAGCCGAAAAGGAAGCCGAAGCCGCCGCCGATGAGGCCAAGGAAGGCGCTGAAGGCACCGTCGAACAGGCCAAGGAAGCCGTCGAAGGCGCTGCCGAAGAGGCCAAGGAAAAGGTCGAAGAGGCCGTCCAGGGTGCTGCCGACGCCGTCAAGGACGCGGTCGAGGCTGCCAAGGAAGCCGCCGAGCAGAAGTAAGCACGCTCCGCGCAATGAAAAAGCCGGCCCACGGGCCGGCTTTTTTCGTTCACCGGGGGAATGCTTCGCCACCCGTGCGCGCCGCGATCCCCGACCGCGGCGCCGGCTCGCCTTTCAGCGCAGTTGCTGCTGCAGCAGTCCGAGCATGCGGCGGGCGGTCTCGGAGTTATCCTCGCCGCCTTCGCGACTGAGCACCGAAACCATGGTGCTGTCACCCGTACCACGCACCCGCAGGCGATACTCGCTGCCGCCGACCGCGACCTTCTCGCTGCTGCGCCAGAACGCCAGACGGGAGAAGAAACCTTCCTTGCGCGGGCTCTGGTTGTCCGCATCCGGATCGACGTAACGCACGTAGTACAGGCCCTGCGAACGGTCACGATCCTCCACGGTGAAACCGATGCGGTCGAGCGCCAGACCGACGCGGCGCCAGGCGCGGTCGAAGGATTCCTCCATCGACAGCGCCACCCGGCCGTCGGTACCGGTCTGCACGCGGGCGCGCTCGGCCTCGGGCGCCGTGGCCAACTGCGCAGCGGCACGCGCTTCGTCCGCCCCCAGGCGTACCATCAGCCGGCGCAGCATCTCGGCCTCGAGCTCCGGGTCGGCCGGACGCGGTTGCCAGATGGTGTGATCCTTCGCTTCGGTCGGGTAGATCTCCATCATGCCGCGATGGCTGATGTAGATCTCCACACCTTCGCCATCCTTGCCCTGCTCGATGCGGGTGCGGAACTTGTCGCGCTCGGGGGTGGAATACAGGCCGTCGAGCACCCGGCCAATGGTGGAGCGGATGAAGTCCTGCGGAATCTTGGCCCGGTCTTCCGCCCAGTCGGTTTCCATCACGCCGATCTCGGGGCGGTCGATGTTGAGGATGAAGCCGAGTTCGAGCCAGAAGTCCTTGATCTGTGGCCACAGCTTGTCGGCATCCCCCGGCACCACAAGCCAGCGCTGGGAGCCGGCGCGTTCGATGCGCATCTGCTCGACCGCGGGGATCACTTCGATGCCCGATTGCGGCTGCACCGCCCGGTCGGCACTGTACGCCGAATAGGTGGCGACGCCGCGCGGGGCCACGTCGGGCACCGCATAGCGGTCGTCGCGCGTCGGCGCGGTGAGGTCCGGCGGGATTTCGAGCGGCGGCAGGGTGCGCGCGCTCTTGTAGTCGATCTTCTTGGATTCGATGGCCGAACAACCGGCCAGCGCCAGCGACATGGCGAGGAGGGATACGGTGATACGCGGGAAGCGGTTCATTGGGTTCCTGCTGTCGATAGAAACGTTCAGACGTTGACGCCGGCCTGGCGCATGGCCAGCCGCACGCGTTCCTGCATGCCCTCGCTGAGCGGGGTCAGCGGCAGACGGATGCCAGGGCCGATCAGGCCCATCTGCTCCACCGCCCACTTGACCGGGATCGGGTTGGCCTCGCAGAACAGGTCGCGGTGCAGGCCGGTCAAGCGGGCATTGATCTCGCGCACCCGGCGCGCATCGCCTTCCAGCGCAGCGACGCACATCTCGTGCATGGCGCGCGGCGCGACGTTGGCGGTCACCGAGATCGTGCCGTGACCGCCCAGCATGATGAAGCACGCCGCAGTCATGTCGTCGCCACTGTACAGGGCGAAGCCGGCCGGCGCGCGGGCCACCAGGTCGCAGGCGCGATCGATGCTGCCGGTGGCGTCCTTGATGCCGATGATGTTGGGAATCTGCGCCAGGCGCAGCGCCGTGTCGTTGGCCAGATCGGCCACGGTGCGCCCCGGCACGTTGTAGAGAATCAGCGGCAGCTCGACCGCTTCGGCGATGGCGCTGAAGTGGCGGTACAGGCCTTCCTGGCCGGGCTTGTTGTAGTACGGCACCACCGAGAGGTGGGCGGACGCGCCGGCACTGGCGGCAAAGCGCGCCAGTTCGATGGCTTCGGCGGTCGAGTTGGCCCCCGTTCCGGCGATCACCGGAACGCGCCCGGCGGCGTGCTCGACCGCCACCTTGATCAGTTCGCAGTGCTCGTCCACATTGACCGTGGGCGACTCGCCGGTGGTCCCGACGATGACGATGCCGTCGGTACCTTCGGCAACGTGGAAGTCGATCAGGCTGCGCAGGCGGGGGAAATCCAGGCTGCCGTCGTCCTGCATCGGCGTGACGATGGCGACTATCGATCCGGTAATCATGGCTTTGGCCGAAACAGTAAAAACCCCATTCTAACCGATCGCGCACGCGCGGCCAGTGTGCACGGAGCGCATCCTGCGCGCCGCGTGCGCACGGCTGCGAACGGGTTCAGAGATCGGCCAGCGCCTTGATGTGCGAGACCACCGAGCGCGCCAGCGAGGACAGCGAGTAGCCGCCCTCCAGCACCGAGACGATGCGCCGGTGCCCACACTCGGCAGCCAGCTCCTTGATCTGCTGCGTTACCCAGACGTAATCCGCCTCGACCAGACCCAGCGAGCCCATGTCGTCCTCGTAGTGCGCGTCGAAGCCGGCCGAGACGAAGATCGCCTGCGGTTGGTGCGCACGCAGCGCGGGCATCCAGATGTCGCTGACGATCTGGCGGAAGGCATCGCCGCGCGTACCCGCCGGCACCGGCACGTTGCACATGTGGGCCGGCGGGTTGTCCGCCCCGCTGTACGGGTAGAAGGGGTGCTGGAAGATGCTCGCCATCACCACGCGCGGGTCGTTGCGGAAGATGTCCTCGGTGCCGTTGCCGTGATGCACGTCGAAATCGATGATGGCGACCCGCTCCAGGCCATGCGCCTCCAGCGCATGCAGCGCGGCGATCGCCACGTTGTTGAGGAAGCAGAAGCCCATCGCCTTCTCGCTCTGCGCATGGTGGCCGGGCGGACGCACCGCGCAGAAGGCGTTCTCCACCTCGCCCTTCATCACCAGATCGGTGGCCAGCACACCGGCACCGGCAGAGCGCAGCGCCGCCTTCATGGTGTTGGGGCTCATCGCCGTATCGGGATCGAGATGGCGGATGCCGTGCTCGGGCACATTGGCCATCAGCTCGTCGAAGTAGCTTGCCGGATGGGCGCGCGTGACCTGCTCGGGCGTGGCATACGGCGCGTCGTAGAAGGACAGGTAGAGATCGAGGCCGGCCGCGATCAGGCGGTCGTTGATGGCGGCCAGCCGGTCGGGACACTCCGGATGGAACGTCCCCATATCGTGCAGCCAGCATTCGCGGTGCGTAATGAACGCGGTCGTGGTCATACCCCCCCTCTCTCCTCTCGGCCGAACTTTCCGCGCCTGTCGGCTTCAAATCCGCACGATGGCGGAATGCGGCGCGGACTCATGATGTTTGTCGTCTATTATCACCGCTTCCCTTCCAATTTCACAGTATGCGCGCGATGCCCCATCAACACGCCACACGGCTGCTCGAGGCGGCCGGCCAGATCATCCTCGGCAAGGAACACGAGCTGCGCCTCGCCCTGACCTGTGTGGTTGCGCGCGGCCACCTGCTGATCGAGGACGTCCCCGGGGTGGGCAAGACCACGCTTGCGCATGTCATCGCACGCCTGAGCGGACTGCAGTTCCAGCGCATCCAGTTCACCAGCGATCTGCTGCCGGCCGACATCATCGGCGTGTCGGTCTTCGAACGCGAGAACGGCGCCTTCCGTTTTCATCCGGGTCCGGTGTTCGCCCAGCTGATCCTCGCCGACGAGATCAACCGCGCGACACCCAAGACACAGAGCGCCCTGCTCGAGGCGATGGAGGAGCACCAGGTCACGGCGGACGGCCAGACCCTGGCCCTGCCCGACCCCTTTTTCGTCATCGCCACGCAGAACCCGGCCTACCAGATCGGCACCTTCCCGCTGCCGGAGAGCCAGCTCGACCGCTTCCTGATGCGCATCCGCCTCGGCTACCCGGACCGCGGCGCGGAACGTGCCCTGCTGATGGGCGAGGACCGCCGCAGCCTGCTCGAACGGCGCGAAGCGGTGATCAGCCCGCAGCATCTGCTCGACCTGCAGCGCGCCGCGCGGGCGCTCACCGTGACCGACCGCCTGGTGGACTACCTGCACGCGCTGGTCGCCGCCACCCGCCACGATGCCGAGCTGAGCGGCGGCCTGAGTCCGCGTGCCGGCCTCGCACTGCTCTCCGCCGCGCGCGCCTGGGCATTGATCGAGGGGCGCGACCACGTCCTGCCGGAAGACGTGCAGACCGTTTTCCCGCACGTCGCCGGCCATCGCCTGCACCTTGCCGCCGACGGGCGCCCGGTGCCGCCGGAGATGCTGCGCCGGATGGTCGAGGGCGTCGCGCTGGTCTGATGATCCAGGCGCCCTCGCTTCCGCAACGCCTGCGCCGCCACTTCGAGCGCTGGCTGTTCCGCATCGACCGCCCCGAAAGCGGACCGATCCGCCTGCAGCAGCGGCGCATCTTCGTCCTGCCGAGCGGCGCCGGCCTCGCCTTTGCCGGGGCGCTGCTGGTGATGCTGCTCGCCTCGATCAACTACAACCTGAGCCTGGGCTACGCGCTCACCTTCCTGCTCGGCGGCATCGGCGTGACGGGCATCGTGCATGCCTTCCGCAACCTGCTCCACCTGGAGATCCGCGCGGCGCGCTGCGAACCGGTGTTCTGCGGCCAGCCCGCGCGCTTCGCCCTCCACCTGGAGAACCGGCGCGGCACGCCGCGCCCGGCGCTGCGCCTGAGCACGGATGCCGGCAGTACCCTGCTGGATCTGCCGTCCGAGGATGCCGCCGAAGCACAGCTCAGCCGGCCCACCACCCGGCGCGGCTGGCTGCCGCTGGGGCGGGTCATCATCGAGACGCGCTATCCGCTCGGCCTGATCCGCGCGTGGAGCATCGTCCAGCCCGATCTGCGCTGCCTGGTGTATCCGGCGCCGGAGACGAGTCCGCCGCCCTTGCCGATCGGCGGCCAGGCCGTGCACGGAAAGTGCCCGCCCGCTGCCGGCGACGACGACTTTGCCGGACTGCGCGAGCATCAGCGCGGCGACTCGCCGCGCCATGTGGCCTGGAAGGCGCTGGCGCGCGGCGCCCCCCTGCTGACCAAGCAGTTTGCCGGACAGGCCGGAAACGAGATCGCACTCGATTGGCATTCCCTGCCCCACACCCTGCCCCCCGAGGCCCGCCTCGCACGCCTCGCCGCCTGGCTGCTCGCCGCCCACGCCCAGGGCCGCACCTTTTCCCTGCGCCTGGGAACACACAGCCTGCCGCGCGGCAGCGGCTCCCGCCACCTGCATGACGGACTGCGTCTGCTGGCCCTGCACGGACTGTCCGATGAAGGCTGAGGCCCGCCGTACTGCGCTCTGGCTCCTCGGCGCAGCGGCGCTCACCGTCGCACCGCACGCCCTGCACCTGCCCGCCTGGCTGTCCGCCCTGTGCGCCGCGCTGCTGGCCATCCGCGGCATCGGCCTGTGGCACCCGCGCGCCCGTCTGCCGCGCCTGGCTGTGCTCGTTCTGGCGCTGACCGGCGCGGTCGCCGTCAAGCTGCACTTCGGCCATTTCTTTGGCAAGGATCCGGGCATCGCCCTGCTCGCCGCCCTGTTGTGCCTGAAGCTGATGGAGGGCGACAGCGCACGCGACGTGCGTGCGGCCGTGCTGTTGTGCTTCTTCCTGCAGCTCGGGCTGTTCTTCTACAACCAGACCATGGGCATTGCACTGCTCGCGCTCGGCGGCACCCTGCTGGCCACGGTCGCCCTGCTCAGCCTGCACCTGGTGGCCGCCCCGCCCGCGATGCAGTTGCGCACCGGAGCACTGCTGCTCGGCCAGGCCCTGCCCTTCATGCTGGTGCTGTTCATTCTCTTTCCACGCGTCCAGGGGCCGCTCTGGGGTCTGCCGGCGGACGCCTACAGCGCGGTGAGCGGTTTGTCCGACAGCATGTCGCCGGGCACCATCAGCCAGCTCAGTCTGTCCGATGCCATCGCGTTCCGCGCCGAGTTCGCCGGCGAACCGCCGCCCGCGGCACAGCGCTACTGGCGCGGGCCGGTCCTGAACGACTTCGACGGCCGCAGCTGGCGCGCGCGGCGCCCTGCCCTGGCCGGTGAGCCGGCCTACACGCCATCCGGGCCGACGCTCGCCTACCGGCTCACCCTGGAGGCACACAACCCGCGCTGGCTGCTGGCGCTCGACTACGCCGACCGCGGCCTGTCGGGCGTACGCTATGCCAGCGACTTTCAGCTGCTGGCCGAGCAACCGGTGCGCAGCCGCAGCCGTTTCGACCTGCGCAGCCGCCCGGACAGCCTGGTCGGACGCCAGGAGAGCACCGCGACGCTGACCGCCGCACTGGCCCTGCCCGCCACCGGCAATCCACGTGCACGCGCGCTGGCCGCCGAACTGGCCGCGGGCACGGACTCCCCGCGCGCCGTGCTCGAACGCACCGTCGCCCACTTTCGCGGCGGCGCCTATGCCTACACGCTGAGCCCGCAGTTGCTCGCCGGCGACAGCGTTGACGGCTTCCTGTTCGACAGCCGCGAGGGCTTCTGCGAGCACTTCGCCTCCGCCTTCGTCTTCCTGATGCGTGCGGCCGGCGTCCCGGCACGCGTCGTCACCGGTTACCAGGGCGGTCAGATCAACCCGGTCGATGGTGTGCTGGTGGTACGCCAGTCCGATGCGCATGCCTGGGCCGAAGTCTGGCTGCCCGGCGAGGGCTGGCAGCGCGTGGACCCGACCGCCGCCGCGGTACCGCAGCGCATCGAGGCCGGCCTGGGCGATGCGATCCGCGCCGGCGACCCGCGCCCCCTGCTGATGCGTCCGCAGTTCTCCTGGCTGGTGCAGTTCCGCCATCGCTGGGAGGCGATCTCCAACCACTGGAACCAGTGGGTTCTTGGCTACAATCCGGACCGCCAGCGTGAGTTGCTTGCCGGCCTGGGGCTCGCACAGGCCGACTGGCGCACACTCGGCGTGATGATGAGCGCCGCCGCCGCACTGCTGTTCGCGGCTCTGCTCGGCTGGGCCTATCGCCAACACCGCCGGCAGGATCCGCTCGACCGCGCCTGGGCGGCGTTCTGCCGCAAGAGCGCTAGCCGCGGACTGCCGCGCCAGCCTTGGGAAGGTCCGCTGGACTATGGGCGCCGGCTGGTGCACGCTTTCCCCGGACAGGCCGCCGAACTCGAGCGCATTGCGCAGCAGTACGCACAGCTGCGCTATCGCGGCCCTGCCGGACGGTCAGACGTCCGCGCCCTGTCCGAACGCATCCGGAGACTGAAACTGAGATGACCCGCCCCACCCGCCGCCTGCTCCTTCCGCTCGCCTTGCTGGCGCTCCCGCTGGCCGCCCCCGCATCCTTCGTCCATCGCGAGGAGGCGCGTGCCTTCGTTCAGGAGATGAGCAACACCCACGGCTTCGACGATGCCGAGTTGTATGCCATGCTCGATCGCGCCCGCCACCATCCGCGCGTGATCGAACTGATCCGCCCGCCTGCCACCACGGGCACGCGCTCCTGGCAGCGCTACCGCGCACGCTTCCTCGACAACACGCGGATCGACGGCGGGCTGGCGTTCTGGCGCGCCCACCGCGAGACGATCGCGCGTGCAAGTGCGCAGTACGGGGTGCCGGAAGAGGTCATCGTGGCGATCATCGGCGTCGAGACCCTGTACGGACGCCACACCGGCAACTTCGAGACCTTCTCCGCCCTGGCGACCCTGGCCTTCGACTACCCGCCGCGCGCCCCGCTGTTCCGCCGCGAGCTGGAGAACCTGCTGCTGCTCGCGCGCGAGCAGGGAAGCGACCCGTTCAGCTACTACGGCTCCTTTGCCGGAGCGGTCGGCTATCCGCAGTTCCTGCCGAGCAGCGTACGCCACTATGCGGTGGACTTCGACGGCGACGGGCGCATCGACTTCGATCACAGCCCCACCGACGCCATCGGCAGCGTGGCCAACTACCTGCACGTGCACGGCTGGCAAGCCGGCCGGCCGATTGCCCACCGCGCACGCATCGCAGCCGATACCGACGCGCGTGCGCTGATCGACGCCGGCATCGATCCCAGCCTGACGCCGGACGCACTGCTCGCCGCCGGGGTGGTACAGCTGGACGGCAGCGCGCCGGCCGATACCGCCACCTTCGTGGACCTGCCCACGCCGAACGCCGACACCGAATACTGGCTGGGTTATCGCAATTTCTATGTGATCACGCGCTACAACCGCAGCAGCTTCTACGCCATGGCGGTCTTTCAGCTTGCCGAGGCCTTGCGCCACGGCAAGGGGCGCTGAGCGCGCCCGCACCCTGCGGGCCGGAAGTGAGAAATGCGGACTAGAGCAGTACGTCCTTGGAGATGCCGCGGCGCTTGAGGATGCGCCGCAGCTGGCCCAGCGCTTCGAGCTGGATCTGGCGCACCCGCTCGCGGGTCAGGCCCAGTTGCGCGGCCAGTTCCTCCAGCGTCATCAGTTCGCATTCATCCAGACCGTAGCGGTGACGGATCACCATGCGCTGCTTGTCGTTGAGCATGGCGATCCACTCGCGGATCAGGCTCTCGATCTCGCCGGTGTGGATCTGCGATTCGGGCGACTCGGCATGCTCGTCGGCGAGGGACTCGCCGATCGACAGGGAAGGGTCGATATCCAGCGGCGCATCGAGCGAAGCGGTGTGCTCCGACAGCGCGAGGATGGCGCGCACGTCCTCGATCGGCCGGCCCAGACGCTGCGCGACCTCCTCCAGACTGAACTCGCCATTGCCCGAGGCCTCCAGGTGGCGCTGGGCGCGCAGCACCTGGTTGAGTTCCTTGACCACGTGCACCGGCAGGCGGATGGTGCGCGACTGGTTCATGATCGCGCGCTCGATGTTCTGCCGGATCCACCATGTGGCGTAAGTGGAGAAGCGGAAGCCGCGTTCGGGGTCGAACTTCTCCAGCGCGTGCATCAGGCCGAGATTGCCCTCTTCGACCAGGTCGAGCAGCGGGATGCCGCGATTGAGGTAGTGCTTGGCGATGTTCACCACGAGGCGCAGGTTGCGCTCGATCATCACCTGGCGCGCGTCGAAATCACCCGCGCGCACGCGGCGCGCCAGGGCGGCCTCTTCCTGTGCGGTGAGCAGCGGATTGGCGCCGATCTCGTTGAGATAGATCTGGGTGACGTCGCTGAGGAATTCGCTTTCCGGCGCCGGCGGCGGAGGGTCGGCAAAGACCTCCACCTCGAGAGGCAGGTCCGGCTCCTGGCAGTCGACGTCTTCAGGCATCACCGGATCCTGCATGGCCTCCTCGTCAGCGCGCGGGCAGATATTTCATCGGATCCAGCGGCCTGCCCTGCCGTCGGATCTCGAAGTGCAGCATGGGGCGATCTGCATCGGTACTGCCCAGTTCGGCGATCTTCTGCCCCCGGGTGACGGTATCGCCTTCCTTCACCAGCAGCTGCTGGTTGTGAGCATACACCGTCTGGTAGTCCGACTCATGCCTGATGATGACCAGTTTTCCGAAACCACGCAAGCCGCTGCCTGCATACATCACGGTACCCGGCGCAGAGGCCAGCACCGGCGTGCCCGGCGCACCGCCGATGTCGATACCCTTGTTGAGCAGCTTGCCGTTCTCGCCCTTCGGCTGATCGAAGCCCAGCAGGATGTTGCCGCCGGCCACCGGCCAGACCCAACCGCCGGCTTCAGTCGCCGCGCTCGCCGACGATGCCTCGGGCACGCTGGCCGGTGCGGCCGCGAGCGGCCCCGGCTGGCCCTTGATCGAAGCCCAGGCCGCATCGCTGTATGCTTGCCGGCCACCTCGCGGCTCCTCGAAGAGTCGCGCTCCGGCCGAGTCGGCCGGAGCTCCCAGGGGACGCAGTTCGGTCGTGTCGGGAATGGCCATCGCCTGAGCGACAGCGCCCTCGGGCGGTGCCACGCGCAGTTGCTGGCCCACCGAAATCTGGTTGGGATTGCTCAGCCCGTTCCAGGCCACCAGGTCGGCCACGCTCTGCCCGTACTGACGCGAGATACCCATCAGCGTATCGCCCGGCCGCACGACATGGAAATAGCGCGCATCGACCTCGGTCGGTGCCGCAACCGGCGCCGGGGGCTGGGTCGCATCACGCACCGGCGCTGCCGTCTTCGACGCACAACCGGCCAGCACGCCAGCGGCCACACCGAGAACCAGCACACGCGGGAAACTACCGGACATCACTCTCTTTCTCATTCCGTTCCATTGAGCAGGGGCACGAAGCGCACCGCTTCGAGCCGGCTTTCCCTGAAGATGGCGCCTTGCCGCTCCACCATCACCAGGCGTTGATCGTTCGTCCCCACCGGGATCATCAGGCGCCCGCCCGGCGCAAGCTGTTCCTTCAGCGCCTGGGGAATGGCCGCCGCCGCGGCAGCGACGATGATGGTATCGAACGGCGCCGCCTCCGGCAGACCGAGATTACCATCGGCATGCTTCAGGCGCACGTTCGGCCGCCGCAGCGTGCGCAGGTTCTCGCGCGCCCGGTCGAGCAGCGGACGGATACGCTCCACCGCGTACACCTCCTGCGCGACGTAGGACAGCACCGCCGCCTGATAACCACACCCTGCCCCGACCTCCAGCGTGCGCCCGAGTTCCCGCCCGGCACGCAGGATCTCGATCATGCGCGCCACCACGAAGGGTTGTGAAATGGTCTGCTGGAAGCCGATCGGCAGCGCGGTATCGTCGTACGCACTGTAGGACAACCCCTCCTGGACGAACTGGTGGCGCGGCACCTGCATCATCGCCGCGAGCACCTTCTCGTCGCGGATTCCCTGGCTGCGCAGCCGCTCGACCATGCGCGCGCGCGCGCGGCTGGCGGCGTGTCCCGTGTCGGCCAGCGCCATGTTCAACGTCCCAGCCAGTCGGCCACCGGGCCGATCAGCCCGGTGTGGGTGAGGTCGATCTGCAAGGGCGTGATCGACACGCAGCCGTTTGCCACCGCATGAAAGTCGGTACCCTCGCCGGCGTCCGCTGCCCCACCGGCGGCGCCCACCCAGTACACCGTCTCGTTGCGCGGGGTGAGACTGCGGATCACCGGTTCGGCCTTGTGGCGCTTGCCCAGGCGGGTGATGCGAGTGCCGCGCAGCTCGTCGTACGGGCAGTCGGGCACGTTCACATTGAGCAGCACTGGACGCTGGAAGGGTACGCGCTGGAAACGTTCGGCCAGATCGCGCGCAACCCGCGCGGCGGCACTGAAGTCGCTCGCCGCCTTGCTCACCAGCGAGATCGCGATGGACGGCACGCCGAGCAGATAGCCCTCGGTGGCCGCGGCGACGGTGCCGGAGTATATGGTGTCGTCGCCCATGTTCGCCCCATGGTTGATACCCGACACCACCATGTCCGGCAGGTGATCGAGCATCCCGGTCACCGCCAGGTGGACGCAATCGGTCGGCGTGCCGTTGACGAAGTGAAAGCCGTTGGCCGCGCGCCGCAGCGACAACGGCCGGTCGAGGGTCAGGGAATTGCTCGCTCCGCTGCGGTCGCGCTCGGGGGCGACCACGGTAACGTCGCCCACTTCGGCGAGCGCGGCCGCCAGTGCGGCAATTCCTGGGGCGAAGTAACCGTCATCGTTGCTGACGAGTATGCGCATGATTGTTCCGTACCCAATGCGGACGAACGCAGGCGGCGCTGCCCGTCGGAGAATATCAGCATCTGGCGGCAGGACCGCAAAACAAAAAACCGGCGCGGGGCCGGTTTCTTGACTGCAAACTTTGGTCGGGGCGGCGGGATTCGAACTCGCGACCCCTTGCACCCCATGCAAGTGCGCTACCAGGCTGCGCTACGCCCCGACACAGACGAAAATTATAGCACCTCTTGGCAATTTTGCCAGCGAATCACAACACAATCGTTCCGCCGTCGGGTGTCCGCCCAGCACGCCGGATCAAGCCTTCAGTTCGCCCAGCAAGGATTCGATCTCGCTGCGCACCTCGGCCAGCACCCGCTTCAGACGGTCGCTTTCCTCCTCGACCTCGTGCTCGTGGATGGCGTTCTCGCCCAGCCGGTTGCGCGCACCCGAGATGGTGAAACCCTCGTCATAGAGCAACTGCCGGATGCGGCGCACCAGCAGCACCTCGTGGTGCTGGTAGTAGCGCCGGTTGCCCCGCCGCTTCACCGGTTTCAACTGGGTGAACTCCTGCTCCCAGTAGCGCAGCACATGCGGCTTGACGGCACACAGCTCGCTGACTTCACCAATGGTGAAGTAACGCTTGGCCGGAATCGGCGGCAGCGAATCGGTTTCGGCGTTAGGGCTGCTTGCTTGCATCGCTTAGCTGCTCCACAGCGGCCTTCAGCTTCTGACTCGCGTGGAAGGTGACGACGCGGCGCGCGGTGATCGGAATCTCCTCGCCGGTCTTCGGGTTGCGACCCGGGCGCTGCGGCTTGTCGCGCAACTGGAAGTTGCCGAAGCCGGAAAGCTTCACGCAATCGCCACGCTCCAGGGCCACCCGGATCTCCTCGAAGAAGCCTTCCACCATATCCTTGGCTTCACGCTTGTTCAGGCCGACGCGCTCGAACAGCAGATCGGCCAGTTCCGCTTTGGTCAAGGTCACGCTTTTCTCCCTAGCCACGCAACCGGGCACCCAGAGTGGTTTCCGCGTGACGCACCAGCGCCTGGACGGCCTGTTCCACCTCGGCCTCCTCGAGCGTCCGCTGAGTATCTTGCATCAACACCCTGAACGCAAGGCTCTTTTTCTCCGGATCGATGCCCTTGCCATGGTACACATCGAACAGGCCGATCTCGCGCACGATGGCCGGCGCAGCCTCGCGCAGGACCTCCATGACGCGCGCCGAACTGACCTCCTGCCCGACCACCAGCGCCAGGTCGCGGATCACCGCGGGCAGACGGGAGATCTCGC